>CAVERO010000034.1:0-20400 GCA_963617915.1 Candidatus Methanomethylophilaceae archaeon | reverse complement strand
GAGTTCCAAAACACAAAAGACTACAATTTCGAGCTGTTCAGAAATGACAGTTACTACACTGATGACACAATTATGACTATGACGGTGGCCAAGTGGTTGCTTGATGACCCGGAACACTCACTTCAGACACTTGAGGACACTATGGTCGCGTTCAGCGAGAAATATACGTGCCCTATGGGAGGGTATGGACATTGGTTCAGCATCTGGCTGTACCTTCCTGATAAACTCGGTAAATATGACAGCAAGAATGGTGAGATTCCTTATCATTCAGTCACAGGACGGCATCCCTATGGATCATGGGGCAACGGTTCCGCGATGCGGGCAAGCGCCTGCGGCTGGTTCTTCGACACCCTTGAGGAGACGGAGCGTGTGGCGGCGTTGTCTGCGGTGATCACACACAATCACCCGGAGGGCATCAAGGGTGCCCAAGCCACAGCCGCCGTAATCTGGATGGCGAGGAACGGAAAGAGCAAGAAGGAAATAAAAGACTACATCTCAAACAAGTACGGCTACGACCTCGACCGTACTTATGAATATCTTAACAGAACATACGATTGGTCGTCGAGTTGCCAAGGGACAGTCCCGGAAGCCATCATAGCCTTTCTGGAATCAAGTGACTTTGAGGATGCCATAAGGAAAGCGGTGTCGATGGGCGGCGACAGCGACACTCTGGCCTGCATCACCGGCGGAATAGCCGAGGCCTTCTACGGCGGAGTACCGGAAGGAATCCGCTCGAAGGTGTTGAAGAAACTGCCGAAGGATTTTCTCGACATCCTAAAGAGAGTCAGCGAAGAAACCGCCTACGGAAAGTTCTATCACACTGTCTGAACTGAAATCAGAAGATGTAGAACTCGCGGCGGTACTGGTAGTTGGAGCGAAAGGACTCGAAGGTCTCGGGGGCCATACGGAACATGAAGTCGTCAGTGAAAATCGGGTAGTTGTACTGGAGGACCGAGGCGACCTCGCCCTGGGACTTGCCCTTCAGGTCAAGACGTATTGACTCAAGGTCAATGATTTCGGTCTTTGGGAAGAAGTCGTAGAGAGGCTCGATGCCGAAGAAACGGGCAAGGGCGCGGACGGCCATCATCGTGCCGTTCTGCTTGCCTTGGTAGGAATAGCCGGCGATGTGGGGAGTCGCGATATCGACCATATTCAGAAGCTCGCGGTCGATGTCAGGCTCATTGTTCCAGGTGTCTAGAATCACAGGGCCGAGCCTCGGGATCGCCCTCTTCAAGGCCGCCTCATCAACAACCTCCCCACGGGAAGCGTTGATGAATATGGTGCCCGGCTTCATCATAGCGAAGAACTCATCATTCGCCATCCCCCTTGTCGTCCCGTTCAAAGGCACGTGCATCGTCACGATGTCAGCGTTGGCAAGCAGATAGCCAAGAGTGCAGAAACCTTCCATCCCCTCCTCGGCCATGCGCGGAGGATCGTTCTTCAAGACCTTGAATCCGAGGGAACCGGCCACGGAATCGACCCTGCGGCCGACATTGCCGACACCGACAATCCCCAATTTTCCGCCTTCCAGACGGATAGCCTTGCGGGCGGCCACCCCGTAGAGGGCCGAGAACACATAGTTCATCACCCCTCCGGCATTGCATCCGGCCGAATTTCTGGCGACAATGCCATTCTCGTTGCAATACCCCAGGTCGATGTGGTCCATTCCTATGGTCGCTGTCGCGATGAACTTCACGGGAGTGCCTTCGAGCAGCGATGCGTCACATTTAGTCCTGGTCCTGACAATCAGCGCGTCGGCGTTCATGGCATCATCACGGGAAATCGCCCTGCCCTCCAGATACTTGACATCCGCATACGGCTCCAGAACACCTTGGATAAACGGAACCGCCCGGTCAATTATGATTCTTATTCTGCCGTCCATTGCACCATCTCCTGAAGAAAAGCGAAAAAACTATTTGAGGATCAACTCTCTGACAAAACCCACCCTGTCGTAGTCCTTGACGAACAGCTCATCCTTCTCCAAAAAACTGTTCATCGCCTGAATCAAGGCCGGTTTCTGGAACTCAAGATGACTCCGCAGCATCGAGGAGGACATCGTCACGTAGAGTTTCCCGTCCCGGTAGAACTTCCTGAGCGTCTGGCCGGCCACTCCCGAGACCGCGTCCCAGGCGGCGAAAACCCGCTGGGTATTGAGACCTGCGCTTAACTTCAAAGTCCTGATGTACAAAGGAATGAGTTTGTCCATTCCCAAAGCCTCCTTGCGCGGCGTACCCTTGATCTTCTTGAACTCCTCCATCATCAAATCTCCCTGAACTCCCCTCCTACGGCCTCGAAATAAGCCCTGTCGGCGGTCAAGCCATCCACAATGCCCGACATCCTCACCTTGTTGCTGTCGGTTATGAATATCTGGCCGAAATCATTCCCGGCGACCATCCCAAGCAGGTTGGAGATCCGGCTCATGTCCAGTTTGTCGAACACATCGTCCAGCAGAAGCATCGGCGGAAATCCGTACCTGCGCTTCATAAGCTCGTACTGGGCGAATTTCAGCGAGACCAGAAACGACTTCTGCTGCCCCTGCGAGCCGCAACGCCTGATCGGGAAACCGTTCATCTCAAAAATGAAATCATCCCTCTGAATTCCTGCGGTGGTGTATCCGAACATCCTGTCCTTCTCTCTGGAAGCCTTCAGCAGATCCACCAGCGGGCCTTTCCTCAAATCAGACCTATAGTCGATCGACACGGTCTCGCGGCCGCCCGAAAGCGTGGCGTAATGTTCAGCCACAAGCGGAAGGAGATCCTTTACGAAATCATCCCTTTTGGAGTGGATTACACCGGCATATTCATTCATCCTTTCATCGAACACGTCCAGAAGCGACCCATCGAAGGTGCCGTCCTTGAGCATCTTGTTGCGGTGGAAAAGAAGGCGGTTGTACTGCTGCACAGCGGCAAGATATTCCCTGTCCATCTGCGACAGCACCGAATTGACGAAGCGCCGCCTGTCTTCTCCGCTCTCGCTCACGAGGGAAGTGTCCGACGGAGAGACCATGACAATCGGCAGCACCCCGATGTGCTCAGAGACCTTCGAGTACGCCTTGTCGTCCCTGCGCACCTTCTTCTCGCCTTTGCTGTCCACCTGCACCGAGAACCGCGCGTCCGGCCCCGTGTTCATCGAATATGTTCCCGAAAGGGCGAAGACATCCGTGCCGTGCCGGAAGTTGAACCTGTCCGAGGCCGCGAATGCGCTCTTGGTCATGGAAAGGTACCAGACGGCATCCATAAGATTTGTCTTTCCCTCCCCGTTATTGCCTGATATGCAATTGATGTTGGGAGAGAAAGACAATTCCTGAAACGCTATGTTCCTGAAATTCTGTACGACTATTTTCTTCAGAGCCGGCATTCCGTTCCTTTCGATAAGACAAAGATAATCATTTTCAAGAGAAAAGAGATAGAACGGCCAATAAGAAGCTGTTTTTGTTTGTTTGAAGGTTTGAGAGTGAAAAACTTAAGCGGGAAGAAGATGAAGATTTTTCACCTCAAAGAACATTTCAAACAAATCAACACAGCTTCTAATTGCGGGATTGAACATTTTTTACTATTTTTGCGGACTATTAGTGATGATGAAATAGTTATTTTTCAGGCATCACTTATTCGATAATAACAAAAACTTTATAGAAATGGCAAAGCAAAATGCAATCTTGAAAGAGAAAGAGCAGGAGCGTCAGGAGAAAGTCATTGAGACAGTGTCCAAGACCGACAAGTTCTTCCGTGAGAACAAAAAGACAATCTACGGCATTCTTATCGCCCTGGTGGTGATTGCCCTGATTCTGGTGGCATACCAGAAATTCTATGCGCAGCCTAAGAGCGACGAGGCCACGGCGCAGATGTTCCCGGCAGAGGCCAACTTCCGCAACGGGGAGTTCGAACTGGCTCTCAACGGAGACGGGAATGTCCTTGGGTTCTCCCAAATCATCAAGGATTTCGGAGCCAAGGGAGGAAAGGATGTCTATTATTACGCGGGCGTCTGCGAACTCCAGCTTGGAAACTATCAGGAGGCCATCAACTACCTTAAGAAGTACAATGGAAAGGAAGCCCTTCTGAACGCCCGCGCCCAGGGTTGCATAGGTGACGCCTATGTAGGATTGGAAAAATACAGCGAGGCTCTCGGGTATTTCGAGAAAGCCGCCGCCGCGGCTGACAATGTGTTCGCTGCCGGTTATCTTCTCAAGGCCGGCGTGACCTGCGAGGAACTCGGGGACAACGCCAAGGCACTCACCTTCTACAAGAAGATAAAAGATCAGTACCCACAGTCGGTCGAAGGCTATGACATCGACAAGTACATCACCCGCATCGAGAACCAGACCAAATAAGGACTATGGGAAGAGCGTTTGAATTCAGAAAGGAAAGGAAGCTGAAGAGGTGGGGCCACATGGCCAAGACCTTCACAAAAATCGGAAAGGAAATCACCATTGCCGTGAAGCAGGGAGGCCCAGACGTGGTCGGTAACTCAAGGCTCAGGGCGCTGATGGCGGAGGCCAGAAGCGAGAATATGCCTAAGGACAACGTCGAGAAGGCCATCAAGAGGGCCATGGAGAAGAACCAGGGCGATTTCAAGGAGGTTGTGTTCGAGGGTTACGGTCCTCACGGAATCGCCTATCTGGTGGAGACGGCGACCGACAACAACACGCGTACAGTCGCCAATGTCAGAAGTTATTTCACAAAGTGCGGCGGTTCTCTCGGTACGAGCGGGAGCGTGAGCTTCATGTTCGACCACAAGAGCGTGTTCCGCATCAAGTATCAGGAGGGTCTTGACATCGACGAGCTTCAGCTTGCTCTCTGCGAATGCGACGACGACCCTGAGGTTTTCATCGAGGAGCAGGAGGACAAGGACGGGGAGATCACAAAGAATGTCGTGATCTACGGAGCCTACGAGTCCTACGGTGCGATTCAGAAGTACATCGAGGACAACGGCTATGAACTCATCTCCGGAGGATTCGAGAGGATTCCTAACGTGGACCTCAAGGATGTCACGCCTGAGCAGCGTGAGACTCTCGACAAGCTTACCGGTCTGCTTGAGGACGATGACGATGTCACCAACGTTTACAGCACGCTGAAACCGGCGGAGTAATAATCACCAATGAGAATATTAGAGGCTGACCGAAAGTGTTTTCAGTCAGCCTTTTCTTTTTTATCATATTCATAAATCAGTATTTTACCACAAGTAGCGTGAATTTACGGCTTTGCGGGCTGGAATTTTGAATGAAGCGGGATTCTTGATAAATTTGTGGTTCGGAAAATTTGATTAACGTACAGTAATATGAGCATCCAGCAGGATAACATCAAGAAGCTGGTCGAGCGCAGAGCCGCGGCCAGGATGGGCGGAGGTCAGAAAAGGATCGACGCCCAGCACGAGAAAGGCAAGTTGACGGCGAGGGAACGACTCGCACTGCTGCTTGACGAAGGAAGCTTCGAGGAATTCGATATGTTTGTCCGCCACCGCTGCACGAATTTCGGAATGGAAAGGCAGCACTTCGACGGAGACGGGGTAGTCACCGGACAGGGCACGATCGGCGGACGCCTTGTCTATGTGGCGGCACAGGATTTCACCGTCTCGGGAGGTTCGCTCTCAAAGACAATGGCGGAGAAGATCTGCAAGGCGATGGATCTCGCCACCCGCAACGGAGCCCCGTTCATCTGCCTCAACGACTCCGGAGGAGCGAGAATCCAGGAGGGGGTCGACGCGCTGGCCGGCTACGGCGAGATATTCGAAAGGAATATCCTCGCGTCCGGAGTGGTTCCGCAGATTTCAGGAATATTCGGCCCTTGCGCCGGTGGAGCGGTTTACTCCCCTGCCCTGACGGACTTCACGGTGATGGTCAAGAACACATCCTACATGTTCCTCACCGGGCCGGCGGTCGTGAAGAGCGTCCTCGGAGAGGTGGTCACGCAGGAGGAGCTCGGCGGCGCCAGCGTGCACGCTTCCAAGAGCGGAGTAGCTCATTTCGCTGCGGAGAACGAGCGGGAAGGCATCGACACCATCAAGGAACTCCTCGGTTATATTCCTCAGAACAATATGGAGGAGGCCCCGAGGGTACCGACCGACGACCCCGTCGGCAGGGTTGACGACTCCCTCAACGAGATCATCCCGGACAACCCGAACCAGGCCTACGACATGTACAAGGTCATCGGCAGCATCGTGGATGACGGCAAGTTCTTCGAGATTCACAAGGAATTCGCCAAGAACATCATAGTGGGATTCGCCCGATTCAACGGACGGAGCGTCGGCATCGTGGCCAACCAGCCGAAGATGCTCGCCGGAGTTCTGGACATCAACGCCTCCCGTAAGGGTGCCCGCTTCGTGCGCTTCTGCGACGCTTTCAATATTCCGATAGTCTCTCTGGTCGATGTTCCGGGATTCCTCCCGGGAACCCAGCAGGAGTACGGAGCAGTCATCACCAACGGAGCCAAACTGCTCTACGCCTACGGTGAGGCCACCGTTCCGAAAGTCACGGTGGAACTCCGCAAGAGCTATGGCGGATCGTACATCGTGATGAGCAGCAAGCATCTGCGCGCCGACCTCGTCTATGCCTGGCCGTCGGCGCAGATCGCCGTGATGGGAGCTGACGGAGCCGTCAACGTGCTCTACGCCAAGGACATCAAGGCCGTCGAGGATCCGGCCGAGCAGAAAAAGATCCGCGCGGCCAAGAAAGAGGAGTACGAAGAACTCTTCAACAACCCTTACCAGGCCGCCGAGAAAGGCTACATCGACGATGTCATTGAACCACGCAACACCCGTTTCCGCATCATCAGAGCCCTTGAGCAGCTCTCGGGCAAGAAGCAGGGAATGCCCGCAAAGAAACACGACAATCTTCCTCTATAATGATATGAAGAGATTTGGACGAATAATAATAACAGCCGTCCTCCTGTTCACAGGACTTGCCCTCGATGCCCAGAACCTTACGGACCTGAGGATAGGAGAGGTTCTCGTGGAGAACACAAACGGGCTCACGGACGGCTACGGACAGCGGACCGGCTGGATCGAGATCTTCAACAGTTCCTACGGAAGCGTGAAATTCGCCGGCTGCTACCTTTCCGACGAAAAGGACGACCTGCGGAAATATCATATTCCGGCATCAGATGCCACCACCACTCTGGGGCCGCGCCAGAGCGTGGTCTTCTACGCAAGCGGAAACTCCTCACAGGGAACATATTACACTAATTTCACCCTGCGCAACGGCTCCACGGTTTACCTCGTCAGCAATGACGGCCGCACCGTCATCGACACGATCGACATCCCTGCGGACCTCCCGGCTGACTGCTCCGTGGTAAAGGTGCCGACCGGAGTGAAGATGATGGATTTCGAGACAGAAATCTCCACAAGACCCACCCCGGGATCGTACAACGGCGACGTGGACGCAAAGACCAACAATCAGATAATGAAAGAGAAAGACCCTCACGGATGGGTTCTGACACTGATTTCGGTCTCTGTCGTGTTCATTGCGCTGACCATCCTTGCTTTCATCTTCGGCTGGATCGGCAACGCCAACAGGAAAGCTGCCGCCCCGAAAGCCGCGAAGCATTCAAAAAAGAACGGGAATATGTCTCCGGAGGTCGCGGCCGCAATCTCGATGGCTCTCTCGCAGGAATTCGGCGGAGAGGTCTATGCCGCCATCGCGATGGCGCTTGACGACTGCCTCGGAGGAGGCGGAGTCCACGACGAAGAAAGTTTCGTCATCACGATCCGTCCGACACAGAACAGCAATTGGAACGACAAGACACAAAATTTCAGACAATCACCAAGATAATAACAATCAACGAATATGAAATCTTACAAATTCAGAATCAACGGCAACGAGTACAACGTCGAGATCAATTCAGTGGAAGGGAATGTCGCTGACGTGACGGTGAACGGAGCGGATTACAAGGTAGAGATGGAAAATGCGGGCGCATCGGCAGGTTCAGTCGCATCGACAGGCTCAGCGACCGGGACTGTTAACAACTCGGCAAGCAATACTGGCAGAAATGCAGCCCCTGCGGCCGCAGGGCCTGTCGAAGCGCCCGCCACGAAGCAATCGGCTCCGTCAGGCCCGGGCAAACCGGTGACATCCCCTCTTCCGGGTGTCATCATTGAAGTGTCGGTGAAGGAAGGCCAGACCGTGAAAGCCGGTCAGAAAGTGGCAGTGCTCGAGGCCATGAAGATGGAGAACGAGATTCAGGCGCCGTCTGACGGAACAGTCACGGCCATCCTCGTGAACAAGGGCGACTCCGTCCTCGAAGGAGCGGAAATCGTCAAGATAGCATAGAGGAATGGACATCATCTACGAAAGTCTTCAGCAATTCTGGTACTTCACAGGGTTCGCCAACGCGACCTGGCAGAACCTTGTGATGATTCTCATAGGCCTCGTGTTCATCACGCTGGCGATCAAGAAAGAATGGGAGCCGCTTCTGCTCGTCCCGATCGGATTCGGAATGATCATCGGCAACATCCCGATGTTCCCGGGGCTTAACATCGGGGTCTATGAGGACGGCTCCGTGCTGAACATCCTGTACCAGGGAGTCAAACAAGGCTGGTACCCGCCTCTGATATTCCTCGGAATCGGAGCGATGACGGATTTCTCCGCCCTGATCTCGCAGCCTCGGCTGCTTCTTATAGGAGCCGCCGCCCAGATGGGAATATTCGGAGCCTACCTTCTCGCCCTTGTCCTCGGATTCGACCCGAACCAGGCCGGAGCCATCGGCATTATCGGCGGGGCGGACGGTCCTACCGCCATATTCCTCTCTTCACAGCTCGCCCCTGACCTGATGGGTGCGATCGCCGTGAGCGCATATTCCTACATGGCCCTTGTGCCGGTCATCCAGAAGCCTATCATGCTTGCGCTGACCACCAAGAAGGAACGTCTGATAAGGATGCCGTCCGCGAGACAGGTCAGCCAGAAAGAGAAGATCATCTTCCCTATCGTGGGATTCCTTCTCACGGCGTTCATCGTGCCGTCGGGACTTCCGCTCCTGGGGATGCTGTTCTTCGGCAACCTCCTGAAAGAAAGCGGAGTGACAAGACGTCTGGCGGAGACCGCCCGCGGCCCGCTGATTGATGTCGTGACCACCCTCATCGGCCTTACTGTCGGAGCCTCCACCCAGGCGGACAAGTTCCTGAGCGGAAACTCGGTCAAGATATTCATCCTCGGTCTGCTGTCATTCGTGATAGCCACGGCCTGCGGAGTTCTGTTCATCAAGATCTGGAATCTGTTCCTGAAGGGCGACCGGAAGATCAACCCGCTGATAGGCAATGCGGGAGTCTCGGCCGTGCCTGACAGCGCGCGCGTCTCCGAGCTTGTCGGCAGGGAGTTCGACCCTGACAACCATCTGCTGATGCACGCGATGGGGCCGAACGTTGCCGGAGTCATCGGCTCCGCCGTCGCCGCCGGAATCCTGCTCGGTTTCCTCGGATAACACATAACAGATTCCTAATCCATTCTGATTTTAGTGATGATGAAAAAAATAAGAAGCTGTTTATTATTTTCATGTTTCTAAGAATCAGTCCGGAACGCAAAAAAAAGCGGGCAGACGCTTGAATATCGGAAGAAAAGGGTTATATTTGCAGTCTGAAAAGAAACATCATTAAAAACAATAAAGAAATGAAAAAAGGACTTCATCCCGAAACCTACCGCCTTGTAGCTTTCAAGGATATGTCGAACGACACCGTGTTCGTAACCCGCTCTTGTGCGGAGACAAAAGAGACCCTCGTTGTTGACGGAGTTGAGTATCCGGTTGTCAAGGTCGAGATCTCCAACACATCCCACCCGTTCTACACAGGCAAAGTCAAGCTCGTTGACACCGCCGGACGCGTCGACAAATTCTACCAGAGATACAAGAACCGCCAGAAATAATTTCCGGACGGATAAAGATAGAAGAAGAAAGGCTGTGGATGGTTCCACAGCCTTTTTTGTCACATTCTTAAAGAAATTTCACATCAAATGATGAGTTTTTTTTTGAGGTTAAATATTTTTGCCTATCTTTGCAATCTCAAAACCGAAACGCTGGGTTCGTATAACGGTTAGTACTCAAGATTCTCAATCTTGCAATAGGAGTTCGATTCTCCTACCCAGTACAAGGGTGCCGGAAACGGTGCCTAATGATTAAAGGAATCACTCGAAAGAGCGGTTCCTTTTTTCGTTTGCCCAGTAAGCGGTAAACAATAAGTCGCCGCGGATTTGGCAAAGATTTTTGAGGATAGGAAGAAGGAGTGTGCCGGTGGCACATGGCTGATGAAAAAAGCAATATAGACAAAAAAAGATTGCCTAAAATGAGACAAGTTATTTTTAACGCTTTCTTAATCGGTGATATTCACTAAATTTGTATTCGCTAAACAAATTCAAGATGAAGATGAAAATAACAGCTCTTCTTGCGGTGGCTCTGCTCGGAGCCGCCTCTGTGTCAGCCGCCCCGAAAGCGACGGAGACATCCATAAAGGCCTCGGACGCCAGAATCACATACATCGGAAGGACAGAAGTCAAGGAAGGCTCTGTTTCCTTTGACTGGACAGGGGTTTACGCCAAGGTTAGATTCCAAGGCAATTCATTGAGATTCAATGTGTCCGACACCAAGAAGAATTACTACAATGTCTGGCTTGACGGCTCGATGGATGCGAAGCCGGACAAGGTGCTGGCCGTACACGGAAGCGACACCACCATTGTGATATTCAGCCCCGAAGAGTTCAGGGCACGTTTCGGGAAAGACCGGAACGCAGCCAAGGCTCCGCATCAGGTGATCCTCCAGAAACGCACTGAAGGAGAACAGGGCATAACGACAATCCACGGATTCCTCACAGACGGGGAGTTTCTTCAGGCCGACGCTCCGAAGGAAAGGATCATTGAATATATCGGTGATTCCTACACCTGCGGCTACGGCACGGAGGCCTCCAATAAAGAACGCTTCAAGCCGGAGACCGAGAACCAGAACCTGACATACGCCTGCGCCGCGGCAAGATACTTTGACGCCGACCATATCATCGTGGCACACTCCGGCATGGGCATCGTCAGAAACTACAACAGCAAGTTCACCGACTACTGCATGCCCGAGCGTTACATCCAGACATTCGACAGCGTAAAAGAGACCGAATGGGACGCCAAGTCTTCCTTGCTCAAGCCGGACATCACCGTCATCTATCTGGGCACCAATGACTTTTCCAGGGGCATGCAACCGGCGGAAAGGCTGTTCGTCAAAAACTACATCAAGCTTCTGAAAGAAATCAAGGGCAATTACGGGGAGGAGCACCCTGTCCTTTGCATGGCTCCGAAACATGACCGTCTGATGTTTGAATACATCCGCAAGGCCGCCGACGACTGCGGACTGAAGAACATCCACATAATGGCCTTGACAAACTCCGTACACAACAATGTGGAGGACATGGGAGCGGACGGCCACCCGAACTACAACGGACACCGCAAGATAGCGTACGCCGTGATTCCGTACATCTCGACAATCACAGGCTGGGGACTTGATGACAGAAACGTAAAATAATCAGATATGACTACAAAGGGGAAAATATTCACTTGGACCGGAGTCATCCTCGCCCTTGCTTTGGCGGGATTCATCTACTTCAGGTTCTACTTCGTGTTTGGAGACGGAGTGAAAGCCGGAGAACTCAACCAGTTCATCTACAAGGGATATGTCTGGAAGACATACGAAGGCAAACTGATCCAGGCCGGATTCAGGGGTTCGAACAAGGCCACCGGCGGTGCGACAATAGAATCCTACATATTCGACTTCTCCGTCGAGGATGAGGAAGTCGCCAACGAGCTCATGAGATGCAGCGGCAAATCAGTGGAACTGCATTACAAGGAATATCTCGGCACTCTGCCATGGCGCGGAATGCAGAAATATGTCGTGGACAGAATCGTGTCAACCTCAACTTCGGGAAACGAATGATGAAAAGGATTGTCGCTATTATGGCGCTTGCGGCTCCGCTGACTCTCGGAGCACAGACAGGCGTCGTCGCCACCCATCCCGCACACAACGAAGGGAAGGAATTGACGATGGAAGAAGCAGTGATGGGCCGGAACGTCCGCCCGGCCAATATCCGGGCATCGTGGAAAGGGAAGAATACATTGATATTCCACAAGGACGGCAAGTGGATGACCGAAGACCTTGACAGCAAGGATGTCAGCGAATATTCCGCGCCTTCGCTGCCGGAAGGCTTTCCCGAAAATGCCGGGAACATCACACCGGGCGGGAACGGAGCCTTCGCCTACACGGTCGGCCAAAGCCTCTACGTGTTCGATGGGAAACCTGTCTGCGTGGCCGAAAGCGAGAACAGCCAGATCACTTACGGACAGACAGTCAGCCGCAACGAGTTCGGAATAGAGAACGGGATATTCTGGTCGCCGGACGGTTCAAAACTGGCCTTCTACAGAAAGGATGAAAGTCTGGTCTCGGATTTCCCTCTCCTCGACATCACCACCCGCACAGGCTCGCTCAAGAGCATCAAGTACCCGATGAACGGAATGGACAGCGAGAATGTCGCCCTCGGAATCTACGACAGAGCCACAGGCAAGACCGTATGGTGCGATGTTGATGAATATGGCTACGACCGGTATCTCACGAACATCAGTTGGTCTCCGGACAGCAGGAACATCTTCATCCAGGTCCTTGACCGCACACAGAAGCATCTGAAACTGAATATGTACCGTGCCTCTGACGGGTCACTCGCCCGTACTGTGCTGACCGAGGACGACAGCCGCTATGTGGAGCCTCTGGACCCTCTGCGGTTTGTCAAGGGGACATATTCATTCATCTACAGGACTGACAACCGCGACGGGTTCCGCAACCTCTACCTTTGCGACACATTGGGGACGGTCAGAAGGCTGACCTCCGTTGACGCCGATGTGGAATATCTCGCCAACGACGGCAGGTTCGTTTACTATACCTCCGCCGAGGTTTCACCGGTGGAGAACCACCTGTTCAAGGTTGAGATTCAATTCGGGAAGTCGCTTCGACAGGCTCGGCGGCCGAAGAACGGGTCCCTGAGCCTGTCGGAGGGACACTTTCTTGTAAAAATCCCTGCTGACCTCGTCGCCAAGGCAAAGTTCGGCAAACCTGTCAGGCTGACGGCCGAGGAAGGCTGGCACACAGTCAGCCTCAACGAGGACTGCACCAAGTTCATCGACAGCTACAGCAGTTTCAATGTTCCTCAGGTGACCGACCTCAAGACAACCGACGGCAGACTCATCCGCAACTTGTCCACAGCCGGAGACCCGTTGAAGGACTACAAGACCGGCGAAGTGCTTTTCGGCACTGTCAAGAGCGCTGACGGACGGTACGACAACTGGTACAGGCTCTTCCTCCCGACGGATTTCGACCCGGCGAAGAAATATCCCGTGGTCCTTTACGTCTATGGAGGCCCACACTCGCAGATGGTACAGAACACATGGCTCGGTCAGGTACGCATGTGGGAGATGCTTATGGCCCGGAAAGGCTACATCGTCTATGTGCAGGACAACCGTGGAACCCAGAACAGAGGTGCGGAATATGAGAAAGCCATCCACCGCCACTGTGGCCGGAACGAGATGGCCGACCAGATGGTCGGGATCAACATGCTCAAATCCCTGCCGTTTGTGGACACGTCAAGAATCGGAGTCCATGGCTGGAGCTACGGAGGCTTCATGACGATTTCCCTGATGACAAACTATCCGGAGACCTTCAAGGTCGGTGTGGCCGGCGGTCCCGTCATAGACTGGAAATGGTACGAAGTCATGTACGGTGAGCGCTATATGGACACGGAGGCCACAAACCCCGACGGTTTCGCACAGACAAGCCTTATCAACAATGTCAGGAACCTCAAGGGCAGACTGCTCATATGTCAGGGTGCCATAGACAATACGGTTGTCTGGCAGCATAGCCTGAATTTTGTCCAGAAATGCATCGAGGAGAATGTCCAGCTGGACTACTTCCCTTATCCGTGCTCCGAACACAATGTCTTCGGGAGATGGAGAATACACCTGATGGACAAGGTCACGGATTATTTCGACGACTATCTGTAGAAGTTTTTCAAAGAGAGGAAGGCCAGAAAGACTCTTTTTGGCCTTCCTCTTCATATCATCCAACCCCCTGCCACTTCGTGACAGCCCCTGAGGGACACGGGGAAACAGACACGCTATGGAAGCGGGGCACTCACACCGTCCTTGATTGCCTGGAATGTATAGGAATCCTCTCCCAATGTACACGAGGCCACATAAGGTTGCTTCTCATCATAGCGGAACTTACCCGTGGTTTTGCCATAATATGCATCAAGGTATCTGAATTGCGAGAACTTGAGCTCAAAACCGTCATAAAGGTTCCTGATGATGACAGACGCCTTGCTTGCGGCTTGTATGTCGCCGTTGTTCACAATCATATTCACCCCCACGGTGTTCTTTATGCTCACGCCGCCCAGCTTCCCGCTTATTTCCAACGTCGTGGCATTCAGGCCGTTGACCGATGGCTTGGTGTCAGAAAGATAGTCCAGAAATGTGTCGTAGCGCTTGAACCGGAAGACGCCCGACTCTGCATCATAATAGGATTTCCTCAAATATACATGACCGAATGTCGAATAGTCGAAAGAGAAACTGAACGATGTCTGCCCGAGTATCAATTCATAGTTTGTCTTGTTGACGGCGACTTTTTGCGTCCCGTCATCCGAGACGACAGCTTTGTCGTTGTAACTTGTGAATGCGTTGTCACCGTCACCGCCCTTAAGGCCGGTCACATCAAACGAGCCTAACGCACAATATTCAGGTATGACCGTTCCGTCGGCGGAAGTCCCACGCATCCCGTAATCCGGGACATAATCCTCATATCTGGCATGACTTCCCGAGACTGAAGCCGGGACGTGATGGACTCCGACAATTGACGGATTCTCTCCATCCCCGAATGTGACCCGCTCCACTCTCTCACTGGCGACAGTGCCTTCAGGACGTGACCAGCTGTGCGCGATATTGTTTGTGCCGAATTTCATGAAATGGTCTCCCTGGCAATAGTAATCAGGCTGTTTTCCCAACGCAAATGAATATTTCCGGTAATTCCTCATATCGCCATAATTTCTATAGTAGAAATACCCCACCCCCTTGTCATTGGATTCAGGGAAAGTCAAACCGCCCCATTTCGACTCGTCCGTGCCTTCTATTGTCCTTATGATCAGATAATCGGCGGTGACATATCCGTCCTCCCAGCCCGAGCCTGTCATCCGCACTGAAAAATCCACCTTGTACGGGACTCCACAGGTCGCCGCAATCTTGTCGGAAGCGGAGACTACCTTGTCCCCGAACGTGAAGCTTTCCGGTTTTGTTCTGGCCGAGAGATCCGTCATGCCCGGTGCGCCATCGCTCCATACCGGCAGCGCGTCACGTTCCAGATAGATATACCCTGACGCATCCGAGGTTTCCGTGTATGCCTTTCCTGTCTGGTCTTTGAACTTGACCGTACAGTTCGGGATCACTACAGGCCCGGGGCCTGTCACGATTAGAGCGCATCCTCCGGAATAAGGATTGACATATTCATAGGTGGTGTCCTTTACCGCACCGTTCATCCTGACCTTGGCAAGCGCTCTGACAGGAGCGACATTGTACTTCGTCCAGTCGGCTTCCTCAACATACATCGTGTCCGCCGCCGCGATCTTTTCTCCCGGCTCGCCGTCTTCACCGTTCCGGCCCCTGAGATATTCATAGAAATCGTTCAATGAGACTGCGGAGGAAGGCCATTTCGGGAACAAGCTGATGTCATAGACCCCGTTGTCAGGGTTTTCCAGTCCATTCTCGCTCAACACAAGCTCTTTCCAGAGTTCGTAGGCGGACTTTCCGCCGACACCGTCCTTACCGTCGGCTCCGGAATCTCCTTTCTCTCCGGCGGCTCCGCGAAGATATTCATAGAAATCCGACAATGATGTCTTTGACGGATCCCATTTCACGCCGGGTTCATTAGGATTCTCAAGACCGGAAGGAGAAGTGACATCCACGACCCAAAGCTCATATGCAGACTTTCCGTTCGACCCCGCGGATCCGTCTTTTCCGTCAGAGCCATTCTTTCCGTCCGCTCCATCCTTCCCGTCAGAACCATCCTTCCCATCGGCGCCATCCTTGCCGTCAGCACCATCCTTGCCGGTGTCCCCTTTCGGCCCTTGAGCCTTGATGCCTGTGTCGATGCCTCCAATCCACCAGTTGCCGTTCTCACCCACATTCGGGGTGACGCCGTCCTTGCCATCGGAACCGTTTTTTCCGTCAATGCCGTCCCTGCCGTCTTTCCCGGAGTCCCCTTTAGGGCCGGCCTCTCCGGTCAGATACTGGAAATATTTCAATATCGAAAGATCATCTAGAGTAATCTCGTTGCCGTTCCGGTCCATGACCTTCCCGCCGGCCTCAATTGTCTCTTTGACGTAATCCTTCCACATCTCGTACGCACTCCGGCCATCAACGCCATCTTTCCCGTCAACGCCCTTGTCACCCTTGTCACCCTTGTCGCCTCTCGCTTCGACACCGGTATCTTTGTCTCCAATCCACCAGTTGCCGTCCTTGATGTAAGGAACAAGGCCGTCAGCACCGTTGTTTCCGGTAAGAAACCAATAGAAATCAGCGACGGCCGTCCGTGACTTGTCCCACAGAGAACCTGGATTATGCGGATCCTCGACACCGGAGGCCACATATTCCTTCCATAATTCGTAAGAGGACTTGCCGTCGGTTCCGTTCTTCCCGTCAGTGCCGGCGGCCTTGACTCCGGTGTCCTTGTCTCCAATCCACCAGTTGCCGTCCTTGACATACGGAGTGTCGCCATTCTTTCCATCGGCGCCGTCCTTCCCTTTCATGTAAAGGAAAAAGTGGCTGATGTCAGTGGGGCCGGTGTAATCTATCAGCCCTTCCTGAACCGCCTTGACCCACAGGTCATAAGCAGACAGGCCATCTTTTCCGTCTTTGCCCGGGACACCTTGAACACCCTGCTCGCCGCGAGGCCCGACAGGCATTGTCACCTCAAGCGAATTGCAGGAAGCAAATGCGGACGCTCCAATCAGCGCCACAGCTAAAATTCTGAATACGTTCTTCATGTCTGAATATGTTTATTGTTTTTTAATATGATTCCACAGGGACTCCGACGTGACCCTTTCTATGACAACCTTACGGTCTCCCCGGCGTTCCTCGTCAGAAGCGGATGCAGACATGACGGCCACACGTTTTCCGAAACCTCGGTAGCAGAGGTTTGAGGACGGGACTCCCCTCATGACCAGAGCATCATAGACAGCCTTGGCGCGGGCTTTTGACAGATTCTCGTTGTACTTGACCGGACCTTTGGCATCCGTGTAGCCGGCCACCAGAAACCGCGCGTCCGGGAAACGTGACAGAGTGTTCGCAATCTCGTCAAGCGTGAACTGGGAATCAGCCGTGATCGTGGCCTTGTCGAAATCAAAGTTGACATTGTCCATCATCTCGGCAAGGGTCTTCTCCAAAGGAATCTCTTTGACCACCTCTTTGACAACCTCCACAGGGACTTCCCTGACAATTTCCTTTTCCACAACCTTCTCAGGGAACAGGCCGGCATAATCGTTCGGATGACTGGCCACGTAACGGTCTGCTATGGACTTGTTCCTGTCATCTCCGCCAAGCCTGAATATTATTCCGGCGGAAGCCTGGGCGAAATTAATCCCGTCCGTTCCGAATGAATGAAAATACTGTCCCTGGACACGCGCTCCGACCCGGTTGCCAAGCCAACCGACAATCCCTATTCCGACAGAAACCGGAAAGAATGTGTCCGCGTCAAAAGTAAATCCTTTGTTCCAGGCATCCTCCGCCTTCCAAAGAGCCTCTTTGGTGACATCTCCGCTGAATTGTCCGAAATACGAGGTAGGAAAGTTTTTGTGGAAACAATTGACTCCAAACCTGACATACGGCTGGATCCATTCACTCCCGACAAAGGGGCGGAACTGGATTCCAGGCCCGGCCTGCAATGAATATCCCTGTCTGGAGGCGGCGGACTGATCATAGTAACGCGCAAGGCCGATGTTGGCCTGAATGTCGGCGTAAAGCCATTTTTTCAACTCCATGGCCGAATACGCCTCGACACCTCCATAGAGCAGTTTCTCGTCAAGGGTAAACACATAGTCCCCTCCCGAGGTCTGATGGAAATTTGTCACCGTGGTTCTTGTGATGTTGGTCGCCGAGCCGCCAAGGCCGAACTCCCACGCCCTGTGAACCTTCGTGGCGTTCTGTGAATATGACGCCATAGGGCAAAGCAAAGCCGACACGGTGGCACACACCACCCTGTAAAGATTGTTTCTCATAATGTTAAAAGAATTGATTGATTCTGATTTTCGACTACTTCATCGCATATTCAGTAAGGTTTTCTACGCCGGGTATGCCATAATAGGCCGCCGTCAGATCTCCCTTCAGGTAAACCTTGCAGCCAAGCAGTTCCGGATGGTCTGCCAGATTAAGAGCCGAACGGATCTCTCCCTTGGCCAGTTTGACGGACAGGCAGGAGCTCTTTGCCGTAACCGACGAGCGGGAGGCAATCGCAATGCAGGTCATTGACGTGAATGGAGCGTTGAAGGATATCCCTTCCTTTGACGATGTCAAGTCTCCTCCTACAATATAGCCACACACCCAAACGCCTTTTTCTCCGATATGTTCCTTGGCCTGCGCCACGCTGTAGGCTGTTGACTGGCTGGTTCCGGGGTTACCTTCGCTTCCGGAGCCGATTTCGTATGACAGGCTGTTCCATACTCTGGACGTGTCCACCGTGATTGAGAGGCTTCCGGCCTTTCCGGGTTCAGAAGGCTTGGTGGATGGGCAGGATATTCCCAAGGTAAGGATTTCACAAGGATCAAGGAAACGGGTAAGCAGCACATTTGAGGACGTGCCGTCATTCATCACGACAGACACATTACCGGGGCTGAAATAGCCGATCCGCTTTTCCGTAAGACTGAATCCCAGTTCTCCGGCGGTGGAAGTCACTTTGACAGAGCCATTTGGATAAACAGACTTGAAATCAGGGTCGATTTTCAGACGTACCCCTGAATTGAGTTGCGTACAGTTCAGGCGAGCCTTCGCATCCTTTCCGGACTGCACAACGACAACCTGTTCGTCTCCGAATTGAGGCGCCGAGAACTCCGGCTTCTCGAACTTGCGGGAGACTGCCCTGACCGTATAACTGCCCGGATTGACCAACATTGACTCCGGAGACTTGCCATACTCCCCTTCATAAAGGGTTTCTCCGGCCGAATTCCTGACCGTAAGGACAAAGGCGTCAGTGTCCGGAAGATCCAGTGCGGACCGAGTGGACAGGTGAGAAGAGAAATTCCAGCTTAGCGTTCCCTGAACGTTTTCGGAAGGAATCTTGTTGCAGGATACCGCCGCCACTGTCAGCGGCGTGAACACGATGGCGGCAACTCTCAAGAGGATTCTGACAGAATTCTTCATAGTTGTAAAAATTAACGGCCCGCACCATTGCGGAGCCGTCAGCAAAAGTATGGCAACAAAACATAAATAATAAACAGAAACAAAAATACTTTTCTTCAAAAACGTATGTTTCTGTTTCTTATGTCATATTTACGTATAAAATTCACGGGGCAAGCGCATTCACTGCGTTCGCCCCGCTACTTAACCTAAACTTAAACTATGAAAAACTTCATGCCAAATATACAAATTCTTTCAAACAAAACAACTATTTGAAACGATTTTTTGTGTTGTTTTTGTTTATCTTAAGCAAAAATAGCGGAAAAACACCTTTCCGGACGCAAAAAAGCCTCTGATACGAGCCGGAAATCACTTCGCCCCGCGTGCGGTCTCAAGCAGGTTGCTTACCGCTTTTTGAGCCTTGACACTTGGTCTCAGGCCAAAGAATACGACTAATGCAGCCGATGCGATACCTATCGGAGCAGTGAGCAGTACCGGGACACCGCTTATTCCGGTCACTCCAAGCGTTATGAGCATCGCGGCTAAAAGGAGCACAACCACAACCTTGCCTTTCCTGTTCTTGTCACCTTCTTTCAGGCAAAGCGCATATCGCCGGATTTCCTCACCGTCGGAATTGTGTCCGACAAGCCCGCCATCCTCCAGCCGGCAGGAGACGGCTCGCCAACGAAGGGCTGTTGACCAGTCCACAAACAGGTCGCACTCCCCTGTCGTGTCCGGGAGTTCGCTCAAGGCGAATTCATTTGAACGCCTGACGTTTCCGAGTTTTGTCATCTCCGTCTTGATGCCCCCAAGCACCGTCCCGAACGGCTTCTCGCTCGTGAACAGCACCATCCCGGCATCCATCATCTGTACATTCCTGTCAATCATACCGCAAATTTAACAATCTTTGAATATACCCTCACAATCTTTGACAGACATATTAATAAATAACCAATATTAATAAATAACCATCGGAGCGAAGCGACGCAAGGGGTCTGGGGAATACGGTCCCCAGTGCCCCACCGGGGCTG
>CAVERO010000033.1:0-20412 GCA_963617915.1 Candidatus Methanomethylophilaceae archaeon | reverse complement strand
ACCTGAAGTTTTTCACTCTCAAACCTTCAAACAAACAAATCAAAACAGCTTCTGATAATCCCGAGCCTTTACACATAGGCTCGGGATTTCTGCTTCAACGGGGCGGCTCCACAGATCCTGCGGCGCTTCCGGCTCTGGCGGAGTACAGATTCACATTCGTGGACTCAGGTGACGGCATACGCCATACGACCAACACCGGTGTCGTCATTATAAGAAGCTGTTTTGGAATCATTCCAAAACAGCTTCTAAGTGATGATGAAAAAGAAAAGCCCATCACAATGTCAGAATCTTTGATGTCCAGTCTGCGAGCGGCAGCGGAATGTTGAGAACGGCACCGTCTCGTTTAAGATTGTTCATGGAGAACCTCAATGCTGTTGTGACTCCGAACCGGGTGATGTAAAGTCCGAGGCTCTTGCCGCCAAGCCGTGTCCCGGCTTTAACCTCGACAGGAATGATCCTGGTATCATTCTGCAGCAGAAAGTCCACCTCGGCGGTCGCTTCTGATGTCCAGTACCTTGGCATCACCTCAAACTGCGATACAAGAGACTGCAACACCATATTTTCCGCCATTGCTCCTTTGAATTCCACATAAAGGGGGTTCTCCGTCCAAAGGACCTCTGCCGGGAGCTGGGCCATGCGCCGCAAAAGACCGACGTCACAAAGGTACACCTTGAATGCCGACAGGTCATCGTAGGCACTCAACGGCAAGCCTGGTTTTGATGAACAGAATACACGGTAGATCATTCCGGCGTGTTCCAGCCAAAGAAGAGCATCCTCATATTCCCGCCCTCTTGCTCCGGCCTTCACAAGCTTATAGATGAATTTTCTGTTTTCTTTGGCCAATTGGGATGGAATGGAACTCCAGATGGCGGAAATGCGCGGAATGTCCTTCCCCGGAGCATGCTTTGCGAAATCTAGCGCATAGGCAGTCAATATGGAATTCTGGATATTCTCGATCTCCTTTACACCACGTCTGTCCAGCATAGCGACCACTGCCGCGGGCATCCCGCCGCTTGTCTGATAGCGCCGATACGACTCGGCAAGTCTGTTCATGACTATTTCCGGAAGCAGTCCGAGCGCAGTGAGATTTTCAACATATTCATACATTTGAGGATCATCCGCATTGAGGAACTCCTTGAAAGTCACGGGATACATCCTCAAGAAATCCACTTTCCCGACGGGAAACGAATCTCCCTTTGACAATGCCACGCCCAACAGGGAACCGGCGGCTAGTATATGATACTGTGGCACCTCCTCGCAGAAATATTTCAATGAATTGAGCGCCTTGTTGCTCTGCTGAATCTCATCGAAAATCATCAATGTCCGCCCCGGTTCAATCGGGCAGTCCGTATAAAGCCGGAGTATGTCAATCAGCCGTTTAGGATCCTTAGTGTTTTCAAATTCACGGCTCAATTCCTCCGAGGAATCAAAGTTGAAATATGCCACATGGTCGAAGTTCTCCTCTCCGAATCTGCGCATAGCCCAGGTCTTGCCGATCTGACGGGCTCCACGGATAATAAGAGGCTTGCGGTCCGACCGTTGCTTCCATTGAAGCAAGTCATTAATTATGTCTCGTTTAATTTCAGTACTCATTGTGCAAATTGCATGTTTGTCACATTTTTCAAACGTGTTTTGTGCAAATATACACATTTTTCTAACATCGTAGGTAAAAATGAAAAGTCCCGACGGACCTCCAGCTTGCGTAGCACCATTGTCTGAGTTGTCATGATTGTCAAGACTTGGCCATGTGTCTATGGCCGAGCACCTGAGAAGTTACAGAATCGGGATTTTTATGCGGGAGTCCTGTTTGGACGATAATATATGACTATGAACTTCCTATCATATTACCGCTAAAATAATATCACATCAACTCATTGATTGATAGAGGATTAGTTCGGGTGTTTAGATTGCGAATCTAAAAACCAGGTAACTACTTGATGGAAAGTATGATAGAATTGGCCTGTTTAGATTTTTATCCATTGCCATTTGCTTAAAACTTCGGAACTTTGCAATCAGAAACAATTGTAAAAAAACGATTTATCTATGACCAGAACTGTAACGACTTTGATTGCGGTTTTGGGACAGAGCTTCAGAAAGGGTTGTGGTTCCTGTCGAGTCTGATTGTGCCTACAGAATGGACATCACAACCGAGAGCGGCCGCAGTTACTATGCGTTGTTCTTCACCGGCAGTGAGGACTATGAGTGATAAGACCAATACCTTCTTTATTATAGTTCAGTTTATGAAAAAGAAATTATTATTGATCTCAAGCGCAACGATAGTTGTACTTGCTGGAGTGTTCGGAATGAAATCCGTAATGGCTTTAACAAACCTGGATGCTTTATTTTTTGAGAATGTTAATGCTTTAACGGATGCGGAAATCACAGGAGAAGTATGTTATGATACTGTTACAATTGCTGAGGCTCAGAGGGTTTTATACTGTGGAAATTGTGCTTGGGTCGATGGAAAGCCTTCGAGATATTCCTCAAAGAGAAACTGTAATTAAGTAATAACAAATGAAATTCGTTTGTTCTATTATGGTGGCCATATTATTATTGGCCACCAGTTGCAGTAATTCCTATTGCCCTTCGTTAGAGAAGGTGGTAACAGTAGAGGAAGATGATTTCTATGAAATTTCTCTTTCCGAACTCAAACCCAAGGAAATAAATCTTGGTTTAGTTGGAATTGTCGGAGTTCGGTACTGTGATTCTTTACTAGTTATCACAACTTTTGGGGAGGGGGCGGACCGGCTGGTTCATTTATATGATCGCTATTGCTTGGAGTGTAAAGGTGATTTCTTCACAAAAGGGCGGGGACCAAAGGAATTGTTATTTCCGTTATTCGGAAGTTCCTTGTGTCTGGATAAAGAATCTGGTTCATATATGATGCGTTTTGTGGACAGGTACACTAACCGCTTTGTAGAGGTAAACCTTTCAGAGTCCATAATAAATGAAGAACCTGTCTTGAAGGAGCGTGAATTTAAAAACGGGGAGGAACTTTTCACCGCATTGCCTCTTGACGGATCCCGTTGCTTTATGAAGCGTATGGTTAAAAATGGCACTTGTTTGGAGCGTTATATCAAGAATGCTGAAGGATTAGAAAGTATGAGTCCGTCAATGCTCAGATTGAACTCCTATCAAATAGGGAAGAATGATGGCTATAATATTAACTTATTTTCAGGTGTCGTCGGCTATAACAACTCTCGACAATTGATCGTTGAGGCGATGTGCTTGTTGAATCTTGTTCAGGTGTATCCCATTGACGGCGATGGTGGTTATACATTGTGCTATGGAAAAACCATGCCTGATATCCGAGTCCTTGAGAAGCAGTCTCCTCAGTTAAGCACTTTTCATACAAATCTGTCCTTGAATGATAGTTACTTCTCTGTTATGTACATCGATGAAAGTGTGGGTGGGGATATAAAGGAAATTCACGGCTACTCCTGGGATGGCAGTCCATTGTTCCGAATACCATTGCCTTCGAATATTACCAAATATGACATTGACTGTAAAACCGGATCCTTATTGACGGTAGATGAGGAGGATCATATTCGGGAGTACAATATTAATTATCTGAAGTCGTTAAGGATTGAATAAAGACCATTAGTGTGTCTTTTTGTTAATTGGTTGTTTATGAGTTGATTATCGAATATGGTATTGTGCTCGGTACTATGCAATGCGGCTTTCGTCAGTTGCGGGAATCAGGATCTTCGTCAGCAAATGCGGGAATTTATGTCTAAGGAGATAGTAATGCCGGTTGAATTAACAGAAATAAAGGATGGTCATATGTGTTCTGCCAAAATGACTACGGATGAACCGATGCTGATAGTTTTTTACGGGAAAGACGAATGCTCCTCTTGTGCGATAAATCATTTGAGTGATGATTTGTCAGGATTTGCAGATATTGAGCAATCCGGTAAATGCAAAGTCGTGATTCTGTTTTCTCCGTCAGAAGATGATGTATTGGATGTCCAAGAGCAGATTAGAGAGTTGAAATTTCCGTTTCCGATATATGTTGATCTCTATGGAGACTTTTACAGAATCAATAAAGGTTTTCCACCTGACCGGAGATTCCATAGTTTCTTGTTAGGGAAAGATGCTTATCCGGTCTTTGTAGGGAATCCTTTGCATAGCAAAAAGCTATCGGAAATATTTGTAAAAGCCCTTGACAGGGCACGGCTACGGAAATGCTCTTTGGGGCTACGGGCAAGCCGAACGCAATTATATACGTTCGCATAATATGATGCCGTCGCGGTTGTATCCTTATATCCTGCTGATGGAGATGAAAGAGAGGCGGGGGGGGGGACACTGAACAGGCGTTGGCTTATCCGAGGGAAACATTGTCCCTTCCCGTGAATGACAGGAATATGTCGATGCATGATCTTCATAACAGAGCGGAGACGTACTATGATGAGCATACGAAAGATAATTAGGGCATCACTTGTTTTTCTGGCATCGGTAATGGTGCTTGTTCTTTTCTATTATGTTGTCAGGGCTCTTGTCTTTGACACTTTCATCGTGAAAGGGGAGTCGATGGAACCTGTGCTTCATAGTGGCGAGCGGGTGTGGGTGAACAAACTTAGGATGGGGGGCGAGAATTTATACCGACTATGATTTCACAAAACCGGCTTTGTCCTCGTTCCGTCTTCCGGGATTCTCTAAAGTCCGAGCTGGTGATCTGATTGTTGCGAACTATCCTTATGCGAGGTTCAAGGACACAATCTCATTCCGGATAAATTATGTGTATCTGAAGCGTTGCTATGCCGCACCGGGCGATACAGTGAGAATAAAGAACGGCTATTATGTTGATTCTCAAACAGGAGGACACTTGGGCGATCTGAAATATCAACGTATATTGTCAGATACTCTGGATTCGGCTCTGGTGGATGTGGGGGTGGTGTTGAAGGCTATGCAGGTGAACAAGAAGTTGGGTTGGACGATACGTGATTTCGGGCCACTGCCAGTCCCAAAGAAAGGAGACACCTTTGAGATCAATGCTGACAATTACAAAACCTGGTGCAGACCCATATTGTATGAGACCGGCAAGCGTCTGAGTGCGAGTGACGGACAAGTCTTCTTGGGTCAGACACCGTTGAACGAATATACCTTCAAATGCAACTGGTATTTCCTTGGCGGCGATAACGTCCTGAATTCAAGGGACAGCCGCTACTTCGGCCTTGTGCCGGAGGAGTACATTGTCGGGATTGTGATACGGTGAACGAAATGTATAATCATAATGGCGGATGTCGCTTGCCGAGGCGATCGGGACGGCGCGGAGCCGGTCTGTGGCGACGCTGGAGGCGAAGCATACGTGTAACGTGCGTCAGGCGCAGATGTCTCGGAGTGACTTCGCACATTTTTTTGGGGGAGATTACGAGCGATTTACGCCATAAAACGTTTCATCGCTTAAAAAAGCCTTTGAATGCCGGTGGTCAGAGACTCGTGATGTAGTGGACAACTTTGCCGTAAAATGATTATTATTGTGCGGTAATCGCTCATTAGAGGGCGTTTATCTATGTTGTGAGACTGTTCGGAACATTCATCAGACTGGTTGCGGCAGTTACTGCCGCAATCGTGTTCTCCTCCTGTGGGAACAGGGAGGCCGGGCGGATTATGGACTCCGCCGAGGACGTTATGTGGACAATGCCTGACAGTGCGTTGGCTGCATTGGAGTCGATAGACACGTTGACTCTTAAGACCAAGGCGCAACGTGCAAGGCACTCGCTGCTGTACACTATGGCATTGGACAGGAACCAGATAGACACCTCGGACATCCGAGTCGTACGACCAGCCGCACGATACTATGAGCGTCACGGCTCCAGAGAAGACAAGATGAAGATGTACTACTATCTCGGCACTGTGCAACAAAATGCGGGAGATCTTGAATCCGCTATAAGTAGTTACATACGTGCAAAGGAATTCTCCTCTGGTTCGGAAAACATGGTTTTCAGAGGGCTCATATCATCAGCTGTTGCTGATGTTTATAGTCGCGGAAACAACTACATAGAATCTTTAAAATACGCAAATGATGCCTTGGCCTTGTTCTCGGAAGCCGAAGACTCTCTGATGATGTGGAGAACAACGGGGAAAATAATCTCTTTGTATGTGGATATGCGGGATTATGAGAGAGCGGACAGTCTATTCGCCGTTTTCTTCTCGCTCCCTTGTCGTGACTCGTCATTATATGCCCGCCAGCTTATGAATGAGGCTCTTTCCTGTCTATGGAGACCAATCCCTGAACCGGACAGGAGCGAGGAGTTGTTTCTGAAGGCTGACAAGTTCAGTGGTGATCCCACACCGACCGATTATTGCGCCTATGCGTATTCGCTGGAGTTACAGGGCAACAGCAGAGCAGCTGACGGTATCATTTCCCAACTTGTAAGCCAAGGGTGTCCGTTAGACGTGCTGGATGTTTGGATGTACCGTATATGTCGGCATCGAGGCGAATATAAAAAGGCTTTATATTATTTGGAACAATCTGTAACAGAAAGGGAAGATGAAGTGTTTGCAACTGTGAACCAGTCAGTCGTATTGGCTCGGTCGGATTATTATGAGAATAAGTCCTTGTTGTTGGATAAGGATAGGAGGCTCCAGCGTCAGATGAAATGGCTGGTCTATCTCGCTGGCTTGATTGTGGTAGCGTCAGTCTTGGGCGTTTATTTAAAGCGCAGAATGGAATGGCTTTGCCAAGTGGAGGAGATGTCGCGCATCAACGAGAATGTGAACCGTTTGCTCTCCGAGGAAACCGTGACCAATGAGGACTACCGGAGAAGATTGGAGGCAATGGAGAAGAAGCAGACCGGGCTTGTCGATAGGGAGACCGCCATAAGGAGCCTGCGTTCAAGATATATAAAGGCTTACCGTTCTCGGCTGGACAAACTGGTTGTGCTTTGTGCCGAGTATTGGGAGTCTTTCGGAAAGAGCAGTGACATGGAACGGGTCTACAGAACTGTGGGGAGGATAGTTTCAGAGTTTGAGGAAGGAGGCTTGGGAAAGCTGGAGGAGATGGTGGATGAAGGGTTGGACGGAATAATGTCAAAGCTTAAATCGGACATCCCCGGGCTGACAGAGAAGGAACGTAGATTCATATTATTCCAGATACTTGGTTTTGATGCGAAAACCATGTCCCGTGTTATTGGGTACTCCGTGGACAGCGTGTACACCAAGCGAAATCGATTAAAGAAAAAGATACAATCGATAGAGTCTGAGAATCGGGATTTATATGCGGAAGTCCTGTTTGGGCGATAACGTATTGACTAGTAACCTTCTATCATATTACCACTAAAATAATATCACATCAACTCATTGACTGATAGAGGATTAGTCCAGGTGTTTAGATTGCGAATCTAAATACCCGGTAACTACTTGATGGATAGTATGATAGGATTGGCGTATTTAGATTTTTATCCATTGCCATTTGCTGATAATTTCGGAACTTTGCAATCAGAAACAATTGCAAAAAAAACGATTTAACTATGACCCGAACTGTAACGACTTTGATTGCGGTTTTTATCCTTGGTTCACCTTTGTTCGCTGCCCCGCGTGCCAGTGACGACGGGCCGGTTGTGGTGGTTGTTAAGGAGAAAGTGCCGGAACAGGGCTCTCGCACTAACCGAATGCCGATGAGAGCACTGTCGTAAAAGATACAAAAACTGTACTTGTTAATTGAGTCTTCTTTAAAAAGTCATTTTTTGAAAAGACATGTGCCCCACAGATACTTCTGTTAGGTGTGAAAAGTGGCAAAAGGCACTTTTTCAAGTGGACTCAAAGAGTAATATAATTTTAAGTTACGGTGCGAAATATTCTTCGGGCCCGATGTTCCATAACATTATGGGAGATAATTATAAAGATATGAACGAATATGGTAAAGCAGAGAACGAGTATATCTTAGCTCATTATATGGTACCTTCTCGACTATATCCGTTGGTCTTGTTAATGGAGTTGTATGTGTCTATTCGGGAATATGATAAAGCATTTGGGGTTGGTGAGTCGGTTTTGCGAATGCCCGTCAATGTACGGAATATGCCGATGAGAAAGTTGAAATACAGGACTCAAATGTGTATGGATTCATTAAATGATTGATGGTGAATCTGAAAAATATCAGTATATTGGAGTCTTTAAATCAATCCTGCGATGAACCTTAACCATAGAATAACCAGGGCGGCGGCCGGCATATTCATCATCCTCCTTGGGGTGGTGCCTCTCGGAGCGCAGCGGCGGATGACGCTTGCCGAGGCGATCGGTACGGCGCGGAGCCAGTCTGTGGCGGCGCTGGAGGCGAAGCACGCGTTTGTATCGACCTACTGGGCGTACCGCTCCTATCAGGCGAGCCGTCTGCCTTCGCTCATCCTGTACGGCGGTCTGATGAATTTCGACCGCTCGCTCACCCTGCTGCAGAGCTACGAGGACGGCTCCTTCCGCTACGCCAACACTTACAATCTTCAGAACAGTCTCGGACTTCAGGTCGCGCAGAACATCACTTTCACCGGCGGAAGACTATACGTCTATTCCGACCTCTCCCGCATCGACCAGTTCGGGCTCAACGAGAAACTGACCTGGTACTCCCAGCCTGTCACTGTCCGCTACGTCCAGCCGCTGTTCTCCTACAACCAGTTCAAATGGGACAAACTGATTGAGCCTAAGGAATATGAGCGCGGACGCCGCCGCTATGTCGAGTCGATGGAGCAGGTCACGATTAGCGCCGTGTCCGCCTACTTCTCTCTGGTCCAGGCCTTGAAGAATCAGGAGGTCGTGAAGGCGAACTACGAGAACACCGGGAAGATGCGCTCCGTGGCCGCTGAAAGGCTGAAACTCGGAAGCGTCACGAGGGCGGAATATCTCCAGCTGGAGCTTCGCGCCCTGAACGACAGCATCTCGATCGGCGAGAGCCTTGTCAACGTGCGTCAGGCTCAGATGGCCCTGAACTCGATTCTTGGCTACGATGAGTCGGTCGAGGTTGAGCCTGTTGTGGATGATGCCCTGCCGGACATTCTGATGGACTACGATCTGGTGATGGAGAAGGCGTTGAAAAACTCGACGTTCAGCCTTGACAATCAGATCAATGAATTGAACGCCGCCTCCAATGTGGCGAAGGCCAAGGCTGACAGGGGCGTCTCGATGAGCCTGAACGCCCGCTTCGGTTTGTCGCAGACGGGAGACGGTCTGCCCGATGTCTATAAGGATCTTCTGAACCAGGAGGTTGTCGGCCTTTCGTTCAGCGTGCCGATCTTCGACTGGGGACTTGGCAAGGGAAAGGTGCAGAAGGCAAAGGCCGCCGAGGAGGTCGTCAAGGCGCAGAATCTCCAAAGCGAGAACGACTACCGCAGGAAGATATTCACCGCTGTCGGTCAGTTCAACAACCAGCGGCAGCAGTGCATGGCCTCACGCAAGGCGATGGAGATAGCCTCGGAAAGGTTTGAGTTGATGATGGACAAGTTCAGGCGGGGTTCGGCCACGGTGACGGACCTCACGAACGCCCAGAACGACAACGAGTCCGCGATGACCAAGTACATCACCGACTACTCCAACTTCTGGCTCTACTACTACACCCTGCGGAAGTACACCCTCTACGACTTCATCATCGGAAAGGACATCGATGTCAACGTGAAGGAAATGGTTGAATGATTCAGAATCAATGAATATGCTAAAGAATATATTCGCGCCCTTTTTTGTCTGCGGTCTCGCTGTGATGGCCGCGGCCTGCGGCGGAAACAAAAAGACAGAGGAGGCCAAGGACGGGAAACTGACCTACACTCCCCAGATAAACGAGGTGACTGTCATTACGTTGGAAAGGAAGGACTTCGCGCGCCAGCTCCTGTCCAACGGAAAGCTTGCCGCGGCCCGGAAAAGCGCCTTGCGGTTCGGGACAACGGGCAGAATCGCGGCGGTAAACGTCCGGAACGGGGAATATGTCTCCGCCGGTTCAGTCATCGCCACCGTTGACCGTCCCGACCTGAAGCTGTCACAGGAGTCCTCACGTCTTTCACTCCGGAAGGCCGAGCTGGATCTTTACGACTTCCTTGTCGGGCAGGGCTATTCCGCCGGAGACACCACCTCGGTTCCTGCCGACCTTCTGGCCACCGCGAAGATGAAGTCGGGCTACTCTGCCGCCAAGAATGCCCTGGACCGCTCCGCCTACGAGATTTCCGGGACTGTTCTCCGCGCTCCGTTCTCCGGCCGTGTCGCGGGCATCAAGCAGAAGCCTTTCGACCAGTCCCCGTCCGACGCCTTCTGCACGATCGTGGACGACAGTGTGCTGGAGGTCGATTTCTCGGTTATGGAGTCGGAATATTCATTCCTCTCCGTGGGGCTTCCGGTGAAGGTGCGTCCGTTCGCCGACGAGACGAAGGAATATTCGGGGAAAGTCACCGCGATCAACCCTCTGGTGGAGGAGAAAGGACAGATTTCCGTGACGGCGCAGGTCCGGAATGACGGTTCGCTTATTGACGGAATGAATGTACGGGTGATTGTGGAAAGAATGATTCCGGGGCAGCTCGTCGTGCCCCGCGGCGCCGTAGTGATAAGGGACAATCTGGACGTGCTGTTCACCTGCACGCCTGACGGCAAGGCTCATTGGACATATGTCACGATCCTCTACTCCAACGGCGAGTCCTACGTGGTCGAGGCCAACAAGGACAGGAACGCCGAACTGAACGAAGGCGATCAGGTGATTGTCTCCGGCAATCTCAATCTGGCGGACAACTCGGATGTGCTGGTAAAACGATAAGCGATGCTTAAACATTTGATCGACCGTCCGATAACCGTGACGATGATAACCCTTGTCATCGTCGTGCTGGGCATTGTCAGCGTCCGGTTGCTGCCTGTGTCGCTGATTCCGGACGTTGACATCCCTTACATCACGGTTCAGGCCGCATCTTCGGAACTATCGGCCAGGGAGATGGACGAGAGTGTGCTGAAGCCTCTGCGCCGGCAGCTAATCCAGATCAACGGGCTGGAGGACATCGTCAGCGAGGCCAAGGACGGGAGCGGGACGATCCGGCTGACGTTCAATCATGGTTCCGACATCGACTATCTTTTCATCGAGGTCAACGAGAAGATTGACCGGTCGATGTCCGGCCTAGGCGACATTACCCGCCCCAAGGTGTTGAAAGCCAGCGCTACTGACATTCCGGCGTTTTTTGTCAATATTACAAGTGCCCCCGGTGCTTCGAAGGTTGGTGAGCCTGGCCGAACCACAGGCTCAGCAACCGGGCAGGACCGGTCGCCGAGCCTACCGAAGCGCGCCGGTCTTGGAGAACAGGATGACCTGTTCCCCGTGAGCGAAGACTTCTCCCGGATGAGCCGTTTCGCCCGTGACGTCATCAGCAAACGCATCGAACAGCTCTCCGAAGTCGCGATGGTCGATGTAAGCGGCCTTGTCAGCGACGAGATTCTGATCATTCCGGACGGCTCCAAACTTCTCCAGACAGGGATGACGATGGCCGAATTCGAGAACTGTGTCAAAAGTTCCAATATCCGCCTCGGAAGCCTGACCATCCGTGACGGAGAGTACCGCTACAATGTCAAGTTCGACTCTCGGGCCTCTTCCGGCGAGGACATCGCCAACCTGTGGTTCAAGAAGGACGGCCGCCTTCTTCAGATAAAGGATGTGGCCAGGGTCATTGTCCATCCGGCAAAGCGGACCGGCCTCGTCCGTTCGGACGGAGAGGATGCCGTGTGCCTTGCGGTCATCAAGCAGAGCGAGGCCAAGATGTCGGACCTGAAGTCCGCCATGAACCGGCTGATGGACAGTTTCCGCAGCGACTACCCGCAGCTGCATTTCGAGGTCACGAGAGACCAGACCACGCTTCTTGAATATACCATCGACAACCTGCTGCGGAACATCCTCGTCGCCCTCCTGCTGGCGGGCGTCATCATATTCCTGTTCATGAGAGACTTCCGCTCCCCGGCGCTGGTCATTCTCACGATGCCTGTGGCGTTGGTTTTTTCGATGCTTTGCTTCTATGCCATAGGATTGACCCTCAACATCATATCCCTTTCCGGCCTTCTGCTTGGAGTCGGAATGATGACTGACAACACGGTCATCCTTGTGGACAACATGACCGGCCGTTGGCAACGCGAAGGGAATCTGCGCTCCGCCGTGCTTGAAGGCACAAAAGAGGTGAAGGGCGCGATGCTCAGCTCCGTGCTGACAACCTGTGCGGTGTTCATCCCGCTGATCTTCCTGAGCGGCATCGCCGGTGCGATGTTCTACGACCAGGCGATGTCGGTGACAATCGTGCTGCTGACGTCTTACCTTGTGACCATCCTCGTGATCCCTGTCTATTATTATTGGTGGTACAAAGGCTCGGACGGTTTCCGACCGAATCCGTTGCTGGAAAAGATCAACTTCGATGAGCCTGTCCGTCGCTGGGATGGCAGGTGCATGGAATGGTTCATCAGGCACAGGCCTGTAGCGTGGGGGCTGCTGGCCGTCTCCGCCGTCGGACTGACTGTCTGTTTCGCCGCCATGCCCAAATCCCGTCTTCCGGAGATGACCCAGACAGACGCGATAATGAAGATTGACTGGAACGAGCATGTTTCGATTGAGCGTAACACGGAACGTATCAGGGAGTTGGAGGAAAAATTGACCGGAAGCGTGGAGCAGATGACGGCCCTTGTCGGTTCTCAGCAGTTCATCCTGAACCACAGCGGCGGCCAAGGCATTTCGGAAGCGTCCCTCTATGTCAACTGCAAGGACCAGCGTACCCTGAATAAGGTTCAGGACGAGTTGCGCGGCGTGGTGGAGAGTGAATATCCCGAAGCGGTATATTCATTCGAAGCGTCAGGAAACATATTCGATATGGTTTTTGCCGGGAACGAGGCTCCCTTGACCGCGCGTCTCCGTCCGGTGAAGACGGGGGAGGTTGAGGTGGGCTCGTTGAGGAAGATGCTCGCCAGGATCAGGGAAGCGCTTCCGGGAGTGACGGTGGCGGATCCCCCGGTAAAGACCGACGCCCTTTTTATCGCTGATCCTGACTTGCTTGCGCTTTATGATGTAGGCTATTCCGAACTTGTGTCAATCCTGAAGAACTCGCTCAATGAGAACCGTCTGTTCAACATTGTCCAGGGAGCCAGCACAGTTCCGGTCGTGACAGGTTCCAACGCCGCCGGGCTTTCCGGGATTCTTCAAGACACTTTCATCGAGAAGAAGAACTCAAGCGGAGAGAAGTTCCGGATTCCTGTCTCGAACTTGATGCGGCAGACCTTCACGGAAGATCTGAAAACCATCGTGGCGGGCTCTGAGGACAGCTACTATCCTTTGGCTCTTGATGTTGCGCCAAATGAAGTGAAACAGGTGATGGCCGCGGTGAGCGAGACTGTGCGTGAGGACGGAGGTTTCGAGGTGGGATATTCAGGAGCTTACTTCTCCAACAGCAAGATGATTGATGAGATGATCATCATAATGCTGGTCGCCATAATCCTGCTCTATCTGATTCTCGCCTCGCAGTTCGAGTCTCTTGTCCAGCCGTTGATCATTCTGTCGGAGATTGTCGTGGATGTCTTTGTGGCCTTGCTCGTCCTTTGGCTTTTCGGGGTCAGCATCAACCTGATGTCGATGATTGGTCTGATTGTCATCACCGGAATCGTCATCAACGACTCCATCCTGAAGATTGACACGATCAACCGGATGCGAAGAGCCGGGGGAAGTCTTGAGCGTGCGGTCATCGATGCCTCCTCGTTAAGGGTCAAGGCAATCATAATGACTTCACTCACAACGATTCTGGCTGTCTGCCCATTCCTCTCCAGAGGAAGTATGGGGGCAGACCTCCAGTACCCGATGTCCCTTGTGGTCATCGCCGGAATGGTTGTCGGGACTCTTGTCAGCCTGTTCGTCGTGCCGGCGTTGTATTATTCGATCTACAATGGAAGAAAGAAGAAATAGGCTTTCTCCATTCTCGGTTGTCCTGATTATGGTGGCGCTGTCCCTTATAGGGCTGGCGTCGCTGCCGCGTCTGAACATCCAATACACACCGATGACGGAAGGACGCACGGTGACGGTGTCGTTCTCCTACCGCAACGCCTCTGCGGAAATCATTGAGAGCGAGGCGACTTCCAAGATCGAGGGCGTTCTGGCCGGGATACGCAATGTCACGGACATATCCTCAACGTCCCGCAAAGGCTCCGGCTCAGTCTCTGTCAAGTTTCGCAAGGGCACGGACATGGACGCCGCGCGCTTCGAGGTGGCCTCGGCGATAAGGAACGTCTATCCGAGCCTACCGGCGGATGTCTCCTACCCGGGAATATCCTTGTCCGGCGGCGGACGTGTCTCACGGATATCCTATCTCGTCAAGGGCGGAATCCCTTCCAGAGAGATTTCCAAATATGTCAGGGAGCACGTTCTCAGTCATTTGGCTGTCATTCCCGGAGTGGACAAGGTCAATGTGGACGGTGGTGTGCCTTTCCAGTGGGTGGTCACATTCGATGCCGACAAGGTCCAGTCCGCAGGCATCACCGCGGATGAGATTGCCTCGGCCTTCAACGCCTATTACCGTGAGGAAATCGTCGGGATGACTGAAACTGCCGAAGGATTGATGACCGTGCGTCTGAAAGAAGCCTCGGACAAGGACTTCGGGTCGATTCCCATAGGGAATTACAACGGGCGTGTGATCCGCATCGGTGATGTCGCCCAATGGCGCTATGAGGAAGCGTTACCGTCCGGTTACTATCGTGTCAACGGTTTGAACACCATTACTTTGACGGTGGAGATAGCATCCACCGCCAACCTGCTGACAGTCGCCTCAGCCGTCAAGGAGCGGATGGCGGAACTCCAGAAAGGCTTTCCTTCGGAAATCACCGCCGGCATCGCTTACGATTCCTCTGAATATGTCCGCGGCGAACTCGGCAGGATCTACGTCCGGACCGTCCTCTGCATCCTGATTCTGCTGTTGTTCGTGTTCCTTATCAACAGGTCGTGGAGGTACATGCTGCTCATCGTCTTCACCTTGACGGTCAATGTGCTGACAGCTCTGATAATCTACGCTTTCGCCGGCCTACAGATTCACATCTACACCCTTGCCGGGATCACCGTGTCGCTTGGCATAATCATCGACACCTCGATCGTGATGATCGACCATTATGCCCATTTCAAGGACAGGAAAGCCTTTCCGTCCATCCTTTCGGCCGCGGCCACGACCGTCGGCGCCCTGATGATGGTGCTTCTGCTGCCGGAAAAGGAAAAGGCCAATCTTGTGGACTTCATCTGGGTGATTGTCATCAACTTGGGATTGTCGCTGATAATCTCTTACCTCTTTATCCCGTCGCTGATGGAGTATATTCCTGTACGTCTGTCCGGCGGCGGCAATGGGCGTTCCCCGAGGAAGATCCGGCGGATTCTGCGTTGGAACAGGTTCTACGCTTCCTACATTGCTTGGGGAGTGCGGCACCGCTGGGTGTACGTCCTACTGTTCATTGCGGCGTTCGGAATCCCGCTCTGTCTGCTTCCTGCCCGTCTGTCTGATTATGACAAAGATAAGGCGGACCGGTTCGACAGATTTCTCGACAGGATTGTCACTTGGAAACCTTATGGCAGGAACCGCCAGACCATCGACAAGGTTTTCAGCTCATCCTTCGGCTTGTTCTACAAGTCCCTGAACCGCGCCAATTTCTACCGGGAGCCTGAGAAGAAACGTCTGGTCATCAACGCCGGCATGCTTGAGGGGTGCACTGTCAACCAGCTCAACGAGGTGGTCAAGGCGATGGAGAACTATCTGTCGAAATTCGATGAGATCTCCGTCTTCACCACTTCGGTATATTCCTACGAGAACGCCGAGATTTCGGTGGAGTTCAAGCCGGAGTACGAGAACACCGGTTTCCCTTCCGTGCTGAAGTCCGAGGTCACGAGGATGGCGATCAATTTCGGCGGGGCCAACTGGAGGGTTTCCGGAATCGACGACAACAATTTCAACAACAACATCGTGTCGTCCTCCAAGGGCAGCCGTATCTCCCTAAAAGGCTACAACTATCAGGAACTAGCCCGCTATGCCGAGAAACTTGTGACCTACCTCTCCGCCAACCGCCGTGTCCAGGGGGCGGAGGTCTGGTCCGGGGGCTGGAACGGCCGCCCTTCGATGGAGTTTGTGCTGGACTACGACTTCGCGCGGATGACACTCGCCGACATCAACCCTTACGCCTACTACAATTCCTTGGGATCCTTGCTGTACGAGCACAAGATCGGAACTTCTGAATATGATGGTGAGGCAGTCGATGTGGTTCTCCGCTCGTCGGACCTTGACAGGTACGACCTCTGGCACGTCCTTAACTCTCCGATAGACGTGGGTCAGAAGAAGATGACGCTTTCGAGTGTCGGGGGCATCGACAAGAGGCGCACTGGGGTGGCGATCAGGAAGACCAACCAGTCCTACGAGCTGGTGGTCTGCTACGATTTCATCGGTAATTGGGAACTCAGCCGTTCCCTGTCCCGGAAGGCTGTGAAATACATGAACGAGGAAGTCCTTCCGATCGGTTTCAAGGCCGAGGTCCCGGGCTGGGGCTGGTTCGACACCGCCAAGCAGCAGTACGCCTGGCTGCTGTTCCTGATTCTCGCCGTGATGTACGTGATGCTTGCGATGACCTTCGAGTCGTTCCGCTATCCGCTTGCGGTGATATTCATGATACCTGTCTCTTTCATCGGCCTTTTCCTCGCCTTCGGTCTCTCGGACTTCTCCTTCGACCAGGGCGGTTTCGCCGCCTTCGTGATGCTCAGCGGCATCGTCGTCAACGCCGGCATCTACCTCATCACCACCTACCAGTCCCTCCTCAAGGACCGGAGCCGGTGGTTCGACAGGCTCACCAACCCGCTCCAACCGATCCCTGTGGTTCGGCAGGCTCACCAACCATTTAAGGACTACTCATCGGTCCCTGTGGTTCGGCAGGCTCACCAACCATCTAAGGACTACTCATCGGTCCCTGTGGTTCGACAGGCTCACCAACCATCTAAGGACTACTCATCGGTCCCTGTGGTTCGACAGGCTCACCAACCATCTAAGGACTACTCATCGGTCCCTGTGGTTCGACAGGCTCACCAACCATCTAAGGACTACTCATCGGTCCCTGTGGTTCGACAGGCTCACCAACCATCTAAGGACTACTCATCGGTCCCTGTGGTTCGACAGGCTCACCAACCTGTCGAAGGGCCGGTGGTTCGGCAGACTCACCAACCGGCCGCGGCAGACATCCGCCTCTACGTCAAGTCCTACTCCCGCAAGATCAACCCGATTACCCTCACAATAGTCTCCACCATCCTCGGCCTCCTCCCATTCCTCACCGACGGCCCCGAGGAAGTCTTCTGGTTCGACTTCGCCGTAGGCACCATCTCCGGAATGCTCTTCTCCATCCTCGCCGTGATCTTCATCCTTCCCGTCTTCTGTGTGCGCCGCAATAAGCCAATAACGCCCAGATGAGCACCTTGAAGGGCAGCTGGTTGATTGACAGACTGATGATGTTTTAGGTGTGCGTGATTTCCCGCACCTGGAAGAACGGGATGCCAATCGAACTTAAATGACAGGTAACGTCCGCTTTTTATGCTTCTCTTTGTTTGTTGAGTAACAGTTGATTTTATCTATGAATATTACTACATTGTAATCTTGAAATGAAGGGAGATCGGAGTTGAATGACTCAAGGTTCGCCAGTGAATTTAGATAAAACAATAGTATGAAGACTGTGACATTAGGAATGGCCATTCTGGCCTCGATGTTAACCGGCGCCACTTTTTGCTTATGCGGAAGAGATCCCGGCAAAGGCCCGGAATCTCTTCGCTGCGAGTATCAGGAGGGGGACAACATCCTCATCGACACTCAGGCACCGAGGCTTTCGTGGATCAACAACACCACCCAGACCGCCTGGCAGATTCTTGTGGCCACCGACAGAAAGGCTCTCAAGGAAGGCTTGGCCGACATTTGGGATTCGGGAAAAATGATGGGAAGCGAGTCCCATCTGGTCGCATATTCAGGACCCGAGATGATCTCTATGAAAGACTATTGGTGGACAGTCAGAATCTGGGACGAGAATGACAAGGCTTCCGTATGGGCGAAGCCGGCACATTGGACCACCGGCATATTCAGAGAAAGCGACTGGAAGGCACAGTGGATCGGAGCATCCTGGCAGGATGACAGCGACCCGACATCGGACAACTCCGCTCCAATATTCAGAAAAGAGTTCACGGTCAGGGATGGTCTTGTCCGCGCGAAAGCTTTTGTCTGTGGACTTGGTTGGTTCGAAATGTCCATCAATGGCAGCAAGGTAGGAGATGACTACTTCGTTCCCGGGCTGACAGACTACACGGCAAGGCCGGCGCTTCTCACCAATCCGAGAATCCCACTGGAACCGGAAGTCACGGCCTACAGAACCCTGTACCTCGCCTACGATGTCACTGAAATGCTGCGGAAAGGCGGGAACGTCGTCTCGATGCTTCTGGGTAGCGGTTACTACCATGAGGGTCTGTTCAACAACAACACCATAGCCAATTATGGCTACCCGAGATTCATCCTGCAGATGAAACTTGAATATTCAGATGGTGGTATTGAATATGTCTGCTCGGACACTACTTGGAAGGAAGCGCATTCTCCGATAATATTCAGCAATCTCTATCAGGGAGAGGTCTATGACGCCAACTTTGAGATTCCGGGATGGAACAAGCCTGGGTTGGATGAGTCTTCATTAGGGCACGCTGTCGTTAAGGAGGCCCCTCAGGGCAGACTTGTCGCCAATATGGGACCGACAGACAAGGTCGTGGAAGTCTTGAAGCCTGTCAGTTTCGAGGAACTTGAAGACGGTACGTACAAGGTCGATTTCGGCAAGGTCATCTCCGGTTGGTGCAAATTGGAGGGAGTCAGCGTCTGCAAGGGCGATACTGTCAAGATCAACCATCTTTCAGAGTACCCGGCTGGCAAGTGTGAATATGTCTGTGCGTCCGATGGCGCGGTCACGTTGAATCCCAAGTTCACGTGGTATGTTTTCAGGGAGGCTGTCATTTCCGGAGTCAAAGATCTTGATGCTTCGCGGATAGTTGCCGAGGCGGTCAGCTCCGATGTGAAGCCCAACGCTGAGTTCGACTGCTCCAATCCGCTGTTCTGTCAGATCGAAAAGATCTGGAGACAGTCTCAGGTTGACAATATGCACGCGGGGGTGGCCTCCGATTGCCCTCATAGAGAAAGGCTTCCATACACGGGCGACGGTGAGGTCGCGATGCCTGTGGTTCTTGCCAATTTTGACGCCGCCTCATTCTATAACAAATGGATAGGCGATGTCAAGGGCAGTCAGAATCCGGAGTCGGGCTATGTCCCGAACGGCGCACCTTGGGAACCTTGCTGTGGGGGCGGTCCGGCTTGGGGCGCGGCCATCTGTGTCATGCCTTGGGAGTTCTACAACCATTACGGAGACAAGAATCTTCTCGCAAGTTGTTTTGAACCTATGAAGGCTTTTATGAATTACTACGATATCTGGCGGACAGAGGATGGAACATCGTCATTCCGCAGGCCGACACCGCAGGGAAATCAGCTCTACTGGTACAACCTTGGCGACTGGGCGCCGGCTTTCGGGCTTCCTAAGGAGGAACTGGTACATACATTCTTCTACTGGCTGTGCGCTGACATCACTGCGAAGACCGCAAAAGTTCTTGGTTACGAGGATGATGCGACTGAATATTCTGAAAAGGCCGAAGGAATCAGGGATGCGTTCAACAGACGTTACTACAATCCGGAGACAAAGAGCTATGGAGATTTCGGTGGCAATGTCTATGCCCTCTATATGGGTGTTCCACTGGAAAGGCTTGACGATGTTCGTGCCACACTTCGTGAAGAGCTGATGGTCAGGTACAATGGTCACGTCAATGTCGGCTTCGTCGCGCACAGGTTCCTCTACGAGACTCTCGCCCTCAACGGAATGAACGATGTGGCTTGGACCCTGCTGAACCAGAAGGATTTCCCGAGTTTCGGATGGTGGCTTGAGCAAGGGGCGACAACCACTTGGGAGCAGTGGAACGGGACCGATTCGCGGAATCATCCGATGTTCGGCGGCGGCCTTGTCTGGTTCTACAGGACGCTTGCCGGAGTTCAGACCGACCCTTATGAGCCGGGTTTCAAGCACATCATAATCCGCCCGATTCCTGTCAAGGAGCTTGCGGATGTCTCCTACACGACCCAAACGCCTTATGGAACGCTCGTGTCGAAGGTCAAGGTGGACGGTGACAATGTGCGGCTGGAGGGTCGGATTCCTTTCGGAACCTACGCCACAATCTATGTCCCGAAAAGCGTGGATGTCGCGATTCTCAAACCTCTTGATGATAACAGTTACGAAATCCACGAGGTCGGCCCCGGGGATTACTCTTTTTAGAAGCTGTTTTGAAATGGTTCCCGATTTTTAGAAGCTGTTTTGATTTGTTTGAAATGTTCTTTGAGGTGAAAAAACTTCATCTTC
>CAVERO010000032.1:0-20862 GCA_963617915.1 Candidatus Methanomethylophilaceae archaeon | reverse complement strand
CAAGAAGATTCTCGATTTCATAGCGGTCGGCTGTCCGAGGCATCATCTGCATGAGTCCGACGGCGCCCCGAGGCGATCTCGCCTGGATTCTGAACCGGGATTCGCTCCAGATCAAAGCCGCGAACATCTTCCAGTCCCAACCGATGGTCTTCGCGTTTTGCCTGATCAGATCATCGTAGGGGCTTATGATTCCGGGAACTTTCTTCACCCCTTTGCGGTAAGGGTTGTAGCCATGGAAAAAGCGGTCTCGGGCGGAGGCATATTCATCTGTCCCTTTGAGATTGTTGAGCCAACGGATGATTTCCCGCTGCCGCCTCTTGTCCGCCTTTGTCACCCAGACAGCCGGGGCGTCTCCGAGCGGGAATGTCAGAAACTCTTCAGATTCAGGAGCTTTTGAGGATGGAACGGCGAGTATGTCAAGACTGTCGAGCCGTAGCGAGTCCAGATAGTCCGCATCGTCGTCCGCCAGAAAGATCTCCGCGGAATCTCTCATGTGGCTGGCGAAATGTTCTGCCATCTCGTAGCAGTAGCCGGTCACATAGCCTTCAGAAAGTCTGTCTTCCAGCTTCAGCGCGAATCTTACGGGACCGTCTCCGAAGACATTCTCCACTCCTTGCTGATTCCTGTTCAATTCGCTGAACGGAATTATCATGAGTACCGCCAAGGTTGGAATCAGGTACTTCAGGAATTTCTTTGTTACTCGTTTCAGTCCCATAAGGAAGTCGGATCAGAAACTGCTGCCTCCGCCGGACCGGAGACTGCTCAATCCTCCTCCTCCGCCGGAATTGCCTCCTCCGCCGGAGATTCCGGAACCTGCGCTTACGGTTTTGTTGGAGCCTGTCTGCAGGTAGAACGGCCAGTATATTCCTAACTTAAGGGCGGTCTGGGTCCTGATGTAGTGGTGGGCGCTGAAATAGTCTGCCTTGTCCATAGGCCAACCCTTCCCGATATTCTCGAGTTTCACGAATATGCATGCCCTTTTCCATTGGATGTTGACGAACGCGTCGATGACCGGGCCGTTGTTGTACTTTACCTCCTTCTGGTTGTAGAAAGCCCCGACAGCGGGATTCCAGCCCGGAGAATAGAACTTCGTGTTGTACCAGGCCTCGGCACCGAGCTGCATCTGCATGATGTTCCGTTTGACGTTAAGTTGCAGATACCATCTGGAGTTGACGGCAAGCGCGGGAAGCGGAACCACGTCCTGGTCGGAGGAGACCTGGAACAGAACCCTGTTGTCCAGGTGCAGCGGCCCGAGCACGAAATCCTTGTCCAGAGAGGCGCTGAGGACACTCATCGGGTTGTTGTTCTGCCTGACGACACCGGTGGAATCATAATAGACATTGCCGGAAAGCAAGGCATAGCCGACCCGCGCCCCGATTCTCCATCTCGGAATATTCAGCCCCCCCTGAATTTTTGTCGTGGAGATCTTGCCGAACTCGTTGTCCCATTTATAGTGGTTCGAGTAATAATGCTGGTGATAGTATTCCGGTTCCTCAAGATTGGTCTCGAAATGCAGGTCCAGCGAAACCGGACTCTTCCTGGCCCTTCTGAAAGGGAACAGGTCAAGTCTGGCGTTTGCCTTGACCGATAGGTCGTTCATCTGGTCTCCGAGGAACACATAGTCTCCGGTGGCGTCCCAGTGGATGTAGTTTTTCAGCTGCCCTTCCACGCCGGCGTAAACAAAGGCCGAGTTCCAGACTTTGTTGGTCGTCCCTTTCAGGAACATAGGGTCGAGCACGCTGAAGTTCAGTATCCTGTCGCCGATTCCTCCGTTCAGCTTGGAGACGATGGCGTTGTCCGACCACGGCTGGAGCCTGAGGAACACCCTGTTCTCCAGCTTCATCACCCTGACCGAGTCGAACGATGTGGTAGGATGGTAGTTGAAGACATTGTTGTAGAAGGACCTGCCGGCATTGTCGGTGATCTGGTCCTCGTAACTTTTCCGGAACACGGAATATTCACTGCTGTGCCCGATGAATGCCGTGGTGATGTTGGCGTCGCCCAATGTGTCAGCGGCTTCCCTCTCTTCTTTCCTTTGGGCGAGAAGGTCGCCGAGCGAAGCGATCCTTGCCGAGTCTCCCGTGGCCATCACGCTGTCCTTGAAGGCTTTGTCTATCTTCCTGTTCTTGATGTTCCTGATGAAGGTGAACGGAATCCTGTACTGCTGGTCGAGGAACAGGGTGTTCCTGATGACGGTTGTGGAGGCGTCTGAAAGATTGACAGGGTACTCCCTTGCGTCCAAAGTCGTGTCACTGACCATCTTGTTGTCGCTCGTGCCTCCGTTCTCGTTCCTGATGACCTTGTTGTGGATGTACCCGGCGTGCACCATGTACCGCTTGCCAAGGTAGTTGGCCGAAGCGACGAAGGTCTTGTTGGTGGTCTTCTCGTTCTGCATTATGCCGTTGCCGCCGAAACGGTCATATTCAAGTGTGTAGTTCAAGGCGGGGAACAGGTTCTGCGTCGTCAGGATGTGGAGGTTGTCGGACTCTTTCTGCGAGTCGGCGAAGATTGTGCCGAAGTAGGCGAGTTCCGTGTACGGGGTCTTGGTGTTGTACATCGGAAGTGTCTTGGCTGAATATGTCCACGCCTCGTAAGGGTTGTAGAACGACACGCCGTTCTCGCTGGCCCTGTTGAACCAGTTGTAGTACTGCATCGCGGATCCCGCGACCCCCAGCCACGTGGCGTTCACGTCTTTGCGGTAGAACGGATAGTCGTGGAACCAATAGTTGTAACTTGTGTCCGGCTGCCGGACATCCATTCTGTGGAACTCTCGCTCGTGGGTCCAGCGGATGATCCGCTTGTACTGGAGGGAATCCTGCAGAGCGAAGGTCTCCAGGATCCTCGGCGTAGCCTCCTTGACACTGTCCCTGTGCGCCTTCAGGCTGTCCTTGACGTTCAGCACACTGTCGGCAATGTGCTTTTTCAGCTTCTCCTTGACCTCGTAGTCGTACTTCTTCCTGTCGGTCTTGGAGAGTCCTGCATACCATGCGTCGAACTCGGCCTTCTTTCTGGCGGCGGAGTCGAGATAGTAAAGGGAGTCCACCACCGGCCAGTCAAGGGAGTCCCCCGCCGCCTTCAGGGAGTCCACCACAATCCTGTGGGTCAGGGAGTCCAGAATCGCCACGTAGTACTTGTAGCGGAACGGGTCGATGTCTTTCAGAGAGTCCGGCGGGAATATGGTGTCCCTCGCCGTCAGCAGCTGTGTGGTGTCGATGGGCGCGAGGAAAAAGGAGGTGTCTTCCTTCCCGGAGCCGGCGTTGCCGATGAACTGGTTCCTGTAGCGGATTGTGTCCGGTGGCAGCGGCTTTTGGGCGGTGTGCGGAGGCCGCGCCTTTTCGGCGGAGATGAATCCGTATCCCGGATCTCCGGTAAGCGGACGGTTGCCCATACCGATGGCCTGAAGCGCGATCACGCACACCACAGCCGCCGGAAACCATATTCTTTTCAAAATCTCTTTCACGTTAATATTCCCTTAAGGGTACAAGCCCACAAAGGTACGGTTTTTCCGCTTCTTCCACAAATCCCAAGCCGCTGCGGCTGGCGGGCCACAGACGTGGCCGGTCAGATGACCACGTGATATTTTTCAATGATAAATTCGTCTATCGCTTTTTTATCATTCAACGAAAGAAGCTCGGCCTTTTCCTCCTCATTGAAAGGATATACGCCGAAAGATTTGACATAGTTCTTGGCGAAAGAATAATATCCGGTGGAATATGGCTTGCTGGTGTTTCTGATATAGTAGTTGAAAACACTTGATTCCAACAGTTTCTTCAGCATCAGCAGTTCTGTCTCTGATTCATTGTATATGGCATAACCGCAATAAATCATCAGATCATGCTGCGGTGCGTAAATGAAATGCGGGAAGTCGCTCATGTACGGGAACAGAAGTTTTTTCCCGCTGTCTGTGAGAGCCTGTGTCCTGCCGAATGCGTACCAAACTTCATAGTCTCCCTCTCCTTTGTCTCTGGCGTCTAAGATGTCTCGGAATTTCGACAGATAATTGTACGCATACGGGAATCCCTCTTTAAGTTTATCTTCCGGTATCACTGTATGATCGGGATTGTATGGGAATATAACCTTTTCTTCTTTTTCCTTTATGTCCGTTTCGGTTTTCAGTATATTCGGTTTGACAATATCCCTGCAGAGTCCCTTTTCTATCCGATACACAACACCGTCACGCTGAAGATAGAAATAATCATTATCAGAATAATGCGGGCGGAAAATGTAGATGTTGTTGGCGAGAGTGGCGATGCCGTTTTTGATGAGATACTTGCTGCCGAGCGCTTCTCCCGTCTGCTCTATTCTTCGGATATTATCAAGAACATCAATCCTATTGAGGTTCCATCCCTTGTGGCTGTCAAGGTGTGTATAGTTTATGTCGTTGAATGTTAGTGTTTTATTTGATTTGATATCGTCTATCATTCCTTTGACATAACTGACTTTCCCTGTTTGACCTTTCGAGACGAAAGCCAAACATGTGTAGGCTAACTTTTTATTGAATATTAGCTGCTGTCCGAAATCAACAATGGATATAGCGATTTTATTCTCTGAGAGGAAATGCCTTAATGCTCTGGCGTTGACACTTTTGAAGAATGAATTGACTGTGATGTAGCCTATGCGGCCACCATCGTTAAGCAAAGAATATCCCAGTTCGAAGAAGGGAATGTACAGATCTGGATTGCCGGTTCTTGATGTGGACCAAAGAGACAGATTCGCTTTTGTAGATGCGCCAATGTGTTTTGAGCGGACGTATGGAGGGTTTCCGACGATGAAGTCAAATCCTCCATGTAAAGCCACATCGGGCAAAGATTTAAAATCAAATGTGAGTGAATCGTTGGTGTATAGTCTGAAAAAGGTGTCGTCAAGTTCTTCTCCGTCAGTGAGGGCTGCCAAAGAAAGCAATATCCTCGCACGTTCTACGCTGGCCGCACTTATATCTACTCCGTAGAGGCGTCTTGCTATCATGGCGTAGGTCTGTCCTGTTTCCTTATGAATATATTCAGCGACAGTATAGAGAAAGGCGCCGCATCCGCATGAGATGTCTGCGCACAGGCATTCCTCCAAAGGAACTCCGGTGTCTTGAAAGATGTGCTCGACTATGTATGCACGTATGTACTTCGGGGTATAGACTGCTCCATTGACGGTCTGCTCATCCTTAGGAATGGCTAACTCGAAAATGTTGATGATGTCTTCAATGGATTTTATGCTTCCTAAATCTTCGATGGGAGGAATATCATCAAGAATCAATCTTGATAGGAGACCACATTTGGTCTGGAGTCTGTTGTTTCTGACATAAGCCGTAACGAGGATCTTGTTCAGGTCCTCATATCTTTCAGTGTATTCACTTATAAAGCAGGCAAATCTTCTTTTTTCAATCATAGTCGATCCTCTCTTTTGTGGGACATCAGTAGTGTGAGGTCATTCGCCCGACCACCATACAGAGTGCAACAGATCTCATCTATCCTGTTGAACTTATGCCTGAGCAGGGAACGAAACCTTTCAGCATTCCCTGTTTGTGCATCTGATATCCTTACCATTATGTCATTGATACTTTCCCCGAGCTCGGCCAATTCCATTATTTCCGGAGAATTATTCGTGAAAGTGGTACAAGGAAAAGGAATCGGGGCGAGGAATTGCCTGTTGAACTTAAAATATCCATTCTGCTGAGGGTTTGCGAACATTCTTGCCATTGTCGCAAACGGAGTGGAGTTGATAATCGCCGAAATGGCATACATCCTCTCCTTAGTCTCGTTATCGAATCTGAGATAAAAAATATTGGCATTGTCGCAATATACCATACTGTCTTGTAAATAGGTTGCGACAGGTTCTTTAGAGGTCATTGGGACACAGACTTTCCTTGCTTCATCGCCCAAATGACTCTCTCTTGTGTAGATATGCCAATACTTGTCCCTGTCAAGACCTTTTACCCTATCTGGTTGAATCTGGACATTGGCAAGTATCTTTTCTTTGTGCTTGTCGAGATATTCTCCAGCCTTTGGATACGCAGTCTTGAATTCAGAGTATGAAATACGCTTGACTTTGGATTCTGACGAAATAGCATAAGGGAATATAACATATGTGGAGTACTTGGGTTGCAGGAAAGGCCGGATCTTTTCGTTGCAGAGTAATGCTCTGCAAGATGCCTCTTCAATGATTACGTTGTTGTCCAGTTTGGTTCTGCCGTAGATGAGACCGTCCTTGATACATGACACTTTTATTTGGTATGCATCTCTCCATAGCACCTGAATGCCAACTCTTACAGAACAGATGTCTTGAAGAGTGCCACATTCTTTCGCCAGTCTGTCAGCCATCTTCAATAAGTCCAGATTGTCGAAATTCCATGGCTTGCTGCCGAGGCTTATTTGCGGAATGTTGTAATTATTCCCTCTGGAATCGCTGAATTCTACATGTCCGGATGTATTGTGCCCACATACGATAATAGCGACATAGGTGATGACCCCGCTGAACAGGTCGTTTTCGACATAATCGTAAATTTTCAGCAGCTGGTGATTCTCCGATACTTCTTTACGTAAAGCCTCACCATATTCAGTCTTGAAGAAACGTTTTTGGACAATATATCCCATTCTCCCTTTCTTGTTGAGAAGAGAGATTCCTTTTTCAATAAAAGGAATAGCCAGATCTACCTTGTCTTTTTTACATGAGTTATATTTCTTTTTGATATATCGCGCCATAGACGGTAGGCTCACATTGTAGTTCTTGACTTCGATGTATGGTGGATTTCCTACAATATAATCAAACCCACCTTTTTTGAAGACATCCGGAAATGCTTCCTTCCAAGAGAACACGTTTGTGTGCTCGTATTCATCTAAATCATTGGCGATGGATGGAATGATGCTTATGATATCCGGATCTGCAAGTGAATTGCCGCATTTGATGTTTTCTCCGATACCTTCTAATATCTTGGAGCCAAAGAAACCGGCTTTTTCGAAAAGTTCGGGAGTATATCCGTCCAGAACTTTAAGGGATAGCGACATTCTGGCTACCTCAACGGCTTCAGGATTGATGTCCACGCCATAAATGCAATGATTGATGATTCTTTTCTTCCCGCTGATAGTAAGAAAAGGAGTCCCATTATCGTCAAACATAAACAATTCTTGGTCTGTTCCTTTGCAATCGATGGCTTTCTTCAGTATGATGTCGCTGATGTAATCATATACTCCGGCAAGGAAAACACCGCTGCCGCATGCGGGATCAACGATGCTTAATTTTAAAATATCCTTTACGCCCAGGCTGTTTATCGTTTCCTCTGGCAGGGTACTCTTGATGACTTTGTGCACGATGTGCTCCGGAGTGGTGACAGCCCCGGAACTTTTTTTGAATTCTGGCCTCAGCTCGTTCGCGATCACACCATCCCGGATGACTAACTGGTAACCGAGAAACATATCATACATATCGCTGAGGGTTTTCAAAGGGATTACATCAAAACGGTAGGGAGATGGATAATACAGGTTGGCAAGCAAATTTTTGAAGATGCTGTTGTCAATGCTTAGAGCCTGAAGTTCGATGATCCTTTGGAACATCGGGCCGTCATAGTGATTGTAAAAATTGAAGTATGAAGACTCTTTGAAGTTATTCCAGAAATCCGTTTCGGCGAATTTGTTCAGCAGCCCATCCTCTTCCAACCCCTTGGACTCACATACCCTGATGAATAGAATTCGATTGATGATGATTTGGACGTATGAACTTATGTGCTCAAAGTTTACTGTCTCGTTATTGTCCAGAATTGATCTCGCCAGATCTACACGGATATTTCCAAGCAATATTGAGAAACGTTTGTCGAGCGTCTCTTCTGTTCTTGGAATAAAGTCATACTGCCCATTGACAATGCTGTCACGGCTCAGAAAACGCTCCAGCATGTCTTGATTGTCGGCGAATTCTTCACAAGAATATAATTTTACTCTTGCGATTGAGGGAACATCTTCGATGCGTGGCATTGTGCTGCATTCGTAAACGGCTAATTGCCTGAAATTTGTGACAATCGAGAACGTTGCTCCTATCGACCATCCGTATGAACGTACCTGAAATGCCGCATTTTTGTCTTCAGCGATGTTTACATCAAGGCTTTTGGCATCCAGAAAGGATAGAGGAACCTTTCCGTTGACGAAAGTATAGTCAGGACGTATGTTGCTTGATCCGATTCCCTTTAATTTTTCGCGCTTACTCTTGTCAAGTGTCCTTTCCTGTAGCACTTGGCGAGTATCCTGCACATCCCATCCGAACAAGGATAACAGTTCGTTAATCCATGCCCGGATTGTTTCCTCGGATGCATTGTCAAGTTTCCCGTCTTTTTCCGCATAGGTAAACCGTTCAACCAGTTCAGCAAGTCTGTCCTTCAATTCCATTCCAACCTCCTTATCTTGTTGTACAAAGTTATGAGACGATGTCTTTACAACAAAATTACAATATTATTCTATTCTTTCTTTATTTATTTGAGAATATTTTTTTAAGATGTCTTGACTCGTCATAATTGGCAAAATGTCAGTTTTTTGACTATATTTATACCGTTGTTTGAATAAGAAGCTGTTTTGATTTGTTTGAAATGTTCTTTGAGGTGAAAAAAACTTCATTTTCTTCCCGCTTCTTCAGTCAGATAGCACCGCTATCCTCCTTGGAAGAAGCGGTCGAACCTGAAGTTTTTCACACTCAAATCTTCAAACAAACAAATCAAAACAGCTTCTAACTCGATCCAGCCAGTCTGGGCTAAAAATGAACGCTTATGAAGAAGAAACTCTGGATATACGACACCGATCCGTACCTGAAGCCGTTCCAGGCGGCCATCGAGGCCCGGCATAAAAGAATTCTGGATGCCGCGGACAGGATCACCGGACACGGAGCGGAGGGACTTGCGTCAAGTGTCAACAACCATCTGTACTACGGGCTGCACAAGTGTGACGACGGCTCCTGGGTGATCCGGGAATGGGCACCGAACGCCAACAGGATCTACCTGACAGGAGAGTTCAACAACTGGAGGCGCACGTCCGCCTACGAGTTCAAGCCAGTGGGCAGCGGCAACTGGGAGCTCAGGCTCGATTCGATGTTCCTGAGCCACGGGGAACTGTACAAGCTGTTCATCGAGTGGCCGGGCGGAGGAGGCGAGAGGATTCCGGCCTACTGCACAAGGTTGGTGCAGGACCCGGAGACGAAGGTGTTCTGCGCCCAGGTCTGGGATCCCGCTCGGGCATATTCATGGAAGAATGACAGGGTTTTGAGGAGGCCGCATCCTCTCATCTACGAGTGCCACATAGGGATGAGTTCCGAGGAACGTAAGGTGTCCACTTTCAGTGAGTTCCGGGAGGATGTGCTGCCGAGGGTGAAAAGGCTCGGGTACGACACGGTCCAGATAATGGCGCTTCAGGAGCATCCGTACTACGGCTCGTTCGGCTATCAGGTGTCCAACTTCTTCGCCTTGAGCTCCCGTTTCGGCACACCGGAGGAGTTCAAGGAACTGGTGGACACGGCGCACGGGATGGGCATCGCAGTCGTGATGGACATCGTGCACTCCCATAGTTGCAGTAATGAGAACGAGGGATTGAGCCTGTTCGACGGCCGGGATGACCTCTATTTCTACAAAGGCCAGCAGGGACATCATCCAGCCTGGGGATCCCGCTGCTTCGACTACGGAAAGGACGAGGTCGTGCGTTTCCTTCTGAGCGACTGCAAGTACTGGCTGGAGGAATATCACCTTGACGGTTTCCGTTTCGACGGAGTGACGAGCATGATGTACTGGGACCACGGACTGGGGAAGGATTTCAACGGCTATGAGCCATATTTCGACGCCGGAGTCGATGAGAACGCCGTGACCTATCTCGGTCTGGCCAACCTGCTGATCCGCCAGATCAAGCCTGATGCTGTCACGATCGCCGAGGATGTGAGCGGAATGGCCGGTCTGGCCGCTCCGTTCGAGGCGGGAGGCATAGGCTTCGGATTCAGGATGGCGATGGGAGTGGCCGACCACTGGATCAAATGGATCAAGGAGAAGAAAGACGAGGAGTGGAGTCCGGGGGAAATCTGGTACGAGCTCACCAACAAGAGGGCCGACGAAAAGACCATCAGCTACGCGGAATGCCACGATCAGGCGCTTGTTGGGGATAAAACCTTGATATTCAGGCTGCTCGACAAAGAGATGTATTTCTCGATGAATATGGATTCGAAGAATCCGGTCGTGGATCGGGGAATAGCCCTGCACAAACTGATCCGTCTTGTGACACTCGGCACCGCAGGGGACGGCTATCTGAACTTCATGGGCAACGAGTTCGGGCATCCGGAGTGGATAGACTTCCCTCGCGAAGGGAACGGCTGGAGTTACGAGCACGCCCGCCGTATGTGGTCCTTGGCGGACAACGGACTGCTCAGATATCACTGCCTTGAAAACTTTGACAAGGCGATGGTTCATCTTGTAAAACGATACGGCGCGCTTGCGGCAAGACCGGAGCTCCTGAGAGCGGACGAAGAAAAGAAAATCTTGATTTTCAAGCGAAAAAGCCTTATCTTTGCGCTGAATTTCAATCCTGTGGAGTCGTTCGCCGACTATGCTTTCCCGGCTCCGGCCGGACGCTATGTCAAGGCGCTCGACACCGACGCCGAAAAGTTTGACGGGTTCGCAAGACTCGAAAATGACGGGGAGCATCTGACAATTGACGGCTGCCTGAGCCTCTACCTCCCGAGCCGCTGCGCCCTTGTGCTGATTGAAAGGAATGAAGGAATATAGAAACATGAAAAAAATAAACTGCTTCAGATTTGTCTTTTCTTTCGAGTATGGATTTCTTTTGGAAGAAGGAGTGCGCTGGAAGTACACGATTGATGAGAAAAGGAATCCAGACCGAAAAAAATGGAAAAGATGATGTAGGGTTATTTTTTGAAGGTTTCATAAAATTAACCGATATGGCTTTTTTGAAATTCAACAAGTCTGAGCTGGTCAACCTCTCATATTCATTGAAGAGGGAGATCATCTGTGCCAACAAGACCGGAGCCTACTGCAACACTTCCATAGTTACTTGCAACACAAGGCGCTACCACGGTCTGCTGGCTGTGCCGGTTGATGCTTTCGGAGGCAAGAAGCACCTGCTTCTGTCCTCGCTGGATGAGAGCCTCATCCTTAACGGGAAGCGGTTCAACCTTGGCATCCATTGCTACGGGAGTGTCTATGAGCCGCGCGGTCACAAGTACATCATCGATTTCGAGGCTGACCCTGTGCCTAAAATAACCTACAGGGTGGGTGAGATCGTGTTCACAAAGAGCATCCTTCTCGTCCCTGATTCCGACCAGGTCATGATCCGATTCGAGCTGGTCAACGCTCCGGGGAAGGTGAAGCTGCTGCTCACTCCGTTCCTTGCGTTCAGGGACGTCCACGCCCTGACCTACGAGAACCCCAACGCGCGGACAGAGGGTTGGGAGATTCCGGGCGGAATGGCCTTCAACCTTTACGAGGGTTTCCCTGACCTGAACATGCAGTTCAACACTAAGGAGGTCTCCTTCGTGACAGCCCCTTGCTGGTACAAGGGCGTGACCTATTCCGATGAATATCGCCGCGGATTCGCCTGCAAGGAGGATCTTTATGTTCCGGGACATTTCGAGACCGGGATGAAGCCTGGTGACGCCATCGTGTTCTCCGCTTCGGTGGGGCCGGCCGTGCCTTCCGGCCTGAAAAGAAGATTTGACTCTTATGTGGCGAAGGCCGCGAAGATCACCACCAGCCATGAGCAGCTCGTGCACTGCGCCGACCTGCTGAAACAGGACAGAGGCGGACATAAGATGATAACCGCCGGATTCTCCTGGCTTTACACGGGTCTTTTGAGGGAGACGCTGGAGGCTCTTCCGGGTCTCACCCTTTACGCCGACGGCGACAAGGCCGAGTTCGAGGAGATTCTCGACAACCTCATCGCCGACAATCAGGAGCGTCTTTTCCGCAGGACGACCCAGGTCGAGGCCCCGCTGAGGCTGGCGGACACCCTTGAGAGGTACATCGAGTTCGGGGCCGACCCGAAGGCCGTCTGGAAGAAGTACGGCCCGACCCTCAAAGGCATTCTGGAGAGTTACCTGCCGGGGCGCAGGTCGGAGGTGGCGATGCAGCCGAACGGACTTCTCTGGGCGCAGCTTGACCATTGGGCGCTCTCCTGGATGAACACCTATGTTGACGGCAATCCTGTGACCGAAAGGGCCGGCTATCAGGTGGAGACGAACGCTCTGTGGTTCCGCTCCGTCCTGTTCGCCGTGACGATGGAGAAGGAATATTCACAGACGGACAACGCTTTCGTCCAGAAGTGGTCCCGCATTCTGGATTTGGTCCGCGCGAATTTCCAGAACACTTTCTGGAACGCCGGAGCGGGCTATCTGGCGGACTATGTGGACAACGCCGGACAGCATCTTGAGGTTCGCCCGAACATGCTCTACGCCCTTGTGGGCGAGGATATTCCTGTAGAGCCGGAGGTGGCGCGGAGAGTGTTGCAGGTGATTGACAACGAACTGGTGACCCGGAGAGGCATCCGCACGCTGTCTCCACGCCACGCTGAATATAAGGGAGTCTATGAAGGATCCCAGACCGACAGGGATCTGGCCTACTACAACGGCTGCTGCCTTACTTCTCTCCTCGGGCCTTACTGCGAGGTCTGCTTCAGGATGAAGGGACCGGCTTTCCTGAACAAGGCCCAGTGGCTTGTCAACGGCTTCTACGAGGACCTCAACAAGCACGGAGTCGGGGCGTTCTCGGAACTTTACGACGGAGACCCGCCTCACGAGCCGCACGGAGCGATCTCGTCGGCCTTGAGCACCGCGGCCCTGCTTGAGGTGGAGTACCTTAAGAACAAATACAGGGAGGAGTAGGAATATGAGAGTTCTGATGTTTGGATGGGAGTTTCCTCCCCACATCGCCGGCGGATTGGGCACAGCCTGCTACGGAATCGTCAAGGGACTGGCCTACAACGGGGTACAGACCTTGTTCGTGATGCCGTCGGCATCCGGTGACGAAGACCAGAGCGCCGCGAGGATCATCAACGCCAGCGACGTTCCGGTCGAGTCGTTCGGCTCCACCGTCGATGAGTTTCTGGACAAGGTGAAGTTCGTGCGCATCGGTTCGAACATGATTCCGTACGTTGACCCTGAGGAGTTTCACGAGATGGTCGAGTCCGAGCGAAGGCTCCAGAGCGAGAATCTGACCAAATGCATCGGCACGAAGTTCCGTTTCTCTGGCCGCTACGGCTCCAACCTTATGGAGGAGGTCGCCCATTATGCGATGGTCGGAGGCACGATCGCGATGGAGCACAAGGATGAGTTCGACATCATCCACGCCCACGACTGGCTGACCTATCTGGCCGGAATCGCCGCAAAGGAACTGACCGGCAAGCCGTTGGTGGTCCACGTGCACGCCACCTCCTTCGACCGCGGCACAGAGGACCAGATTGACAGCCGTGTCTATGACATCGAGAAGAGGGGGATGATGGCCGCCGACAGGGTGATCGCCGTCAGCGACCTCACCAGAAACATTGTCATCAACAAGTACGGGATTGACCCTGAAAAGGTTGTCACTGTCCACAACGCCGTTGACTTCAGCGGCCGCGGAAGCGTGAAGGTCGAAAGGGGAGTGCGCGACAAGGTTGTCACCTTCCTCGGCAGAATCACCTTTCAGAAGGGGCCTGAATATTTCATCGAGGCCGCCGCGAAGGTTCTCAAGAGAACCACCGGGGTGCGCTTCGTGATGGCCGGAAGCGGGGACATGATGAACCGCTGCATCCGTCACGTCGCCAAGCTGGGAATATCCGACCGGTTCCATTTCACCGGATTCCTGCGCGGGGCGGAGGTGCAGAAGATGTTCGCGATGTCCGACGTGTACATAATGCCGTCGGTCTCAGAGCCTTTCGGAATATCTCCTCTGGAGGCTATGCGTTCCAATGTGCCGGCCATCATCTCCAACCAGTCCGGAGCCGCCGAGGTTCTGAAATATGCCTTCAAGGTGGATTTCTGGGATGTCGATGCGATGGCCGACGACATCTACGCCTTGCTGAAATACCCGGCGCTCGCCGATTTCGCGGCCAGGGAGGGCTATGATGAGGTCAACCGCCTGAAATGGAACATCGCGACGGCGAAACTTAAGAATATTTACGAATCAGTGGTTAATAATAAATAAAGGGAACGATTATGAAAAAGAACATCTGCCTGTACTTTCAGGTCCATCAGCCTACGAGGTTGAGGCAATACCGATTCTTCGACATCGGCAAGGATTCCCACTACTATGATGTTTTCGCTGACCGGACCATCCTCCGCAGGGTCGCCCAGCGATGCTATATTCCGATGAACAATCTCCTGCTGGACCTCATCAGGCAGCACGGAGGGAATTTCAAGGTGGCGTTCTCGATCACAGGCTCCGCCCTGGAGCAGTTCGACAGGTACGCCCCGGAGGTCATCGACAGTTTCCGTCAGCTGGCCGGAACCGGCTGCGTGGAGTTCCTCGGTGAGACATATTACCACTCCCTCGCCTCGCTCGCCAACTTCGGAGAGTTCAAACATCAGGTCGAGAAGCATTCCGCCGCGATAGAGAGGTATTTCGGGGTGAAGCCGACAGCTTTCAGGAACACCGAACTGATATATTCGGACTCAATCGGCAAGGATGTCTATGACCTTGGCTTCAAGGTGATGCTGACAGAGGGGGCCCGTCATGTCCTCGGATGGAAGAGTCCCGACTACATCTACACCGACAGTCTGCAGAAGCACCTGAAGCTGCTGCTGCGCAACTATTCCCTGAGCGACGACATCGCTTTCCGCTTCTCCGACAGGGGATGGACGGACTGGCCGCTGACATGTGAGAAGTACCTTTCGTGGCTCAAGGCGGCTGACGGGGACATCGTGAATCTGTTCATGGACTACGAGACCTTCGGAGAGCACCAGAAGGAGGCCACGGGAATATTCGATTTCATGAGGTATCTTCCGGGGATTCTGCTGAATGACGGCTCGTTCGAGTTCGTCACCCCGACGCAGGCCGCGAGGAAGCTCAGGCCGATCGCCGAGATCGAGGTTCAGGATCCTATCTCGTGGGCTGACGAGGAGAGGGATGTGACGGCGTGGCTGGGCAACGAGCTTCAGCAGGACGCCTACAACAAGCTTTACGGACAGGCCGAGAAGCTGGCCATCCTGAACAATCCGGTCCTCTGGGAGGATTTCGGGCATCTTCAGGAGAGTGACCACCTTTATTATATGAGCACGAAGTTCTTCTCCGACGGGGAGGTTCACAGCTACTTCAATCCTTACAACACTCCGTACGAGGCGTTCATCAACTACATGAACGTGTTGAGTGACTTCATCATCAGGATTGACGACGCGATGACCACTTCGGGGAAGAGGGTGGAGGCGAAACCGGTCACCGAGTCTGCCTCAGTGACAAAGCCGGCGAGGAAACCGTCAAGAAAAGTCGCTTCGACAAGCTCAGCGACCAAAGTGAAGGCGGTTGCTGTTAAAAAACTGTCGAAGAAGGCTTCCACTCCGGTCACTGAGCCTGCCGAAGTGACCGCTCCGGTGAAGAAAAAGGCCTCAAAAGCAAAGACAACCAACCAAGTAAATAAATAACTCAAGTTTTGCATTTGCGAAACACCGCTCTTCTTCACTGCTTGCAGTGAAGGCAAGTCCCTCCCCCGAGGGGAGGGATTTAGGGAAGGGGTAACGTGAATTGAAGATGGTGGGCAATCACCTTCGAACGTGAGATAAAGTAAAAAAACAGCAAGCAATTGCCTGCTTGCGAAAGATGAGCAAGAAATAATAAATGACAAACGAACTGACGAACCCGGACTATTTGTTTGAGGTCAGTTGGGAAGTGTGCAACAAGGTCGGCGGCATCTACACGGTGATCGCCACCAAGTCGCTTTACCTGAAGCAGCAGCTTCACAAGCACCACATCCTGATCGGACCCGATGTCTGGATGGACACTGAAAGCAACCCGGATTTCATCGAAGATCCGCATCTTTACAGCCTGTGGAAAGCCCACGCCGCCTCGGAGGGAATCCGCGTGCGGGTCGGCAAATGGAACGTGCCTGGGAATCCCATAGCCATTCTGGTGGATTTCAAACAGTTCCTTACCAACCAGAACTACATTCTGTCCAAGTACTGGGAACGTTTCCAGGTCGATTCCCTGACCGGAAACTGGGACTACAAGGAGTGTTTCCTGTTCGGCTATGCCGCCGGAAAGGTTATCGAGAGTTTCAGAAACTTCAACCTGAGCCCCTCCGACAAGATTGTGGCGCAGTTCCACGAGTGGCAGACCGGAGCCGGGCTCCTTTACCTGAAATACAAGCAGCTCCCGATAGCGACCGTGTTCACGACCCACGCCACGGTGATCGGCCGCTGCATCGCCGGCAACAACCTGCCGCTGTACGATTCGATGAATCTCTACGACGGAGACCAGAAGGCCCGACAGTTCAACGTCATCGCGCGCCACTCGCTGGAGAAGAAGTCGGCACAGAACGCGGACATATTCACAACCGTCAGCGAGATCACCGCGAAGGAGTGCGAGCGGTTCCTTCAGCGCAAGGTCGATGTCGTGACTCCGAACGGATTCGAGAACAGCTTCACTCCGGCCACGGAGGAGGAATATGCCGGGAAGCGCCGCGCCGCCCGCTCCAGGCTGATTGAGGTCGCCGCGGCGATGTCAGGCGAGGAAGTGTCCAAGGACGCCATCCTCATCGGCATCGGAGGACGTTATGAGTATCGCAACAAAGGGATCGATGTCTTCATCGACGCTCTCAAGAAACTTCAGGACACCGAGGCGCAAGGACGTGACATCCAGGCGTTCATAATGATTCCTTCCGGTCACAACGGAGCCGACAAGGATCTGGTCGCCAAACTGTCCGGCAACGCATCGGACTACACGACTCAGGTCTCCCACTACCTGATGGACAATGAATATGACGTCATCACCCGCCGCTTCAAGGAGCTGGGCTTCACCAACGCCAAGGGCAGCCGGGTGAAGGTCTATTTCATTCCGTCTTATCTGAACGGAACGGACGGAGTGTTCAACATGAAGTACTACGACCTGCTTGTGGGGCTTGACCTGACCTTGTTCCCGTCCTACTACGAGCCTTGGGGCTACACCCCTCTTGAGAGTCTTGCATTCAGCATTCCTTCCCTGACCACCAGTCTGTCCGGCTTCGGTCTTTGGGTAAGGTCCCACTACGGCAAGGAACATCCGGGCATCACGGTTCTGGACAGAAACGACTCGAACTATTTCGAGGTTGTGGACGGAGTCGTGGCCCGGGTTAAGGAAATCGCCGCACTTGATGGCGATGGACGCAAGGCCTGTATGGCCTCGGCGAAGGATGTCTCCACGATAGCCCTGTGGGAAAACCAGATTCAGTATTACAAGGAAGCATATTCAAAGGCCATAGAGAAAGTGATTGAGGCCAGAGGAGCTTTCCCGGACGAACTTAACGAAGACAAATCAATGGCATACAACAAGATAGAAATCAATGACCCTACCTGGAAGAGCGTGATGGTGACCCGTCATCTTCCGACGGCCCTTTCAGGACTTGAGACACTTTCCAAGAACCTCTGGTGGTGCTGGAACGAGCCCGCCAAATCCCTGTTCAAATCGATTGACCCGACCATCTGGCACAACACCTGCCACAACCCAATGGCTCTGCTGGATGCGGTAAGCCTCAAGAGGTTCAAGGCTTTGGCCAAGGACGAGGCGTTCCTCGGCAATCTCAAGTCGGTGATGGACGAGTTCAACGCCTATATGGCTCTCAAGGCCGAGCGGAAGAATCCTACCATCGCCTATTTCTGTATGGAATATGGTCTTGACACATCGCTGAAGATCTATTCCGGCGGTCTCGGGCTTCTGGCCGGAGACTATCTCAAGGAGACAAGCGACATGAATGTCAACCTCGTTGCCGTCGGGCTTCTTTACCGTTACGGCTACTTCACCCAGATCATCACCGGTCAGGGCGAGCAGGTCGCCCGTTACGACGCCCAGGACTTCACGAAGATTCCGGCGGAACCTGTCATGGACGCGGACGGCAACTGGATGACCACAAGCGTGGCTTTCCCGGGACGCGCTATCACGGCCCGTCTCTGGAAGGTGGCCGTAGGCCGTACCGATCTCTATCTGCTTGACACTGACTACGAGGCGAACTCTCCGGAGGACCGTCAGGTGACCTATCACCTCTACGGCGGTGACTGGGAGAACCGTCTGAAGCAGGAACTCCTGCTCGGCGTTGGAGGAATCAGGGCCCTGCGGAACCTCGGAATCAATCCGCAGATCTATCATTGCAACGAGGGTCACGCCGCGTTCACCGGGCTTGAGAGGCTCCGTGAATATGTCCAGAATGACAATCTTGACTTCGGCGAGGCGGTCGAGGTCGTGAGGGCTTCGTCGCTCTTCACCACCCACACACCGGTTCCTGCCGGGCACGACGCGTTCGACGAGGGTCTGCTCAGGAAATACATCGGACACTATCCACAGCGTCTGAAAGTTGACTGGGAGACCGTGATGGGACTTGGAAAGGTGAACGGCAACGACGTGAACGAGAAGTTCTCGATGAGTTTCCTCGCCGCCAACCTTTCGCAGAACGTCAACGGCGTGTCGATGCTGCACGGGGATGTCAGCAAGCAGATATTCAGCAGCATCTATCCGGGCTATCTGCCTGAGGAACTGTTCATCAGCTATGTGACCAACGGTGTGCACTACCCGACCTGGGCCGCCGCGGAGTGGAAGAAGATCCACGCGCGGGTCTTCGGCCCGGAGTTCGCCACGCACCACTACGACAAGTCCTGCTTCGAGGGCATCTACAAGGTGGCCGACACGGAAATCTGGGAGACCAGGAAGACCCTCAAGAAGAGGCTGATCGACATCGTGAAGGAGCGCATTTCCGACCCGACGCAGTGCAACCATTACTCGCCGAGCCAGATTGTGTCGATCAAGGAGAATCTTCGTGACGATGTGCTGACAATCGGATTCGCCCGCCGTTTCGCGACCTACAAGAGAGGAACCCTGCTGTTCTCCGACCTTGACAGGCTTGACGCCATCGTGAACAACCCGGAGCATCCTGTGCAGTTCCTGTTCGCCGGCAAGGCACATCCAGCCGACAAGGCCGGCCAGGATCTGATCAAGAGAATCATCGAGATCTCCAAGCAGGACCGCTTCATAGGAAAGATTGTGTTTATCCCGGGCTATGACATTTCCCTCGCCAAGAGGCTTGTGCAGGGTGTCGATGTGTGGATGAACAACCCTACGAGGCCTTTGGAGGCTTCCGGAACATCCGGAGAGAAGGCCTCGATGAACGGAGTGATGCACTTCTCCGTGCTTGACGGCTGGTGGGTGGAAGGCTACAGGCCGGGCGCCGGATGGGCTCTTCCGCTGGAGAGCGCCTACGACGACCAGAACTACCAGAACGAGCTTGACGCCGCCACGATCTACACGACCATAGAGAACGAGATCGCTCCGGCCTATTACGATGTGGACAAGGCTCTCGGGCTGTCTCCGACCTGGGTGGGCTACATCAAGAACACTGTGGCACAGGTCGCCGATAACTTCACGACCAACAGGATGCTGACCGACTACTGCAACCAGTACTACAATCCGCAGTCTGAGCGCGCCGGCAGGATGGTGGCCGACGACTACAGGATGGCGCGTGAGATTTCCGCATGGAAGAAGCGGATGCGCCGCGCCTGGAAGAATGTCGAGGTCATCTCCCGGACGCAGCCGGATTCCTCCTACAGCCTCTCCGAGTCAAACTCGCTGACATCCGAGGTCGTGCTGAATCTCGGGGACCTTTCTCCTCAGGACATCGGGGTGGAGATGCTCTTCGCGACGACTGACGTGAAGCATCAGCTGCATATTCAGGAAAAGTGCGACTACGACGTGGTCGAGTGCAATGACGGGGTGGCCAAGTACCGCGCGTCCATCCTTCCGGACAGGACGGGTATGTACCAGGTGGCGATCAGGATGTACGCCAAGAACCCGTTGTTGCCTCACAGACAGGATTTTGAACTTGTGAAATGGTTATAGCGACCGGATTCTTTGACGGTGTCCACATCGGACACCGTTTTGTGATTGAGCGGCTTGTGGAAGCGGCCGGGGAGTGGGGCGACCGGAGCATGGTCGTCACTTTCTGGCCTCATCCCCGCAACGTGCTTCAGAATGACGCGCGCAGCCTCCGGCTTCTCACCTCGCTGGATGAGAAGAAGTCATTGCTTGAGGGGCTGGGCGTGGACCGCGTCGAGGTGCTGCCTTTCACCAAAGAGTTCAGCAGGCTGACCACCAGGGAATATTTCCGTGATGTCCTTATCGCACGTTTCGGCGCGAAGGCGGTCCTCGTCGGCTATGACAACCGGATGGGCTGCGATCCGCAGACTCCGGAATCGATCGAGAGAATCGCCGAGGGAGAGGGGCTTGACGTTGTCCGCCTTGGCAGCGTCGTCTCTCCGTCCGGCGTGACCGTCAGCTCCACGAAGATCCGGGATGCAGTGGCAGCCGGAGAGATGGAGAACGCCGCCGCCATGCTAGGGTATGAATATTCCTTGTTGGGAGTTGTGGTGGCCGGCAACCGTCTTGGGCGCACGATAGGTTTTCCGACGGCGAACATCCAGCTCTACGAGCCTTTGAAACTGCTGCCGGGCAACGGTGTCTATTCGGTTGAGGCCGAGACTCTTGGCCGCAAGTTCAGGGGAATGTGCAACATCGGTGTCCGTCCGACGGTGCGTGCCGGTGGGCAGCGCACCATCGAGACCAACATATTCGATTTCGATGAAGACATCTACGGTCTCGACCTCAAGGTGACTTTCCATCATAAAATCCGAGACGAGCGCCGTTTCGACTCCATCGATGCCCTCCGCTCCCAGCTTGCCGCCGACAAGGCCTGCATT
>CAVERO010000031.1:0-21126 GCA_963617915.1 Candidatus Methanomethylophilaceae archaeon | reverse complement strand
GAAGATGAAGATTTTTCACCTCAAAGAACATTTCAAACAAATCAAAACAGCTTCTCAATAATCAAGTTAATAATGCAGGAAGCTGGAATTTAGTGATGATGAAAAAATAAGTTGGTAAGGTTTTGTGAAGGATTTTTGCGGATAAATTTGTTTGTGAAGAAGGAGTGTGCCGGTGGCACATGACTGATGAACAAATGAATTTAGACCAAAAAGACGAGCAAAAGCACCAAGTTATTCTTTAGGAATCACTATATTCACGAAAAATTTTGAGCAATGTACACATTCAAGCAGGATGGCGACAGGTTTGTCGTCAGCATCGACAACCATCAGGAGCTGATGGGGGCTATCGCGGCGTTCTGCCGGGAGCAGGGAATCCTGGCCGGAGAGGTAAGCGGCATCGGAGCGGTCAACAACGCCACGCTGAGGTTCCTGAACCCGGCCACGAAGCGCTACGTGGACAAGACTTTCGAGGAGCAGATGGAGATCTCAAGCCTTGTTGGCAACATTTCCGAGAAGGACGGCAAGGTCTATCTGCATCTTCACGCCAACTTCGGGCGCGCCGACTACACTGTTGTGGGCGGGCATCTGCTCACAGCGACCATCAACGGAGCCTGCGAGGTGTTCATCCGGCGCTACAACTGCAAGGTCGGGCGGCACTTCGACGAGGAGACGGGACTGAACCTGTACACTTTGTAGTCTGTGCCGCCAAAGCAATTGGCAAAGGATAACCGGATGGAGAGAATCAACATCATTGACTGCCCGCTGGGGGATGTCGGGAAGCACCTCTGTGGCTACGGAAGCATATTCATAATCCACGACCGCAATGTGGGCGGCATTGTGGAAAGGCTTGGCATTGAGGCGAATGGAATATTCCCGATTGAGGCTACGGAAGAAAGGAAAACGCTCGCCACGCTGCTGGAGATTGATCGCTGGCTGCTGGAGGAAGGGGCTGACAGGAAGGCGTTTGTGCTTGGGGTCGGAGGCGGGATCACCACTGACATCACAGGGTTTGCGGCCTCCGTCTATAAGCGCGGGGTGCGGTTCGGATTCATCCCCACCACCCTTCTTTCGCAGGTTGACGCGGCGATCGGCGGCAAGAACGGCGTGAACCTCGATTCCTACAAGAACATCATCGGAGTGATCCGCCAGCCGGAAATGACCTTCATCTGCCCGGAGGCGCTGGAGTCACTCCCCTACCCGCAGATTCTTTCGGGAGCGGCGGAGCTGCTCAAAACCTTCATAATCAACAATGAGGGCGGTGAATATGAAAGGGCGGTGAATATGCTCGGGAATATTCATAAGCAGACGTTGGGAGGCTCTTCCGAGGCGGCCGTCCGGGAATGTTCGCAGACGCTCCGGGAGTTGATTTCCGCCGCCGCCAGGATCAAGGCCGCCATCGCCGGAAGGGATCCGGACGAGCGCGGGGAGCGCCGGCTGCTCAATCTGGGGCACACGTTCGCCCACGCCATCGAGAAGAACTCCGGAGAGAGAATCCCACACGGAGAGGCGGTCTCGATAGGCATCATCCTGGCCGCCCGTCTGGCCGAATCCTTGGGGCTGACAGACGGCCTGGCCGAGCGTCTGCGCACCGAGTTCAAGGCCTGCGGTTTGCCTGTTGACTGTCCGTACAACATTGACAGCCTTGCCGATGCGATGAAGAAAGACAAGAAGGCGGACGGCGAGTTCGTCCACTTCGTGCTGCCGCTCGCCGTCGGCCGCGTCCAGACAAGGGAACTCCGCGTCGAGGATGCAGTCGAAGCCCTTGTCAGGAATGGATAGTTTATTTAGAAGCTGTTTTGATTTGTTTGAAATGTTCTTTGAGGTGAAAAAAACTTGGATTAACAAAGATAATCCAAGGATAGCGAATCCGCAATATGTCATATTATATGAATTCGGGAACGAGAATGTCGTTTACGGGTTTAAAGCCGGAGGCAGCAAAGTCTATACTGAAAAGGATATGGCAGATACGGGATATGACACTCCTGAAGGCGACTATCTCGTGTACCGGCTGACAGATGAATGCCGCATAGTCGGAGTTGATGTGAAAAAGGTGCTGTCTCAATATCGGGAGCGCACAAATTGGGTGGACGGCAAGCCCATCTACCTGACAGGACGGGAAATACTGTCAGCGGAGCGCCCAAAAATCAAGCGTCAGAAAAAAGAAACATTGGTGACTTCCAGTATTTTCAACAGCGGAGTGCCATCGTTGCAGGAAGTTGTCAAGGGAATAAATCACAATTTCAAATATCCAGACAAAGCCTTGACATCCATAGACTTGTTTTCCGGCTGCGGCGGATTGACCAAAGGTTTCTCGATGGCTGGGATACGTTCGATCTTCGCTTCGGATATTGACGAGAACTGCGAGAAGACTTTTGCTGTAAATTTCCCGGGAGTTCCATTCCTCTGCAAAGACATCACCCAGATTACAAAGGAGGAAGTTGACGCATTGACCGGAAACGCAGTGCCGGACATCATTATCGGAGGACCGCCTTGTCAGGGTTTCAGCCTGGCAAACAAACGCAGAAATCTGGTAGCGGATGACCCACGCAACCGACTGTTCTATGGATTCGTCAAGTTCATCAATTGGTATTCCCCGAAGTTGTTTGTGATGGAGAATGTCAAGGGGCTTTTGTCGATGAAAGACGGAGCCGTTCTGGAAACGATATTGAATGAATTCAGACACGCCGGGGATTATGGTGGATATGATGTAAAATACAAAGTGCTGTTGGCATCGGATTATGGAGTGCCCCAAAACCGTGAGCGTGTCATAATTATAGGCACGAGACACGATTTAGGCTTGACACCGAGGCATCCGGAACCGCTGAATCTCGACCATCGGATAACTGTTGATGAGGCGATTTCTGACCTTCCACAGATTAAGGCCTGCGAAGGATCTGAAGTCATGAACTATCCGACTACCCCACAGAATGAATATCAGGCACTGATGCGGCAGAATATGCAATATGTGACCAATCATATTGCGATGCACCACACGAAGAGACTGATTGACAGGTTTGAAGCCATCAAGCCCGGACAGTCTTTGGTGGATGTCTGGGAGACGCACGGTTCTGTTAAAAGAGGTGCTCCAGGGGAGAAGTCAGATGTTAAGTTCGGGCAGAACAACCAGCGCCTGTGGGGGGATCAGCCGGCTCCGACAATCGCGGCATCTTTCCAATCCAACTTTATACACCCTCATTTGAACCGTACTTTCACGGCACGGGAAGGCGCAAGGCTTCAGTCCTTCCCGGACGACTTCATATTTGAGGGGATGCGCACAAAAATGAGTTGGGAAAAAGGATTGAGCCAGTATCAGCAGATTGGAAACGCTGTTCCTGTCCTGATGGCAAAAGCAATAGGTGAATGTGTTATCGATATACTCAGTGAAAAAGATGGAGACTAAAGACAACTACAACTACATATGCGAGATGAAGGTGTCGTTATATAAGTATCAACTACAAGTACTGTAACTCATCATGATCTGCACAACAATCCAAAACCGGACTCTGGAAGAGATAATGAACCTGCTGGAAAGCAGCGAGCCACGGATTCAGATGGCCGAGATACGGCTGGACAGGTGTCCGCTGGACATCGAGGAGATTGAGTGTCTGTTCTCGTCTTCGGACACTCCGCTTGTGGCCACCTGCCGTGTCGCGGATGACGGAAGCGGCACCTGGGAGGAAGCCGAGGAGAAGCTTTCGGCGGCGGTCGAGGCCGGAGCGGCTTTCCTTGACCTGGAAATCGAGGCGCCAAAGGAAATCGGTAAAAGGCTCCGCCGACTCTGCACTGAATACGGCACTACAATGATCCGCTCCAGCCATTTCTTTGCCGGAACGCCGTCGGACGATGTGCTGCGGAGGACTGTGGAGAAATGCAGGAAGTTCGGAGGAGAGATTGTCAAAATCGCTGCGATGGCGGCCTCGGAGGAGGATGCCGCCAGGGTGCTTGCGCTCTATACGGTCGCCGGAAACACCCCCGTCGCCGAGACATTTCCGGTCGCTGAGACATTTCCGGTCGCTGAGACATTTCCGGTCGCTGAGCCTGTCGAAGCGACTGACCATTCAGAGATGCAGCTGTCGCTTCGACGATTGGTGAGCCCTGCCGAGCCACAGCGACCGTCACAGATTCAGCAACCGTTTGAACTGATTGCCTTCTCGATGGGAGAGGCCGGACGGGCCAGCAGACTGGAATGCCTGAGGCTCGGCAGCCCGTTCACCTACGCCGCACTGAACGGGAAGGAGGCCGCCGCCCCGGGTCAATGGAGTTATTCAGAAATGCTTACGGCAGTCTATGGAGACAGGAAGCCGCTTCACTGTGAGGAGGCGCTGAATATGCCGGCCTCAAAAAGTTTCGCCCAGCGCGCCATCATCGCCGCCGCTCTCGCCGAAGGTGAGTCCCGGCTCGGCGGCTATTCCCCTTGCGGAGACAACGAGGCCGCGGTTGAGGTCGCCAAGGCGCTCGGGGCAAAGGTTCGGAAAGAAAACGCTGACAAGGTGTCAGTCGGCGCGCTTCGACAGGCTCAGCGACCAACCAATCCGGTCGCCCCGATGGTTGGTGAGCAGTGTCGAACCACAGACCAGGCGACCGGGTCAGCCGATAGCGAAGCCACAGCAAGCTCGGCGACCGGAAAAACCTTAATCATTGAAGGCATAGGCTCATCAGCGAATATTCCCGAGAAGATCAACGTCGGCGAGTCCGGTCTCCTGACCCGTCTGATGATTCCGCTCGCAGCCGCTCTGGGCAACGGCGGCCAGATCGAAATCGACGGCGTCGGCACTCTCCCGAGCAGACCGCTGAAAGGAGCGTCCGAAATCATGGCCGGTTTCGGCACGGTTTTAAGGCCGCTGTCCCCGGCGTCCGAAGTCCACGTGCCGCTCACTGTCCAAGGCCCCCTTCTTTCCGGCAAATCCAGCGTTTCCGGAAAAGGCGGATCGCAGCTGATTTCCGGCCTGCTGATGGCTCTGCCTCTTCTCCCCGAAGACTCGACCCTGCACGTTCATGACCCCAAGAGCATCCCGTACATGTTCATCACGGCGGACGTGCTGCGCCGTTTCGGCATCAGAATCGGCAGCGAGATGGAAGGCGGCGAGGATTTCCTCGAAACGCAGGACTGGAGCCTCTGCACCGGCATCACATTCAAGATTAAAGGCGGGCAGAGATATTCCCCCGCCGCCTTCGACATCGAGGGCGACTGGAGCGCCGCCGCCAATTTTCTGGTGGCAGGTGCCCTGTTCGGGGACGTGAAGCTGACCGGCCTGGACACGACCTCACTACAGGCCGACATATCTATAATGGACATTCTGATGGAAGCCGGGGCCAGCCTCTCGCAGACCGACGACGAACCTCAAGATGAGAGCGTTGGTAACGAAGAACCCAATGAAACCGCCGGCGGAGCGCCAGACGATGGAAACCAATCAGAGGCGAACGCCCCGCAAAGCCACCGCGGCCTGATCACCGCCCAAAAGGCCCCGCTCCGCGCCTTCGACACCGACCTCAACAACTGCCCCGACCTGTTCCCGATTGTCTCCGTGCTCGCCGCCTTCTGCCACGGACGCAGTAATATTCAAGGATTCAAGAGATTGGCAAGTAAGGAAAGCGACCGGGGCATTGCGATTCTGAACATGCTCACCCGGATGGGCGTGGAGGCCTCCGCCAGCGGCGACACCCTCTCCATCACCGGTGAGTCCGTCGAGAGCCGCCTCCTGAACGGTCATCTGCTGAAGGGCGGTGAATATACCTCCTCGCACGACCACCGCATGGCTATGGCTCTCACCGTCGCCTCCTGGTGCGCCGACTCCCCCATCCGCATAGACGACCTCGGCTGCATCGCCAAATCCTTCCCCGCCTTCCTCGACACTTACCATTGCCTTGAGTGTTAGCACGCTTGGAGTCCAACCAGCGGTAAGGACAGCAGACATCGTCCGGTGGATCGTAACCTGGCCGGACAAAATGTGAAAAATCCTACATTGCCTTTGATGTTGGAGTGAAACAGCTTCTTCTCTTCGACTTTTTCATCATCACTAAATGCCACGAATCTCAATCAGGTCGGCGAGGACGATGGCGGCGACGGCCTCGACGATGACGGGGGTGCGGAGGGCGAAACAGACATCATGGCGACCTGGGACTTTGAGGGAGGTCTGCTCTCCTGTCTCGACATTCAGGGTGCTCTGAAGCCGGGTGATGCTGGAAGTCGGCTTGAAGGCGACGCGGAAAACCATCGGAGAACCATTCGCTATGCCGCCGTTGACTCCTCCGGAGCCGTTCTTGGCAGTGGTCACGACACCGCCTTTAAGTTCAAGAGGGTCATTATGTTCCGAGCCTCTCATCCGGGCGGCGGCGAAACCGTCGCCGAACTCGATTCCACGAACTCCAGGGATGGAGAAAACAGCATGGGAGATCAGAGACTCGACCGAGTCAAAGAACGGCTCCCCGAGGCCGGCGGGAACTCCGGTAACCCGGCACTCGACGATTCCGCCGAGCGAGTCGCCTTCCTTGGCTGATCTGTCCAAGAGGTCGTCCCATTTAGACTTGTCAGCCACTCCCCCAACCTCTACCAAATCAGCCTTGCAACAAATCGCAGGGAACATTTTCTTGGCGATGACCCCTGCGGCGACAAGCGGAAGGGTTAACCTGCCGGAGAAATGTCCGCCCCCTCGGGGATCGTTGAATCCGTTCCACTTCACGGAGGCCACATAGTCGGCGTGCCCTGGACGCGGAACCGCCTTAAGGGCTTCATAGTCAGAAGACCGGGTGTTGTTGTTTCTGAATATGACCGCGACCGGCGCTCCTGTAGTGTGTCCTTCAAACACACCGCTCAGGATCTCCGGCTCGTCTGCCTCGACGCGCGGCGTAGTGCCTTTCGCTCCGCTCTTGCGGCGTAGAATGTCAGGCATAAAGTCCTCTGTGCCAAGTTCCACCCCCGGTCTTACTCCATCCACGACCACTCCGATTGCCGCTCCGTGCGACTCACCGAAGATCTCCACTCTGAAATTCCGTCCGAATGCGTTCATATATTCAAAAAATAAATAAGTCCTCTCGTGCAAAAATACACTTTTCTTATGGAATAAGCTTATCTTTGTAGTAATATCCTCTAATAGGCCGTCTTTGCGTTCAAACATGGTGGATTATGAGGAAGAAACGACATTTGGAATGGACATCAAGGAAGAGAACAGGATAATACAGGAGGTCACCGGGCAGGAGTACAAGGAGGGCTTCGTCACGGAGGTCAGCCAGGACTTCATCCCGAAGGGGCTGAACGAGGACATCATACGCACTATCTCGCGGCTCAAGGAAGAGCCGGAGTGGCTGCTGGAGTTCAGGCTGGACGCTTTCCGGAAATGGCAGGGAATGGAGATGCCGCAGTGGGGGCATCTCGATATGCCGAAAATTGATTTTCAGGACATTATCTACTATGCGGCTCCGAAGAAGAACTCGGAGCGGCCAAAAGAGATAGACCCGAAGCTGGAGGAGACTTTCGAGAAACTGGGCATTCCGGTAAGGGAACGCGAGGCTCTGGCCGGAGTGGTGGCGGTCGATGCGGTCTTCGACTCGGTCTCGGTGGCGACGACATTCAGAGCGTCACTGGCGGAGAAAGGAATCATATTCTGCAGCTTCTCGGAAGCCGTAAAGGAACACCCAGACCTTGTGCGGAAATACCTCGCCTCGGTGGTGCCTGTCGGAGACAATTTCTTCGCTGCCCTCAACTCGGCGGTCTTCAGCGACGGAAGCTTCTGCTATATTCCTAAAGGCGTCAAGTGCCCGATGGAACTTTCCAGCTATTTCAGAATCAACGCCGCAGGCACGGGGCAGTTCGAGAGAACGCTCATCGTGGCGGACGAGGGCTCGCGGCTGAGCTACATGGAGGGCTGCACGGCGCCGATGCGCGACGAGAACCAGCTGCACGCGGCGGTGGTGGAGATTGTGGTGGAAAAGGACGCCGACGTGAAGTATTCAACGGTGCAGAACTGGTACCCCGGCGATGCGCAGGGGCGGGGCGGCATCCTTAACCTCGTGACCAAGAGGGGAATATGCAAGGGCAGCGGCTCGCACCTGAGCTGGACGCAGGTCGAGACGGGATCGGCGATAACCTGGAAGTACCCATCCACGATCCTGAAGGGCGACTACTCCTCCTCGGAGTTCTACTCCGTCGCCGTCACGAACAACTACCAGCAGGCGGACACGGGCACGAAGATGATCCATCTTGGCCGCGGCACAAAGAGCCGTATCGTAAGTAAAGGAATATCAGCGGGTCACAGCCAGAACAGCTACCGAGGGCTTGTCAGGATGAACGCCGGGGCGGCGGGGGCGCGCAACTACTCGCAGTGCGACAGCCTTCTGATCGGATCTCAGTGCGGGGCGCACACGTTCCCTGACATCCGGAGCGCGAACCCGACCGCAATCGTGGAGCACGAGGCCACGACCTCGAAGATCAGCGACGATCAGCTGTTCTACTGCAACCAGAGGGGTCTGGGGCCGGAGGACGCCGTCGGCCTGATCGTCAACGGCTACGCCCACGAGGTGCTTTCCCGCCTCCCGATGGAGTTCGCCGTAGAAGCCACCAAACTGCTGCAAGTCTCCCTCGAAGGCTCTGTGGGTTAATGTAATAGACAATATCATCTCAATAATCATGACTGAATATTCAAATAGAATAGGAGATCTTTTGACTCCCAGACTGACCGAAAAGGCTCTCGTCCTCGATCTGTTCGCAGGTTGCGGAGGTCTGTCTTTAGGTTTCGAGGCGGCAGGTTTCAGCACGGTAGGATATGAGATGATGCCCGAAGCCGCAGACACTTACAACAAAAACCTGAATGGGGTCTGCCACAACGAACGGCTGACCACTGATTTTGAATATCCCGATGCCGAGAAGATTGACATTGTGATTGGAGGCCCGCCTTGCCAACCATTCAGCAGATTCGGCAATCAACAAGGAATCAAGGATGCCAGAGACGGATTCCCGATATTCATAGAGGCTGTGCGGAGAATCCGGCCTAAAGTGTTTATGTTTGAGAATGTGGCCAACATTCTTGGCAGACACAAATGGTACTTGGACTTAATCATTTCCGAGTTGGGGGCATTGGGCTATTTCGTCGAGTATCGGGTTTTGAATGCCAAAGACTACGAAGTACCCCAGAATAGAGAACGGTTGATCTGCGTAGGACACAGGTCAAGTTTCTCATTTCCTGTCCAGTGTCGGAAACAGACTTCGGTTAGAGAAGCCATCAGCGATTCGATGAATGACGCAAGCCCTGAAGATAAGATTCTCACGCCGAACATGGACCGCTACATTGCCGAATACGAGAAAAAATCTCATTGCGTCACTCCTCGCGACCTTAATCCGGAAAGACCCGCAAGGACAATAACCTGTAGAAATCTTGCGGGGGCGACCAGCGACATGCAAAGGGTAAGACTTCCGGATGGTAGACGCCGCCGGCTTACAGACAGGGAGGCAGCAAGGCTTCAGAGTTTCCCCGACTGGTTCACTTTCTCCGGCAATGAGACCAGAAGATTCTATCAGATAGGCAACGCTGTCCCGCCACTGATGGCCTACAGAATAGCGTTGGAAATAAAGAACACTTATCATCGGGAGGCCCTTGAGCCAGCCAAAGTCCTTGGTATCCGTGTTCCTGACAGTTTATTTGAGGAGGTGGCATTATGACAATCCCTTTGACAGGCTCGAAAAGCGAAAAGGTTCAACACCTGATTTTCAATATGCTTGACATACTCAAGGCAGTAGGTATCCCTTTCAGTCAAGTCAAGAGTACAAGAGGTCTTGAGAAAATGGCCATGGCGTGTCTCGCCGTCGGACAGATTAAGTCCGATTTCTCGGAGGCACAATCCTGCGACAATGGACAGTTTCTCAAAACAAGAGACATAATCAACTTTGAAAATCAGTACTACTCGGAATCAATCTCGCCGGGATCCTATGATGACATACGCAGAAAGGATCTTGTGCTTCTCGTGGAACAAGGAATTGTGCTGAATTCGTCATCTCTTGAGACACAATCCACCAACAATCCGGCAAGGGGATATGCATTAAGCGCCTCTTTTGCGAAACTCCTGCATAGCTTCGACACACCGGATTGGAACGAAGAGCTTTCCTCTTTCTTAAAGAACGCCAAGTCCTTGAAAGAAGAACTAGAGAGAAAACGGGAAACTGACAACATCCCGGTCACTCTACCTGACGGAATCCGTCTTGTATTATCCTCCGGAGAACATAATGCTCTTCAGAAAGCGATTGTCGAAGTGTTTCTCCCAATATTTGGTATGGGAGCGGAGGTTCTTTACATTGGAGACACTTGTAATAAATACCTGTACCTTCAGCAAGACAGATTGCAAGAACTTGGATACTTTACAGTCGGCCATGAAGAATTACCGGATATTATCGCATACAGTAAGCAGAGGAATCTTCTTTTTCTTATTGAGGCCTATCATTCAACCGGGCAATGGAGCGAGATCAGACTGAAACGAATCAAGACCAAACTAAAGGGCTGCACGGCAAACATTGCTTTCTTCACAGCCTTTGAGTCTATGGAATCTTTCAGGAAGAAGGCTTCGGAAATAGCATGGGAAACAGAGGTGTGGGTTGCTGATTTTCCAGAGCATCTGATTCACTTCAATGGCTACAAATTTTTAGACATATACAAATGAAATTCTTTGACATAGAGAACATAGCGTTCACGATGGGGGGAACGGGGGTGAGCTTTCTGGAGCTGCTGGGGGTCGCCGCCGGGCTTACGTGCGTGGTGATGGCCGGGCGCAACAGCAAGTACAACTTCTGGGTCGGCTACCTGTACAACATCCTGCTGTTCGCGCTTTTCTGGCAGAGGCATCTGTACTCGGCGATGCTTCTCCAGCCGATAGCGTTCGGCATCAATGCCTTCGGACACTGGAGATGGACCCACCCGCGGCCGGAGGAACAGAGTTCGAAAGACGCTTCGGCCTTGAAAGTGACACATCTTTCGATGCGGGACTGGTGCGTGGCGCTCACCGCCGTGGTTCTGGCCGGAGCCGTCTGGGGATTCGTGCTCAGCAAATTGGGCACGGCCTGGTTCACGGACATATTCACACCTGACCCGACTCCATGGCTTGACTCCTTCTGCCTGATGCTGACGCTTCTGGCGCAGTTCCTCTCCGCCCAGAAGAAGTGGGACTGCTGGATAGTGTGGCTGGTGGTGAACATCACGAACATCACCCTCTATCTGAGCGCCGGCCTGGTGTTCATGCCGATTGTCAGCGCGCTGTACCTGCTCAACGGCATCTGGTCGCTTTGGACCTGGTACCGGCTGTACAACGAGGAGAAATGATTGAAAACACAATGAATATGACAGACATATTACTGAAAATAAAAGGCCTTCACGCCGGAGTCGCCGAAAAGGAAATCCTGAAGGGAATCGACCTTGAGATCCGCCGCGGCGAGATCCACGCCGTGATGGGTCCGAACGGGGCGGGGAAAAGCACCCTGTCCTCAATCCTGACCGGGAAGCCGGACTACGAGGTCACATCCGGCTCGATTGAGTTCGACGGCAAGGATCTGCTGGCGATGAAGCCCGAGGAGAGGGCCTGGGCCGGACTGTTCATGTCCTTCCAGTACCCGATCGAGATTCCCGGGGTCTCCATCACGAACTTCATGAAGACCGCGCTCAACGCCAAACTCAAGGCACAGGGGAAGGAACCGATGAAAGCCGGTGATTTCCTGAAACTTATGAAGCAGAAGATGGCTTTCGTGCAAATGAAGCCCGAATTCGCCAGACGCGAGGTCAACGTCGGTTTCTCCGGCGGCGAGAAAAAGCGGAACGAGATTTTCCAGATGGCGATGCTCGACCCGACCCTCGCGATCCTCGACGAGACGGACAGCGGTCTGGACGTGGACGCGCTAAAGATTGTGGCGGACGGCGTGAACGCGCTGCACACTCCGGAGAAGTCGGCGATCGTCATCACCCACTACCAGAAGCTTCTTGAATATGTTCGGCCGGATGTGGTGCACGTCCTCAAGGACGGCCGCATCGTGGCTACCGGCGGTTACGAACTGATTGACAAGATTGAAAAGGATGGCTTTGAACAGTTCTGAAAACATAGACCACGGCAATTACGTTCCCTCGCCGATAGTCCATGGAGCGAAGGTCGCCGACGGAGAGCATATTCGTAAAGTCTTTGTGCTCGGCTCCGCTTGCGTTGCCGCCGGAGCGATGGCTGGTCCGGCAAGTTCACCGGGCGTCAAGCCGGTCACTGAGCTTGTCGAAGTGACCGGCTTGGCCGGTATCCCGGCCAACATCGAGGTGGGAGCGGATGCGGCGCTGGATCTGACCGTGATTGTGCTGCCGGGGGTCTCGGCAAGGATTCCGCTGACGATTGACCTGACCGGAGCGCATTCCGAAGTAAGGCTTTCGGGAATATACCTGTGTTCAGGCAGCGATGAGGTGACGTTCGACATCACGATGCATCACCGCACGGGAGACTGCCGCTCCAGACAGGTTTTCAACGGGTTGGCCTCCGGTGAGGCTAAATGCGGATTCTTCGGGAAGATAGTGATCGCGCCTGACGCCCAGAGAACCGAGGCGTTTCAGGAGAACCACAACATCCTGCTTTCGGACACGGCAAGGGTCAACACCAAGCCTCGGCTGGAAATCTACGCCGATGACGTGAAGTGCTCGCACGGAGCCACTGTCGGAAAACTGAACGAGGACGAACAGTTCTACATGCGGTCAAGAGGCATCCCGGAGGACGAGGCCAAAGTGTTGCAGATGATTTCCTTCGTGGCTCCCGTTCTGGAAAGCATCCCGGAGGAGGGGGCGGAAGGCTACCCGTCTCGCTCCGCAGTCGCCGAACTCGTCGAGAACGCCATAAGAGGTTTCGCATAAGGAGCCAGACATGATTGTAAAGACTAACGTCAAACTGAATCTGGGGCTGAGTGTCCTGCGGAAGCGTGCCGACGGGTTTCACGACATCGAGACGCTGTTTGTGCCGTGCTTTGATTTCGGTGACACTCTTGAAGTCATCACCGGTGACGACTACAGCCGGACCTCGGCGGCGCTGTTCGCAAAATACGGCGACAGAAATGGGCGCTTCGACAAGCTCAGCGACCGGGGTGGTCAGTTCGGTGACCCGCAAGAAGCTCCGGGCGCTTCGACAGGCTCAGCGACCGGTTACTGCGGATCCGCTAAAGAAGACGGAAGAAGAGAGACGCTTCAACAGGGAAATGTGACACGGTCGGAGGATGGAAGGCTGGCGCAGGGGGTCTCGGAGGACGGGAAGATGATGGTCACAATCGCCCGGGATGAAGGCGTGGACTGGAATCCTCTCAATGACCTTTGCGCAAAGGCTTACTGCATTCTGGCACAGGATTTTGACTTGCCGCCCGTCAAGATATTCCTTGAAAAGAAGGCACCCGTGGGGGCAGGGCTTGGCGGCGGTTCGGCCGATGCGGCGTTCACGCTCAAGGCCCTGAACGAGCTTTGCGGGCTTGGTCTTGATGATCAGAAGCTTTCCGAATATGCCGCAAGACTTGGGAGCGATTGCGCATTTTTTGTGTTCAACCGCCCGATGATCGGATCCGGGCGCGGGGAAGTCCTTGAGCCTTATAATATTGACCTCTCCGCCTATGAGATTAAAGTCCTGATTCCGGAAGGGGTCGCTGTCTCCACCGCTGAGGCCTATAAGGGAATTGTTCCTCGGGAAACACTATCTGTCGAGACGCTTCGACAAACTCAGCGACCACCCGAATCAACTGAACCGCCGGAAGAAAGCTCTGACATTTCTGAAAGACGAATGTGTGACAGCAGCCTGCAAGCATTGAAGTCTTCAAACCTGAAGGACGTACTGGCTATGCCAGTGACTGAGTGGAAAGACAATCTGGTCAACGACTTCGAGGCCACCGTTTTCAAGGCGCATCCCGAGCTGGCCGCCATCAAGCAATCCCTCTATGACTCAGGAGCCATCTACGCCTCCATGTCAGGCTCTGGCTCCGCACTTTTCGCCCTATACAGGAAATAGCCGGGCTGACAGCCCTTTGTCCGGGAGCGTGAAAGCCTGTTTTTCACCCTGCCTCAGACTGCGCGGACGAACCGTCAGGCAGACAGCCTACGGAACAGGCAATCCGTGCCGCTCTGAAAACTCGCAGCCACAGAAGGTTTGGTTGTACATGCTCCATTCCTTGATCAGGGCGTTGCGGCGTTCCTGAAGACCGCCTTTGCGCCAGTTCTGATTCCACCACAGTACTTTGCCTCCAGAGACAGACATTGTCACATCATCCTCTGATTCAAGACTATAGACATCCTTGCCCGACCGATTGGGACTTAAACTCCCGCTCAAAAGACGCTCGGATTCAAGCCCGGACTCCATTTCCAAGCAGAAGCCGTTCACCTCGCCACAGGCCCAACGGCCGGCGGCATCGACTTGTTCCAGATCTTTCCAACGGGATGAAGCCAGGGTTGTGGTCAACAGAGTATAGCCGTGTGCTGAGGCGTAACGGGCGGCGCGGAGGAGACGGAACTTGAAGCATTCCTGACAGCGGGGGCCGCGCTCGGGCATGTCGGCGATACGGATGGAGGGGCGCTTCGACAGGCTCAGCGACCGGGAGTGTAGGCTCAGCGACCGGTTCCGGCAATGCCGGGGCGCTTCGACAGGCTCAGCGACCGATGGTATGGGTTCGGAGACCGGGGGCAAGGTGGCTTCCGTGCATCCGGGTGCTTCGACAGGCTCAGCGACCGGAGACAGCTCTGCGGCCGGTTGGGTCTCAAGTCGACGGACAAAGGCCAGCCACGCTGCATGATCATATTCATCATCAATGGTTTCCAACCCGTGGGCGGCGGCATAGCGACAAAGCTCATCGCGGCGGATGGAATATTCACTGAAAGGAACAATGTTGGAGTTGCTGAAGAATATCCCCGGGCGCAGACCCGCACCAACCATCCATTCTATGATGGCGGTGGAGCAAGGCGCGCAGCAGCAGTGCAGCAGGATGCGCTCCTTAAAAAGATCGCAGCCGTCCGGCAGAACCGGAGCAAAACCCTTCTTATGAATATTCTTGCTTGGCATTCATTCGTGGCCTAAATAATCAATAGGTGTGGAGGCTGAATCCTTGGGCGGAAGGGAGATAGTTGACTCCCCACCAGCACATCTGGAGAAGGATGAAAGAGAAGACCAGCAGGAGAAGCGCGCGGCGGATGGATCTGCGTGAAAGGTGGCTCCCTTCGCCGGATTCTGTTAACGAAGACAAGGCATAGCCCTGACCTTGGCGCAGATGGAGATAAAGCAGATAACACAGCCATGTGGCGGCGGCCCAGGTCTCCTTGGGATCCCAGGTCCAGTAGTCGCCCCAGGCCTGTTTCGCCCAAAGGGCACCCATCACGATGCCCATCGTGAGGAATCCCCATCCGATGCGGACAAGGGTGTCGCAGAGGCGGAGGTCGTCCTCCGGCGGGCGGCGTGTCTGTCTGTGCGGTTGCGGTGTCGCGGGAGAGGGCACTTCGACAGGCTCAGTGACCGGAAGGACAGGCTCAGTGACCGGGAAGCGGCTGGTGTCTGATTCCGGAGAATGTCGTGTCGCGGGAGAGGGCACTTCGACAGGCTCAGTGACCGGGCGGCGGGAGAGCCAGAGAAGGCGGACGGCGAGAATGGTGGAGATGCCCATCACGGCGTAGGCGAACATATAGACGATGACGTGCGGGACGAACCACGGGCTGCGGAGAGCCGGCATAAGTTCCTCGGAGTGGATCTCCGGCTTGAAAACGTTGATGCATGCGAACATCACGGCCATCAGGCAGCCGAACGGAAGCACCCAGCGGTAGTTCCAGCGAAGATAGACCCCGAGACCGATGAGCGAAAGGAACAGGCTGAACCAGAGGCGGGTCTCCCCCATGGTGCGAAGAGGCGGGCGGCCGAGGGAGATCCACACACCGCCAATGAAAACAATGAATATGACCGAACCACATCCGGTCAGTACCGCCGCCGTCAACCTGCGCCTGGAAACCGCGGAGACCGCCGCCCCGGCAATCCAGAACAGCGAAGCGGCCAAAGCGAACCAGACAAACGAATCCCAACCCATCACCGAACCTCCTTTTTGTCCTCGGAAGAATCTTGTCCGGAAGAGACAGACCTCTTTCCGAAGCGCGGTTTGAAACCCGAGAAGAACACCATCGCCGCTGCACTGACGAGCATAAGCCACAATGTGATGCGGAAAACCTCCGACAACGGGGAACGGACGCACTTGAACATGCTCGTGAACTCCCCTCGCTCCGTGTCCATCCTGTAATCCGTCTGGTAAATCCACCATGAGCCGACCCGGGCCGGATGGTTGACGGCGACCCTGACCTCGGAGGTGCGTCCGTCGGGAAGTGTCAAGGAAGCTTCAGAGGCATATTCATCAATCTCAAAACTCCTGAGGGTCAGTTCAAAAGGCAGTTTGCGGGATTCGCCTGTCCGCTCGTCAAGCCCATGATGGACGGGAATGCCGGGATGAGCCTCCACGCTTGTCCGGACTGTCCCGCCCGCGCCGAAGAGCCCGGCTACCAGAATCACCGACAGACCCAGATGGGCGCAGGTCACTCCGAGACGATGCCTTGAGAAATGATGAATATCCTCGATTGCATTCAGAGTGACAGCCGTCGCCAGAAGAAACAACGCAAGGATGAAAATCGGCGACCGGCTCATGCTCCTGAAACCGAGAACACCGAAAAAGCCGTCCCCGCTCCCATCCTGCGGGGTCAGCCCGAAGATGAGGAGCAGGGACAGTACAATCGAAATCGAGATTATGCAGGCATTCCGTCCGGCCAGATGTCTGAACAGCGGCCAGCGGTCACGCAAAGCGTAGATGCCCACCAGAAGGCAGACATAGACCAAGGCCGCGAGGAAGCCGAACGAATGACCCAGGGCAGACATCACGCCTGAGCCCACTGCTGACGCAGGAGGTTCACAGCCTGGGTGACGGTCGTGGCGCGGTCACCCTTCGTGCCGCACTCGAAGCTGACATACTTGTCGTAGCCAAGTTCCTTGAGCGCTCTGAATCCGTCAACATAGTTGTCCTTATCTCCGTCCTCACCCGGCATGACGCGGCGGCCGCGGCTGGCGATGTGGACGTGCTGGAGGTATTCCTTGCCGGCGGACATCAGCGCACCGTAGTCGGAAGTCTCCTCGGACATGTGCCAGAAGTCACCCATGGCCTTGACTCCCTTGCTGTCAGAATCACGGGCGATCGCCGATGCGTCGGCCACCTGACGCAGATAGAACGCCTCGTTCCTGTTCAGCGGCTCTAGAATCACGGCCGTGCCGTGCTCAAGCGCAAACTCTCCGAGGTCGTGAAGCTGCTCGCAAAGGAATTTGCGTGTGTCCATCGTGTGAGGTCTGCAAGGAGTCTGATGGTTGAACGCCGGGACCATGATGACACCCGTCGAGCCGAGTTCTCCGGCAGCCGCCACTATCTCACGCATCGTCCTGTCAAACAATTCCTTGACCGCCTTGTCCTCGGCAAGGATGAAGCCCTCGAAGCCGGCGCAGATCGCCGAGACTTTGATGTTACGTCCGCCGAGGGCATCCTGAATCTCCTTGACACGGGAAGCCAGTCCGCGTCCACCCGGCTCGAAACCCACGACTCCGAGGCTCTCCATGAAGTCCAGTTTTTCCGCAAGACTCTCGCCCGGAGCTATTCCTTCCTGAAAGGAAAGCTTCAGTTCAAGGTCGCTCCCGGCCTTTTTCTTATCGCTCGATGCAGTCGCGCATCCCGGCAGCACAGAGGCAGCGGCCAATGCCGCCGTCCCGGCCGCCGCAGTCGTCAGAAAACTTCTTCTGTCCATAACTTATCGCTTTATTGTTGATGACTTTTTTCCGCATCTCCGGCACTTCGGCAAGCTCAGTGACCGACTTCGGCAAGCTCAGTGACCGACTTCGGCAAGCTCAGTGACCGACTTCGGCAAGCTCAGTGACCGGTTACTTGCCGGAACCCGGAACGGGAACCGTATATTTGCTCATGTCCATCTTGCCGAGCTCAAGCTTCTCAGGAAGGTAATCCAGACCGGAGGCGCTGATCTCGTCCCAGGTAACGGTCTTGCCCGTGTAGGCGGCCTCGCGGCCCATCACGCCGCACAAAGAGGACATTCCGCACTCCCCGGCCTCGACGTGGGTCTCGCCCTTGCGGATGTGGTTCACCCAATCCACGTGCTCAAGCACGTACGGGTTTGTCTGCTGGAACTGAGCCTTCTCGGCCTCGGCGTCGAACTGCCAGAGAATATTCCCCTGAAGGTCGCGGATGGCGAAATCCGATGAGCTCCAGTAGCCCTTTGTACCGTGGACACGCTCGCTGACGTTGTTGGAGCAGCCGTCAATCTGACGCGACATGCTGTGCAGATGGACTCCGTTCTCGTATTCAAAGTCAATGCTGAAGTTGTCGTACTGGTCACCGGTGACGCGGCGCTGGCGGCTGCCGAAACCTGTCGCCTTGATCGGGTGCTTGCCGATCATCCAGTTGAACACATCGATGTTGTGCACGTGCTGCTCGACGATGTGGTCGCCGGAAAGCCACTTCCAGTTGACCCAGTCACGAATCATCCACTCCATGTCGCTCCAGCCCTGCTGACGCTCCCTGTACCAAAGCATTCCCTGATTCCAGTAAACGTTGCCGCCGGTGATCTCGCCGATCATTCCTTCCTGAATCTTCTTGAAAGACTCGACGTAAGGCCTCTGATGGTGGCGCTGGGTTCCGGTCACGACGCAGAGACCCTTGGCCTCGGCCTGCTTTGCGGTGGCCATAATCTGGCGGTAGCCCTTGGCGTCAACGGCGATAGGTTTCTCAAGGAATGAGTGCACACCCTTCTCGGTGGCGTACTGGAAATGGGTAGGACGGAAGACGGGAGGAGTGGCGACAATGACCATGTCAACCCCGGAATCAATGACCTGCTTGTAGGCGTCAAAGCCTGTGAAGCAATGATCCTCTGGAACTTCCTGACCTCTTTTGTTTTTAAGACTGTCACGAAGGCTGTTCAGACGGTCGGCGAAGACATCGCCGAGAGCCGTCACCTTGATTCCGTCAGCTGCGTTCAGCAGATCCTCCACCGCTCCGCTTCCGCGGCCGCCGCAACCGATCACACCGACCTTGAGTTCCTTGCCGTCAATGGCTTTGTCCGGAAGTTCGGGAACATAGTACTCGCCCGGCTGCCTCAGGGGAATCATCTTGCCGGATTTGTCACCACCTGCGCAGGCGGACAGCAGAACGCTTCCGCCCACAAGACCTACTCCGATCTTGGCGCTCTTGCCAAGAAAGGATCTTCTGTCCATTTTGTTGCTCATTTTATTGATAGTCTTTATGTTATTTAATTATAATATTCCTTCCGGCACATCACACACCACTCTGAAACCGATACCCTTGATGTCGGAGTACCACCAGATGCTCTTCGGATTCTGCGGATCGGTGCGAAGCCAATCATCATTCCGGGTATGGTTTCTGGCGGCGCAGCGAACCTGCGAAGCGTCATCTGAATATGCCCCTCCGCGAACCACAAACTCATCGCCGCTCTCCGGACCCTTCGGATCCAAAGCGCCGTCAGCGATCTTTGAATATGCGTCCGGCGCGTACCGGTCGGAGCAATATTCCATCACATTGCCGAGCATATTCTTAAGCCCGAACGGGTTGGCCTTCACTTCGGAAGGTTCCTGCGTCTTGCCGAAGCTGTCCTCCGAATAGACCACATAGCTTGCGATCAAGGTGGTGTCCGCTCCGAAAAGCCTGTTTCTGAATGTCTCTTTTGAATATTTCTTCGGACTTCCCTCGAAGAAGTACGGCGTTTGGGTGCCGCCTCTGGCAGCATATTCCCACTCCGCCTCGGTCGGAAGGCGGTAAGAACGCCCCGTCTTGAGGGAAAGCCACTGGCAGAATGTCTCCGCCGCGTAATGTGTCATCGTGATCGCAGGCCTCTCGCCCATCCCCCAGCCCTGGTCCGGGAACCCGAACGGAGGGGTCGGGCCGCTGACGGCGTCCACGTCAGGACGGTTGTTGTTGGCGTAGATTTTCTCCGGCGGGGTACGTCCTTCGGACATCGTCTCGTTATAGAAAGCCCAGAACTGATGCCAGGTCACCTCTACCTCGCCCATGAAGAACGGAGAGATCCTGACCTTTCTCTGCGGACCCTCGTCCGCAGAGCGGAACGGCTCGCTGTCCGGACTGCCGATCATGAACTCGCCTCCCGGAACGGCAATCATCTTTATCGCCGCTGTCGTGCCGGGAACTGTCTCAGTAAAGTTTGTGAATGATGTCACCACCGCAGCGCTGTCATATCTCTCGCCGCCGCCGGTGTCCATCACCTTGCCTTCCAGCCGCTTGTGCTCGTAGCCAGGCATGTCGTGGCCTGTGTTCAGGTGGCAGCTGATGCACTGGAGGTTAAGTTTCTTGGCATTCTCGTCGTAGTAGAGATGGGCGGTGATGCCGTCATCGGATATTCCTGAAGGGAAAAGATTCACGTGGCATTTCTCGCAGGATTCGTTATAGACGATTTTCGTGCCGTGCTCAAGGGTTCTCTTTGATCCCCAATCAATTTCATCCTTATCCTTGGTCATCTTGGCCCACAGGTCCTTGGCTCCGATCCGCGCCTTGATCATGTAGTAGCGCAGATAGCCGTTCTCCTTTGGAGGAAGATGACAGGCGGCACAGTCGGTCACCACTCCGCTTTCGCTGTTGTAATGCTCGGACTTCTTCCAGTCCGCGTCAGCCTGCTCGTGGTAGTGGCAGCTCATGCAGTATTCGTTGGTGGAAGTGCGGCTCATGGCACCGCCCACCGCCAGCATGGCGCAAACTCCCAACGCCAGCCCCCCAAGGCCGGCGAGGACAATCACTTTTTTTCCGCCTCTCATAGTCGTACGAAACCCGTTAAAAACAAATCTTGTAAATTTACGCAAATCCTTTCAGACTGCAAATTTTTCGGCCACGAATCTTCACATATGGCAAAAATAACTTGGTGCTTTTGCTCGTCTTTTTGGTCTGAATTCATTTGTTCATCAGTCATGTGCCACCGGCACACTCCTTCTTCAAAAAGCAATCTGCCCTCAAAAATCTTTGCCAAATCTGCGGCAACTTATTTTTTCGCCGCTTACTAAGAAGCTGTTTTGATTTGTTTGTTTGAAGGTTTGAGAGTGAAAAACTTCAGGTTC
>CAVERO010000030.1:0-21137 GCA_963617915.1 Candidatus Methanomethylophilaceae archaeon | reverse complement strand
GAGCTTCAGGGTCGTCGATTGTGGAATCCACAGTTCTGGCGACCTTTCTTGTCACGTTGGTCTCCAGAAAACGGATCTGGTCGGCGAAGGTCTCCACCATCGAGTCAGCGATTTCGTGCTTGTGACCCTTGAAGCGGAAAGCGTTATAGACATAGCCGTTTTTCTCGAAGATCTTGACAAGTTTGTCCGTGCCGGCGAACACCCAGTTGAAGACGCGCATGTTCCCGTAGTTCACCACCTTGTCTGCCGTGCCGTGGAAAAACGCCGTCGGAGCCGGGGTCAATGAATATTTCGGCGTCCCCTCCCTGGAAAGGATCGCTCCGGAGAATGACATCACTCCGGCGTAGCGGAAACCTTCCGGAAGTGCTTCCGTGGCCTTTCCGTTGCAGAGCATCCATTCGGTCTCAAGCACGGTCATCGCTCCGGCCGACGATCCGCAGATCACCAGGTTGTCCGGGTTTACCTTCAGCGTACCGGCGTTGTCGATGATGTACTTCGTGGCGCTGAACAGATCCTCGCTGGCGATTCTGACCGAATGGTAGAACTGCTTCACGGAGCCGATTCCGCCCTTGGTCTTGACTCCTTTCATCCCGAGGCGGTAGTCGATCGTGAGCACGGTGTAGCCCTCCTCGTTCAGCATCCTGAACCATGGAAGATAGCTTTTGTGGCTGCGCTCTCCGCGTATGAAGCCTCCGCCGAAGACAAAGATGACCGAAGGCTTTTCGTTGCCTTCAAGAGTGGTCTCGCTTCCGGGCGTGGCGGCATATTCATCAAGGAACAGAGTGTCGCCGTCTTTGACGGCGAATTGGTAGGTGCCGGTCGGGGAATATGTCTCCTGTGCGCCCGCGCTTGTCAGGAATCCGGCGAGGATTGCGGCGATGGCCGCCAATCTTTTGAGTAAAGTGTTCATATTCATAAAATCATTGTTCCTCGTCCGTGGCTGCTATCAGTCTCCGGATGGGTTTGAAGTCGGAGAAGAATCGGGCGGCGATGACCCTGATCACCGTGTAGGCCGGAATCGCGACGAGCATTCCCACGATTCCGCCGAGGTTTCCCGCCATCAGCAGCACTATGAAGATTTCCAACGGACTGGACTTGATGCTGGTCGAGTAGATCAGAGGCTGGAACAGGAAATTGTCCACCAGCTGCGTGCAGATGAAGACTGCCAACAGGGTGATTATCACCACCATGAAGTCCGGATAAACTCCGAGTGCGGCGGCGCTGCTGTATTTAAGCACGATTCCGAGGATTGTTCCGATGGCGCCTCCGATCCATGGGCCGACGTAAGGAATCACGTTCAGAAGGCCTGTCATGAAGGCTATTCCGACTGCCGGATAGAATCCGATTCTGGCTATCAGCCAGAGGCCCAGAAAATTGAGCAGCGCCACACCGAGAACTTCAGTCATAAGCCCGACGAAGTAGCGGCTCAGCAGATGTTCTATGTCGCCGATGGCGGCGATGGCCTTGTTCTCTACCTTGTCCGGGACGAGGGCTCCGACAATCCTGCGGAACAGGGTCTCGTCCTTGACGAAGAAGAAGCCGATGAACATCACGGAGAAAAGTCCGATTCCGAACGAACCCAGAGCCGACGCCACGGAGCCGACTACAGATGTGATGGAGCCGATGTCAAAGGCGTCCTTTATCCATCCGAGAACTGCCTCTTGGATCTTGAAGTCACGTCCGAGGGCCGGAATCCTGTCAATCAGCCAGACGTTCGCCTTGTCGAACCACACGGTGATCTCGGAGGCCTTGAAGGAGGTGCTCTGGAGGTTGACCGTGATGTTGGAGACGATGCTGGAGACCACCGGGATGATCTGGGTGACGATGCCCATGAATATTGCAAGCAGCAGCAGCAGCGAGATGATGGCGGAAAGCCAGGCGGGCATCCCTTTGCCCTTTACCCTGATCTGGGTGAGGCCTTTGTTTATCGGTCTTCCCATAAGTGAGACCACGGCCGCCAGGATAATATAGACCAGCACGCTCCTGAAGTACCAGCAGAACGTGATGGTCACGCCTGCGGCGGCTGTCCAGATTATGTAACGGGCAAGTCTGTCCGTGCTTCGTTCTTCGCTCATTCTCCGTTCTTTTTCTTGTACTTGCAAATGTAACAAAATTTCCGTAATAGTGGTGTCGCTTCGACAGGCTCAGCGACCGGAGTGTCTCGGTCATCGATCCTGTCGAAGCGGCCGGAGTGTCTCGGTCACCGATTCTGTCGAAGCGACCGGAGTGTCTCGGTCACCGATCCTGTCGAAGCGACCGGAGTGTCTCGGTCACCGATCCTGTCGAAGCGACCGGAGTGTCTCGGTCATCGATCCTGTCGAAGCGGCCGGAGTGTCTCGGTCACCGATTCTGTCGAAGCGACCGGAGTGTCTCGGTCGCTGAGCCTGCCGAAGCGACTTGCAGAACCAGAGAAAAATATTTAATATTGTAAAATTATACTTTGAAAAACATTTATGGAAATAAGAATCTCCGGTGAACTCAACGACATAATCCGTTACGCCAAGGACGAGGCGATGCGGACCGGCAGCTACGGCATAGGCCCCGACCACCTCTTTCTGGGGATCCTCCGCCACGGCGACAACGTCGCCTTCAAAGCCGTTACTGCCCAAGGAATAGACCCGGACAACTTCAAGCGGTTCATCGACAGCCATATATTCACGAACGAGCCGATCCCGTACTCGGAGGCGGACAGGATGTCTTTCACCCGCTATGCCCAGAACGTCTTGAGCATCACGGTTCTGGAAGCCTCCAAGCAAGGCGTTGACGAGGCGGATTCCCTGCATCTTCTTCTGGCACTCTGCCGCACGACAGAGAATTATGGCCAGGCCTATCTGCGGCAGCACGGAGTGGACTACGGCCGGCTGCTGTCCTACATGCGCGACCAGGGTATGTTGAATGACACCCCCGAACGGGAGGAAGAGTCCAAAAGTGAAGAGGAACAACAGGACAACAGTCAGGAGCCCAAGCCCGGTAAGAGTGTCATCGAGGATTTCGGCTTTGACCTCACGAAGGCTGCCGCAGAAGGGAAACTCGACCCCGTCGTCGGGAGAGAGACAGAAATCGCCCGTGTCATAGAGATTCTGGGAAGACGCAAGAAAAACAACCCGATGCTCATCGGTGAACCCGGAGTGGGGAAGTCCGCGATTGTCGAGGGAATCGCCCTGCGGATCACCGGCGGAAGCATATCTCCGGCCTTGGCCAAGAAACGGTTGATTTCCTTGGACATAGCCTCTGTCGTGGCCGGAACTAAATACCGTGGGGATTTTGAGAAACGTCTCAAGTCGATAATCAAAGAGGCGAGTTCCAATCCTGACATAATCCTTTTCATAGACGAGTTCCACACGATTGTCGGGGCGGGAGGCGCGCAGGGAAGTCTGGACGCGGCCAACATCCTTAAACCGGCCTTGGCCCGGGGCGAGCTCCAGTGCATCGGGGCCACTACCATGGACGAGTTCTCCAAGATAGTGGAGAAAGACGGTGCCCTTGACCGGAGATTCCAGAAGATTGTCGTGGAGCCGACTGACATTCAGCAGTCCATCTCGATTCTGGAAAGCCTCAAGCCGAACTATGAGGACTTCCACAATGTGACCTACAGCGACGGGGCCATTGAGGCCTGTGTCCGTCTGACCGATCGGTACATTACAGACAAGTCGTTGCCGGACAAGGCCATAGACGCTTTGGACGAGGCCGGCTCGATGATTCGCCTGAACCTTGCCAAAGACAGGAGGGCGGGCAATGTCGTCGATGCCGAGGACATCGCCACGGTCGTCTCGAAGATGACCGGGATCCCTGTCAACAAGGTCGCCGAGTCCGAGGGCAACCGGATAATGAAGATGAAAGGCCGGCTCCAGAGCCGGATCATAGGTCAGGACGACGCCATCGAGAAGGTCGTGCGCGCCATCCAGAGGAACCGCGCCGGGCTGAAAGATCCGGGCCGTCCGATAGGCACATTCCTGTTCTTCGGCCCCACCGGAGTGGGCAAGACGCAGCTTGCGAAATGCCTCGCTGAATATCTTTTTGATTCCCAAGAGAATATGGTCAGAATCGACATGAGCGAATATATGGAGAAATTCACCGTGTCCCGTCTTGTCGGAGCGCCTCCCGGCTATGTCGGCTACGAGGAGGGCGGGCAGCTGAGCGAGCGTGTGCGCAGGAAACCGTACTGTGTCGTGCTGCTGGACGAGATTGAAAAGGCCCATCCTGACATATTCAACATCCTTCTTCAGGTTCTTGACGAGGGTCGCCTGACTGACAGCAACGGCCGCGTCGTGAGCTTCAGGAACACCATTGTCATCATGACCTCCAACATCGGCAGCCGCGAGCTTCAGGAATATGGCAGCGGGGTCGGTTTCGCCACTTCCGGGAAGAGTGTCACGAAGAGCCGCCAGAGCGTTCTGGAAAAGGCCATCAGGAAATCTTTCCCTCCGGAGTTCATCAACAGGGTGGACGAAAGGGTATTCTTCAACGCGTTGACGAAGGAGGACATCGAGAAAATCATTGACATCGAGCTGAAGGATCTCCGGACGCGTGCCGAAGAGGCCGGCTACAGGCTTATGGTCGCTCCGTCGGCCAAGCGCTTCATCGCCGACGCCGGTTTCGATCCGGCATTCGGGGCCAGGCCGTTGAAGAGGGCCGTGATGAAATATGTCGAGGATCCGGTGTCGGAGTTCATCATCTCCGACAGGATTCTTCAAGGCCGGAGGAAGAAGGGCTCGTCAGGACTCAGGACTCTCCGTGTCGGGCTGACCGCCGACAGGGAGAACACCCTCGTGTCCCTGAAGGAAGTTGAGACCGAGTCCGCACTCAAATGATTATCCGTTCTTTACGGCACCCTCCAGCTCCAGACCCATGTCCCCCATTATCTCCATAAGGGCGGTGAGCGATGATTCTGAAGAGATCATCGAAGCGAGCTTTTCGAGAGCATATTCAGTGTTTCTCATGACTTTGTGTTTTTGTTTCTGATGCAAAGGTAGGGCTTGCTTGTGCCAAAACGCAGCACAAGCTCTGATTTTTTTTCACCGGGGCCGTGGCGTGGACCACTGTTGTCTCTCTCGGTTTTTTTTATTAATTTTGCGTGTTTAACTATAAAGTATTCAACATCGGAATATGGATATTGAGGAAAAGAAAGAGGAAGGCCTGACCGGCATCATCGAACCGGTTGAGATTGACCACGAGATGCGTACCGCGTACATCGACTATTCGATGTCCGTCATCGTCTCCCGCGCTCTGCCGGATGTACGGGACGGCCTGAAGCCTGTGCAGAGGAGGGTTCTGTTCGGAATGGACGGTCTCGGCCTGTCATATTCGGGACCTACGCGCAAGTGCGCCAAGATTGTCGGTGAGGTGCTGGGTAAGTACCATCCGCACGGTGATTCCAGTGTCTATGACGCTCTGGCCAGGCTTGCGCAGCCTTGGAATCAGCGTTACCCTATGATTTTCGGTCAGGGCAACTTCGGATCCATGGACGGTGACCCTGTCGCCGCCATGAGGTACACCGAGGCGAAGCTTCAGAAGATGACAGATGATGTTCTTGCCGACATCGACAAGAACACTGTGGATATGACGCTTAACTTCGACGACACGGAGGAGGAGCCTACGGTGCTGCCGACAAAGGCTCCGCTGCTTCTGCTGAACGGGTCGTCGGGCATCGCTGTCGGAATGGCCACGAACATGGCTCCCCACAATCTGGGCGAGTGCTGTGACGCCATCTGCGCCTACATCGACAACCCGGACATCGACACGGACGGCCTGATGCGGTACATCAAGGGGCCGGACTTCCCGACCGGCGGCATCATAATGGGTGTGGGCGGCATCAAGGAAGCCTACGAGACCGGCCGCGGAAAGGTAGTGGTCCGCGCCAAGACCGAGATAGAGGTCGCGGACAACGGACGCGAGACCATCGTGGTGACGGAGATTCCGTACATGGTCAACAAGAAGGAGATGATCGAGAAGATCGGCCAGATGGTCGAGGACAAGAAGATCGAGGGCATCACCTACATCAACGACGAGACCTCCCGCGAGGGTGTCCGCGTCATCATAAGGGTCAAGCAGGGCAGCAACTCCAACGTCGTGCTCAACACCCTGTTCAAGTACACCCAGCTTCAGTCCAGCTTCGCGTTCAACAATGTCGCCCTTGTCAAGGGCCGCCCGAGGACGCTGTCGCTCAAGGAAATGATCGCCAACTTCGTCGAGTTCCGCCACGATGTCATCATCCGCAGGACCAAGTTCGAACTGGAGAAGGCCCAGAAGAGGGCGCACATTCTGGAAGGTCTGCTGAAGGCGATCGATGTCATCGACGAGATCATCCGCATCATAAGGCATTCCGCCAACGTGGACGAGGCGAAGGCCGAGCTGATCTCCCGGTTTGAGTTCACGGACGCGCAGGCGACGGCCATCGTCGAGATGAGGCTCCGTCAGCTGACCGGACTGGAGAGGGAGAAGCTTCAGGCTGAATACGACGAGCTTGAGAGGTTCATCGCCCGCTGCAACGAGATTCTCGGAAGCGTCGAGGAGCAGATGAAGGTCATCAAGGCCGAGACCGTCGAGCTCAAGAACAAATATGCCGACCCTCGCAGGACGGAAATCCGTCCTTCCGCCGAGGAATTCAACCCGGAAGATTTCTACGCCGACGAGGACATGGTCATCACGATCTCCCACCTCGGCTACATCAAGAGGACCCCGCTGACTGAGTACCGCACCCAGGCACGGGGCGGAGTGGGGATGAAGGGAAGCGCGACGAGGGATGAGGACTTCATCGACCACATCTACATCGCCAACATGCACTCCACGATGCTGCTCTTCACCCAGACAGGCCGCTGCTACTGGCTCAAGGTCTATGAGATTCCGGAAGGCTCAAGAGCCTCCAAAGGACGCGCCATCCAGAACGTGCTCAGCATCCCGGACGACAAGATTCTTGCGTACATCAACGTCAAGACCCTCAAGGATCCTGAATATGTGGCAGGCAACAACATCGTGCTCGTCACCAGGAGGGGAGTAGTCAAGAAGACGTCTCTTGAGGCATATTCACATCCGAGGACGGCAGGCGTGAACGCCGTCAACCTCCGTGAAGGGGACGAGCTCGTCGAGGCGTTGCTGACCAACGGCGGCGAGGAGATTCTGATCGCCGCCCGTGAGGGACGCTGCTGCCGCTTCGAAGAGACTGACGCCCGTCCTATGGGACGAAACTCCACCGGAGTGCGTGGCATCAATATTGAAGATGACGATGAGGTCATCGGAGCGATCAATTACGACCCGAAAGCGGAGGACGCTTCGGCGCACACCGTGCTTGTCGTGAGCGAGAACGGCTTCGGAAAGAGGACAGACTTCGATGAGTACAGGATCACCAACAGGGGCGGAAAGGGTGTCAAGACCATCAGCATCACCGAGAAGACCGGCAAGCTGATTGCCATCAAGAACGTGACGGAGAACGATGACCTGATGATCATCGAGAAGTCCGGTCTCACCATCAGGATGGCAGTCTCCGACATCAGAGTGGCCGGCAGGGCTACGCAGGGTGTGAAGCTGATCAACATCAAGAGCGGGGACTCTATCGCCGCCATTTCGACTGTCGAGAAGAACGGCGACGAAGAGCCGGAAAAGGCCGCCGGGGAATCCGCGGAGGCGCCTGAGGAATAGAACATTTGTAAACAACCAAGTAAGCGGCAAAGAATAAGTTGCCGCAGATTTGGCAAAGATTTTTGAGGATAGATTTCTTTTTGAAGAAGGAGTGTGCCGGTGGCACATTACTGATGAGAAAAGGAATATAGACCAAAAAGATTGCCTGAGATGAGGCAAGTTATTTTTTAACGATTACTAAATACCAATAATCATGAAAAGGACATTGATTGTTTTGGCATTGCTCGCTTCCTTCCAGGTGGCGGATGCCCAGTCTAACGTGAACTCTGCCGCCAAGGCGGTCGAGAGCGCACTTGCAGCTTCCCAGAACGAGAAGAAGGCTACCAAGGTGGCTACCTGGATGAAGCTTGCCCAGACCTACGTTGACGCCTACGGCGCACCTGCCGGAAATGTTTGGCTTGGCGCGGACATGAACGCCCTCCAGCTTTCCATGGGGTCAGAGAAACCGGCTTCTGTCGAGACTGTCTCTCTTGGCGGCGCCCAGTACACCAAGCAGGTTTACGAGAACAAGAACCTTTATTTCAACGCCACCGGACAGCTTGCGGTCATCGAGGTGACCAAGCCGGTGGTCGAGAACGCCCTTCCTAAGGCTCTTGAGGCTTACAAGAGGGCTTATGAGCTTGATGAGAAGCATTCCAAGGACAAGGACATCATCGAGGGAATCAAGTCCATAGCCGAGAAGCTCACCCAGGAGGCTTACAACGCCTACACTCTTGGTGATGTCAAGGCTGCCGAGGCTTTCTTCGAGGCCGCAGTGGAGGCTGCTGCCCAGAAGCCATACGACAAGATTGACACCAATTCCCTTTACAACGCTGCCTTCACCGCATGGAGCACACAGGACTTCAACAAGGCCAAGTCCTTCTTTGACAAGTGCCTCGGCTACGGTTACTACGGAGACAACGGTGAGGTTTATGCCAAACTTTCCGACTGCGCCTCGCACATCGACACCACCAAGGCCGGCAAGGCTGCCGCCAAGGATTATCTTGAGCAGGGCTTCCAGAAGTTCCCGACAAGCGAGAGCATCGTATTCGGCCTCATCAACTACTACATGTCAAGCGGAGAGGGAACGGACAGATTGTTCGAACTCCTCCAGCAGGCGAAGACCACGTCTCCTGACAACGCTTCCCTTTACTATGTCGAGGGGCAGGCCTACAAGCAGATCGGCGATCTGGACAAGGCCGCGCAGGCTTACGACGAGTCGGCCGCCAAGGACCCTAAGTACGTCTTCGCCTACATCGGAAAGGGTCAGATGTACTACGACAAGGCTCTAGAACTTCAGGAAAAGGCTCAGAACGAACTTGATGACGCCAAGTACATGGCTCTTGTCCAGGAGTTTGAGGTGACGCTCAAGAAGTGCATCGATCCGTTCGAGCAGGCCTATGTAGTCTGCGAGGACGCCTCCATCAAGTCAACCATCGCCGAGTACCTCAAGCAGGTTTACTACCGTTTCCGTGACCAGGATCCTAAATTCCAGGCCGGCTACGAGAAATACAACGCCATCCTGAACAACTAATGAATATTTTGCCGGCGCTTGCCTCCCCTGAACATGGGATGTAATTCGCTGACATATAATGGACAACGAAATCGCCTTCAGCCAAATCAGACTGAAGGCGATTGTTCGAACGCCTTGACGATCTTGCCCACGAGCGGGTGACGGACGATGTCTTCGTTTGTGAAGAAGACGGCGCTGACTCCCTTGATGCCTTTCAGAAGGCTGATGCCCTGTAAGAGGCCTGAATCCTCGCGGCGCGGGAGATCGACCTGGGTCGCGTCGCCGGTCACGATGAACTTGGCGTTCGCTCCCATTCGGGTCAGGAACATCTTCAGCTGACCCAGATTCGTGTTCTGGGCCTCGTCCAGAATGACGCAGGCGCGGTCCAGTGTTCGGCCTCGCATGTAGGCCAGCGGAGCGATCTGGATGGTGCCCTCCTCGATGAACTCCTGGAGTCTCTTTGGCGGAATCATGTCCCCAAGGGCGTCGTACAGAGGCTGGAGGTACGGATCCAGCTTGTCCTTAAGGTCTCCCGGCAGGAATCCGAGCCGTTCCCCGGCCTCGACAGCCGGACGCGTGAGGATGATCCGTTTGATTTCGCGGTTCTTCAAAGCCCTGACCGCCAGAGCGATCGCTATGTAGGTCTTGCCGGTTCCGGCAGGCCCGACGGCAAAGACGAGATCATTGTCGAAATAGGCCTTGACCATCTCCCGCTGGGTCTTGTTGCGGGCCTTTATCGGTTTCCCTTCCGTGCTGTGGACGATGATGGCCTCGCCGTTGAGTTTGAAATTGTCGGGTGAGTTCTCCCCGTCGAAGATGTCCTCGACGTCGAAGGCCGTAAGGCTCATCTTGTGCATCCTCCGCTCGATCAGCTCCGCGAATTTCTGGTTGAACTCCCGTATGTCGTTCTCCTTGCCTTCCAGATGAATCTCGTTGCCTCTTGCGACAACCTTAAGTCCGTGAAAATAGGAACAGAACTCTTCGAGAATCTTGTTTCCGGCCCCGAAAATCTCGATGGGGTCGATAGTGTCGAGCGTGATTGTTTTCTTCATTGTCAGTCTATGATTCCGGTTTCTTTCTTAACCCTCTCGTAGGAGGCGATCATCTTGTCGTAGTCCCGACGGTTACGCCACAGGTCACGTTTCCCGACATATTCCTTGATCGGGATTGTGGTGTAGCCGCGCGTCAAGTGTCCTGGGCGGGAGCACCAAGTCAGCGTCAGGGACGGCTCCAGCATATTCCTGTTGCCGAGCCAGTCCTTTGTGAAGCGCAGCGTCACCATCATCCCGACCTGTGTGTTTGGGGCGCTCATGTTCGAGATGAAATTTCCTGATGAATATATCACCGGAACCCGCCGCGGCTCCTTTCCCCTCGGGACGACCAGTGTCGCTGTGTCCTGAAGCACGTGAGGGTGCGCTCCGATGACGGCGTCGCAGCCTTTCCCGGCCAGCCAGAGGGCCAGCCGTTCCTGGGCGGCGGAATGCCTCAGGACATATTCAGAGCCCCAGTGCGGCAGTGCGATGATGAAGTCCGCGCCGGATTCTCTCGCTCTTTGGATTGCGCCCGAGATTTCCGCCGTGTCGGTCCGGTGGACTTTCGGGAACTCTCCCGGGATGCTGCTGTTCGTGCCGTAGGTGAAGTTGATGAACGCGAGCCGGATGCCTTTGGAGACGACCTTCAGCGGGAAGCGCAGCGAGTCGTCACCGGCGGAAACCGACGCCCCGGTGTGCCTGACGCGTCCCTCCGCCTCCATCCTTGAATAGATTCCCAGAGTCCTCTCAATCCCTTTGCGGCCTTTGTCAAGAATATGATTGTTCGCGGTCAGGAATATGTCCACGCCGCTTCCCGCAATCGCTTCCGCATAGCTGTCCGGAGCCGAGAAGCACGGGTAGCCGGTGTAAGGCTTCCCGGCCAAGGTGAACTCCATGTTCGCCACGGCAATGTCGGCTCCTTTTATCAAGCGCTCCACTATTGGGAAACAATCTGAAAAGTCGAAGGTGTCCTCTCCGGTCCTTGCGTTCGAAATCTGACCGCTGTGCATCATCATGTCTCCCACAATCACGACGCTGACCGTGTCAGGCGCCTGGAAGAACGGATGCCTGACATCAAACCTCGTAGCGGGGCGGAACTCCTCCTTGTCAGTCGATAATGAAACTCCCAAGCGGTGGTTTTGCGCCGCCGAGGAGCAGATAAGACCGAGGAACAGACCGAATGTCAGAATTTTCCGCATGCACAAAGATAGCAATACGCGCCGGAATTTCAGTGCGTGTCAAGAAATTTATGGAAATATTACGGCAGACCCCTTGCATCTGTCAGAAATATTCGTAACTTTGCAATCTCTAACACGGTGCGATTAGTTCAGTTGGTAGAGCACCAGATTGTGGTTCTGGGTGTCGTGGGTTCGAGCCCCACATCGCACCCCTCAAAAAAGGCGGTCATTTTGCTTGTCGCAGTCACCGGGCTTGTCGCGGTTCACTGAGCTTGTCGCGGTCACTGAGCTTGTCGAAGTGACCGCCTTTTTTGTCATCCGCCGGTTGCTGAGCCCCGCAGAGCACCGGCTTGGGCACCGCTGACGGTGAACCCTATCTCATCCGGCAGGATTTCCGCGGCGTTCCCTTCAAGTGTCCGGGCGTCGATTCTTATGAAGCGGCAGCCGACAGGAGCCTCAAAAGTGACCGTCATCGGGACGGGGTTGTTCATTATGTTGCTGAATTCCCCGCTTTTTATGACCGTTTTCCAGGTGACGCCGTCATCGCTTGCGGCGAAACTGAACCTGAACGCCATTTCCGCCCCTGCCCTTTTTTTCAACGGGGCGTATGTGAAGGCTCTCAACGTCGCTTTTCGGCCTAAGTTCAGCACCAGTGGACGTTCGTTTTCCACAATCCAGCCTTCCCGTGGAATATCGTTCCGGACCGCTACGTATGCTCCGTCAGCAATCTCCTCCGCGTGGAACGCACCGACCCGGATCAGATGAGCCTCGGCTCTGGATGCCGTCAGGCGCACCCGGAGCGCCTTGAGGTTTGATTCAGGGAAGCGGAGAAGTCGTTTGTGGCCGATTGTAGTTCCCTGACAAAGGAATTTCCATTCAGTACCTTCCAAACCTTCAACTATGAAAGTTTCCACCCTCTGGCCGCGCCTGATGTCCTCCTGAAGCATCACGACATTCACACAGGAGCCCTTCTTCAGTCTGTACACACGTTCCGTACCTTGGCTTGCCTCCCACGGGACGCATCCGCGTCTTACCCGGTCGTCGCCGAATGTGCGTTCAAGATATCCGTGCAATTCCTCAAGCCTGGCGGAGTCTGCCCCGTGGATGCGTCCTCTTTTGTCCGGAGGGACGTTGAGAAGCAGCACCGAATTGCTTCCGACCGACTGGAAGTAGATGTCCACCAGTTCCTTGAGGCTTTTGACCCTGCTGTCCTGCTCTGCTGTGTAGAACCATCCCGGCCTGATGGAGACATCCACTTCGGACGGGTACCAGAACATCTCGCGTGCCTTCTCAATCATCTCTCTGCCGCCAAGATCCTTTGACTGTGGTGTGATTCCCAGCCGTCCATTGTTTTCGGCCGCCCTGGCGTAGGCTTTAGGGGTGAACACAGTGGCGCTCCATTCTGTTTCCCGCCCCTTCCCGCTCTCGTTGCCGACCCAGCGCACGTCATCGCCCATGATCGCTGTCACAGCGTGTGGCTGGAGAGTGTGGATTGTGTTGTAGATGGCTTCCCAGTCATAGGTCTGGACGCGTCCGTCCGGCCCTTCACCGTTGGCTCCGTCGAACCAGACTTCGTCCACGTCCCCATAATCGGAAAGAAGTTCCGTGAGCTGGGCTATGAAGAACCTGTTGTAGGCGGGGGAGTCTCCGTAGCAGGGGGCGTTGCGGTCCCAAGGAGAAAGATAGACTCCGAATTTCATTCCATATTTCGAGCAGGCGTCGCGCACTTCACGCACGACGTCGCCTTTTCCGTTCTTCCATGGGGACGAGGCGACAGAGTGGGCGGTCATCCTGGTCGGCCACAGGCAGAAGCCATCGTGATGCTTGGCTGTCAGGATGGCCATTCTGAACCCGGCCCGGCTCAAAGTCCCGATCCATTGGTCCGCATCGAGGCCGGTAGGGTTGAACAAAGACGGACTCTCCTTGCCGTCGCCCCATTCGCGGCCCGTGAAAGTGTTCATCCCGAAATGGAGGAACGCTGTCAGTTCCAGATTCTGCCATTCGAGCTGCTCTTCGGTCGGAACAAGCCTTGCGGCAAGGCTGATCTTTTCCTCAGGGGTGCAGCCTTCCGGAAACACAAGATGTTTCACGTAACGCTCACGGCAGTCTTGGGCGCGGAGTGTCACCGCGCCAAGAACCAGGAGGAGAATGATGGTGAAATGTCTCATCGCTTATCGTATCTTTTTACCTCGATATCTCGCAAAGATAGTCAAGAAACCGAATAATCAAAACCTGTCCGGATGCGAAAAAGTTTTTTTGTGATTATTTATGAATAAGGAGTTTAAAAAGTTGCAATTTAAGTGCATATTCGTTATCATTGCGCCGTAACACATAATTTTTATTCACAATGGTATCAAAAACAAATCAGAACAGAATCATTCGTTGTGTCCTGGTTTTGCTGTTCGCCCTTATGGCATTTACGGCGGAAGGCCAGAGAAATTCAACGGTGACCGGTGTCGTCAAAGACGCGCAAGGCCCGGTTCCCGGGGTCTCCATCATTGTCAAAGGAACAATGCACGGGACAACTTCCGATGTTGACGGGAAGTTCTCGTTGAATGTCAAGGACAAGGACGTGCTTCAGATTTCCTGCATCGGCTACCTGCCGCAGGAGATAAGCTGGAACGGACAGTCTTCCCTTGACATCATATTGGCCTCAGACCTTCAGGAACTGGAGGATGTGGTCGTCGTGGGTTTCGCCACCCAGAGGAAGGTTGACCTGACCGGAGCCGTCTCTCAGGTGAAGATGGAGGATGTCCTGGGCGACCGGCCGCTTGTCAGCGCGTCAGCCGCATTGCAGGGCGCCATGCCGGGCCTGATGGTTTCAGGCTCGTCATCTCCGGGCCAGGCGAAATCTTTCAACATCAGAGGTACTCTGTCCATCAACGGAGGCTCTCCGCTGGTTCTTATTGACAATGTGGAAGGCGACATCAACAGCCTGAACCCGGATGATATCGAAAGCGTCTCCGTGCTCAAGGACGCGGCCTCGTCGGCCATCTATGGAGCCAGGGCGGCCGGAGGAGTCATCCTCGTCACGACCAAACGTCCGAAGAGCGACGCAGCCTTCAAACTGAACTACAGTTTCAGCCAAGGTTGGGAGAACACGTTGACAAGACCTGTCCAGGCCTCTCTTGCTGATTACATCTCCGCTTATGAGGAGGCCGGCTTCTCGTCTCAGTACTGGGCCGGAAACGGACAGGTAAGCGAATGGAAGAATCTGCTCTCGCAGTACAAGGCCGGAACGCTCGCCGGAGTGTACGACAACGGCATCTACAGGGCGGAGGATGGCAGCGTTTACTATCTGAAGGAAGGTGATGTGGCCGGAAACGCTCTTGGCACAGGTTGCCTTTCCAACCATTCGGTCTCTGTCACGGGCGGAACAGACAGGCTTCGTTTCAGGCTGTCCGGCAACTATGGCTACGAGAACGGGCCGATGATCACGGACAAGGACAAATACGTCAGAAAGGCGGTTTCCTCATTCGTTTCAGGGGATGTCACGAAATGGCTTACCCAGGAATTGACGATGTACTACACGGACATCAGGAAGACAGCCCTTTCCAACAACATCCGTGACCCGTATGCGACAAGGCTCATCAACTGGTATCCTGAAGGTTACATGCCGAAGGAAATCATCGGGACAAGCGAGGACCTGATCATCGACTCTCCAAGGAACTCCTATCTTGTCTCTCCGACGTCCACGAGGACAAACTCGATTCCGAGGATCCAGTCCAAGACGATCATCCGTCCTTTGAAGAATTGGGAGATCATAGCCGAGTACACCTATAACCAGGACTCCTATAAGTACCGTAATTATTCGGGCATTACCCGTTACGCGGACGTGCAGCTGGCGGTCAAGACCACCCCTACCGATCCGACCAGGGACCTTTATACCAACAATTCGTACACCACCAAGTACAATGCCCTGAACCTTTACACCAACTATAAGCTGAATCTGGGCAGACACGCGATGACGGCGATGGTCGGTTTCAACCAGGAAAGTTATGACTATGCCGGCCTTGACGCGTCGATAGAGGGACAGTCAGTGCCGACGGTCCCTTCCTTCGGCGGAGGCACCGGCATCAAGAACATCAGCGACGGCTATTCTGAATATTCCATCAGAGGTATGTTCGCCCGTCTGACCTACAACTACGGCGACCGCTACCTTTTGACGGTGAACGCCCGTTATGACGGCTCCTCCAAGTTCCCTAAGGAGAACCGTTTCGGCCTGTTCCCATCCGTCTCTGTGGGATGGCGTCTGGGAAAGGAGAAGTTCATGGACTGGTCTGACGGCTGGCTCCAGGATTTCAAGCTAAGGGCGTCCTATGGCTCCATCGGCAACCAGAACATAAGTCCTTACGGTTTTGTCGCGTCGATGGGCATCAACGAAGGCACCTATTGGCTGAACAACAACGACAAGACAATCTACATCTCCACTCCGGGCCTTATCCGTGCCAATTACACCTGGGAGACGGTCACGACGCTCGACTTCGGTTTCGACCTGTCGGCTTTCAACGACCGCCTCACTTCCACGTTTGACTGGTACAGGCGCGACACCAAGGGAATGCTTGCGGCGGGAGCCGAACTGCCGGCCCTTGTCGGAGCGAGCGCCCCTCTTCAGAACATCGCCGACATGCGGACTGACGGATGGGAACTCACCATCGGATGGCGGGACCACATCGGCGATTGGGGCTACCGCGTGAATTTCAATGTCTATGACCATAAGTCGAAGATCACCAAATTCAACAATCTGTCTGGCTCCATCGACAACTACTATGTAGGCAAGTCTTTGAACAGCATCTATGGCTACAAGGCTGACGGGTACTATTCCATAGATGACTTTGATCCGGAAAAGGCCAAGGTCGGCACGTGGGTGCTCAAGGAGGGCGTCGTGTCGGTCAGCGGCTATTCGGTACAGCCCGGAGATGTCAAGTTCAAGGATCTGGACGACAACGGTGTGATCGACGCCGGCGGCTCCACCCTTGATAATCCGGGGGACAGGACAATCATCGGAAACAGTACCTCCCGCTACCAGTTCGGAGGCAATCTTGGGGTCTCCTGGAAGGGACTCGACCTGAATGTCCTCCTGCAAGGAGTCGGCAAACGCGACTATTGGCTGGGCGGAGCCGCTCTGTTCCCGTTCGGAGCGTCCGGCGCGGACGGAGTGTTCTGGCCGCTGTACTACAACCAGACAGACTATTGGTCTGCGGTCAGCTACGACCCTCAGAGTCCTGACTACATGGTCGCGAAGAACCCGGACGCGAAACTGTTCAGGGTCTATGGCCAGGACGGCAACGCCGGTTCCAACGCGAGGGTGAGCGATAAGTATATTCAGAACGCCGCGTATCTGCGCGTGAAGAATGTCACCCTGTCATATTCATTCCCATCCTCATTGCTCCGCAAGGTGACATTGGACCAGCTCCGTTTGTATGTGAGCGTCGAGAACCTCGCCACTTTCACATCCTTGCCTAAGGGTTATGACCCTGAAAGCCTTTCGTGGTCTTACCCGTTCTACCGCACCTGGTCAGTCGGAGCGAGCATAACATTCTAACGATCAAGAATTATGAGAACTAAAGCATACGTTATAGCGGCAGCAATGCTGGCCACAGTCTCTGGTTTATTCTCAAGCTGCAACGATGAGTTCCTTGAGAAACTTCCGGTCACGAGTCTCACCGAGAAGAACGCGTTCCAGACTTATGATAATTTCAAGGCCTACATGTATCCTTGCTACTCACTGTTCACGGACGCCAACATCCTGACAAACTTCTCCGGCGGCTCCTATTATTGGGGGGGACAGTGGAGCAGTGACTACTATTCGGGGATAATGACGACGAGGGACAACTCGTTCAACCCTTACGGGTATCAGACGATCACGACGAGGAACACCCACTCCTCCTGGGACTTCAGCCGGATCCGCAGCGTGAACATCATGCTCAGCCATCTTGGTGACGGAAACCTGACCGAGGCCGAACAGCGTCATTGGAGGTCCGTGGGCTATTTCTTCCACGCATGGTGGTATATGGAGCTGATTTCCAGATACGGGGACATCCCTTGGGTGAACATTGTCATGACAGATGAGTCGGAGGAAGCCTACATGCCGCGTACCCCTCGCGCCGAAGTGGCCGACAGCATCGTGGCAAGACTTGAATATGCGGCGGCGAACATCGGTGACTCTTCCAAGGATGGAGACAACGCCCTGACTGCGGACGCCATAAAGGCCGCGTTGAGCCGTTTCCTGCTTCGCGAGGCGACCTGGGCAAAGTACCACGGATTGAATGAGCCTTACCAGCAGTACCTTGAGAAGTGCCTGACTGTTTCACAGGAACTCATGAACAAATACCCCGCGCTTTACTATGGTAGCGGGGTGAACAAATATCCGGCCGCAGGTTACGATGAGGTGATGACTACCGAGGACTTGACCGGAAAGCCTGGCGTCATCATGTTCAAGCAGTATTACACGGGAATATTGATGCACCGCTTCAGCGATCTGGTCCACGTGGAGGCTCACCGGGCCGACGCTCCTCAGCAGACTGTTGACATGTTCCTCATGAAGAACGGCAAACCGGTCGGCAACCCGGCCTCCGGATTCAAGGGCGGGGAAGGAAAGGACCTTTGGGACTATTATTCAGACCGCGATCCCCGTCTGCACATCAATTTCGAGCCGCCGGTACAGGCCAAGGTCACCGGAATCAATTCGAATCCGGACAATGTCACCACTTTCAAGAAATGGACATTCTGGAAGGCCGGCGAGACCCTTAATGATAAGGGCAATTTCACCATCACGGAGGAATATGAGCGGAAATTCCGCGAGTACATCGACTATTTCGGCCCGAATGTGTTCTGCGAGAACGGAACCGGCGACGAATCCATCGGCTGCAAGAGGCTGCCTGGCCATAACTGGGGCGGCTCCATGTGCCACAGCGCGCCGAACATCACGGGCAACGGAATCCAGATGGACAACTACATGCGCTGCTGGACAGGGTACTTCTTCTGGAAGCACTACACGAGCTGGGAAGTAGGCAGCAATGGCTACTACCAGACATCCGACAAGCCGATTTTTACGATTGAGGAGGTTCTTCTGAACTATGCGGAGGCCGCTTTCGAGCTGGGTCGCTTTGACCAGGCTGTCGCGGACAAGACAGTCAACCTGCTCCGCGACCGGGCCGGAGTCGCAAGGATGGTTGTGGCGGACATCACGGATGACTTCGATCCTGACCGCGACAAAGGTACGGCTTCCTGGACCCGCGGCTATGACGCCATGACCAACTATGAGGTTCCTCCTGTCCTTTGGGAAATCAGGCGCGAGAGGATGGTCGAGCTTATGGGCCAAGGCTTCAGCTTCTATGACATCAAGAGATGGCACAAGGCTCCGTACTACGTGAACAGGCAGCCTTGCGGAGCGTGGATCACCGCCAAGAATGTCCCTTACGGTACAGGCGTTTACACCGGACAGTTCGTGAATTACAATGAAATACGCGAAAAGGGCTATTCGGAAGCCTACGGCAACGAGAAGGGTAGCGGCTGGATTTACACAAAGCACGGCCCGCTGTCGGTAGGAAAGGGATGGCTTGACGCCTACTATCTGGACCAGGTTCCTACCCACGAGATAAACATGAACCCTGCCCTGACACAGAATCCGGGTTACGAGGAGCTGTTCGGAAAATAGACCCCGTTGTCCACGTGCAAGAGTATGTTACCGAAAGGCGGGCGGCTGACACTGTTCAGCCGCCCGCTCTGTGATGTCTTCTACCGCACCCTTGCGGTCTCTCCTTTAAGAATCGGAAAGTCAGGGTTCGGGATGTGCGCTTCCGTCATGATGGCCTGAAGTTCGGCCACCTTTTCCGGACACTCACGGCTCAGGTCGGTTGTCTCGCCGGGGTCTGAGGCGAGGTTGTACAGCTCGAATATGTCGTTGTCGCTCCGGACATCCAGATGGACGAGTTTCCAGTCGCCCTTCCTGACAGCCTGACGCCCTCCGAGTTCCTGAAACTCAAAGTAAAGCCATTCATGTTCTTTCTGCACGCCCTTGTTCTCCAAGGTCGGGATCAGGCTGATGCCGTCCATCCCCTCAAGCTCCTCTTCGCCGGCCCCGTTGAGTCCGCGCAAGGTCGGCATGATGTCCCAGAACGAGCAGATGAGACCTGAGTCGACGCCTTTCCTGGTGTGGCCTTCCCAGCTGACGATCAGAGGTACTCTGACGCCACCCTCGTAAAGGTCTCTCTTGTACCCTCTCCAAGGGCCGTTCGAGTCGAAGAAGTCCGGATCCGCACCTCCTTCCTTGTGCGGGCCGTTGTCTGACGAGAAGATGATGATCGTGTTGTCGTAAACTCCAAGCTCCTTGAGTTTCGTGACAATCTGTCCGACGTATGTGTCAAGTCTTGTGACCATCGCGGCGAAGGTCGCGTGGGGATATTCCTGGGAGCAGTAGCCTCCCTTGCGGAACGCCGGCCCGCTGTCCACGCCGCGGTAAGGAGTCTCGGGATATTTCCCTTTGAATCTGTCGATGATGCTGTCCTGCGGGACAATCAGCTCCGCGTGCGGAATGGTTGTCGGGTACCAGAGGAAGAAAGGTTGTCCGTCCTTTACCGAGCCTTCGATGAATTCGAGTGCTTTCCGGTGGATAAGGTCAGGAATATAAGTTCCCTGCCCGTATGGAACGGAATCCACGTTGTCATCCAGTCCGATTCTCTCCGAATTGTGCCAGATGTGGTCTGCGTAGTAGCTGTGGGCGAGAAGCTGGCAGTTGAAGCCGTAGAACTCATCGACACCCTGTCTGGCCGGGTCTCCGCTTGTGCCGATGTAGCCAAGTCCCCATTTCCCGAACGCCCCGGTCTTGTAGCCCGCATCCCTCATGTCGTGGAAGATGGTCCGGGTTCCGTCAGGGAGCGGGAACTGCCCTTCCGGGTCAAGCTCAAGATTCCCTCTCACGGGAGTGTGTCCGCTATGGGTCCCGGTCAGGAGGCACGATCGGGACGGGGCGCTGACCGTGGTCCCCGAATAGCATTGCGTGAAACGTACCCCGTTCCGGGCGACCGCATCGATGTTGGGGGTCTCGAAATTCTTCTGGCCGTAGCAGCTCAGGTCTCCCCAGCCGAGGTCGTCCGCAAGGATGAACACCACGTTCGGTGTGCTGGCGGGCTTCTCTCCGGCGCAGGCTCCAGCGGCGAGAGCGGCTCCGGCAAGAATCATTGAGTCAAGTACCTTAGTCATGGATATTACTTTAGTGTTGATATGCGCCCGGGTCATTTCCCCCCTTTTGCGGAAGGATGCGCCAGAATCTGCACGTCGATTCCGTCTATCCTGTAATCCTTGAAGCGGCGTCCGAGGAGCCTGCTCTCGATCTGCTGATAGAGTTCCTCGTCAATCACGTCCGAGAATGTGTGGTTGACGGTGTCGTAAAGATGAAAGTGTTTGAAAGTGTTGACATCGAAGTACATCTTGTTGTTCCCGCTCATCCTGTGGTGGTATATTCCCAGAAGAGAAAGCTGGGTCAGGATGTTGTAAACCGAGGCGACAGTGACTTTCGACTTCTTCGCCGCAAGGATTTCCGCCGTGACCATGTCAGCGCATGCGTGTCCAAGCCTCAGCATCGCCTCATGTACCGCGATCCTCTGTGGCGTTACCTTTAATCCGTTCTTTTTGAGCATCTCCCTGAATTCATCAACTGTGGGAGCCTTGTTGTTTCTGTCCATTGCCGGCTACTGTTTTTAAGAAGCTGTTTATAAAACGCATAATCAAATTCGGAAATCATTTTAGAAGCTGTTTTGATTTGTTTGTTTGAAGGTTTGAGAGTGAAAAACTTCAGGT
>CAVERO010000029.1:0-21236 GCA_963617915.1 Candidatus Methanomethylophilaceae archaeon | reverse complement strand
TATCCGCAAAAATCCTTCACAAAACCTTACCAACTTATTTTTTCATCATCACTATATTTTATACGGCAGCCAAAATCCAGCCGGATGTAGGCCGGCATCTCATAATTGTGGATTGTCGTCATGTAGCTCAGGGAAACCTTGTCCGGTTCACGAATCAGAAAGCCTTGGTATTTACCGGCTGCGACTGTCTCCCAATGTCCGGACTGGTAGGTGAATAAAGTGGTAAGTGCAATCTCACGGCTGCTGTTGTTTCCGGGAATCGTATAGTCCGCCGACACATTCAGGATATGAGGCCGGTGGAATTTGGCAGGGAAAGATTCCCCTTTATTGAGTCCATGGAATGTTCTGTCGGTCTCCGAATATGTATAAGCGATTCTATGCTCACAAACATAATCATTTTCGTCCGAAAAGCAATAGAAATAAAACGAATCGTTAATTTACGGTTACAACGGTGAGTTTGACATCATTTTTGATTACCTTTGATTGATTTCTTTTAGTAACTTAACACGAATGGGAAATGGAAAAGAATGAGATAACATTGTTCTGCGTCAATGACGGAAAGAGACATAAGGTTGAGAGAGGTCTGGACTTGAAGGCTCTGTCTGACAGATTCTGCCCTATGGTCAAGGACAAGAAGACTGGGCAGAGACACGAGGTGCTGGCCGCTCTTGTGGACAACAAACTGAAAGAATTGAGTTTCAAGCCCGATGACCTGAACAGGGTGGAATTCATCGGCTACGGCCATCCGGACGGAATGCGGAGCTACGTGCGGTCTCTGTGCTTCGTGCTGCAGAATGTCGTGAGGGAACTCTACCCGGACAAGATTCTGGTGATTGACCATTCGCTTCCAAGCGGACTCTACTGCGAGATCATCGAGAAAAACAAGAATGACGACGGGAGGAACATCTCCCACTTCGTCACCGACGACGAGATTGACAGGATTCGGGAGAAGATGAGAAACCTCGTGGCCAAAGACCTGCCGTTCAGCAAAGTCAAGATGTTCTCCGAGGATGCCGAGAAGCTGTTCCTTGCCAACAGCCAGCCGCAGAAGGCCGAGCTGCAGAAAAGTCTGGGAACATTCAGCTGCAGCGTCTACTACCTTGACGGGAAAGCAGACACGTTCCACGGACCCCTCCTTCCTTCGACAGGCTATCTCAAAGTGTTCGATGTCAGCGGAGTGGGAGACGGGTTCTGCCTGCAGCCCCCATTGATGACAGACTTCGGCAAGGTGATGCCGATGAAACGCCTGAGCAAGATTGCGGCGACCCTTAAGGAATATTCCGACTGGTGCTCGATCATCAACATCGAGAGCATCGGCTCTCTGAACAAAGCCATAAGAGACGGCAAGGCCGTGAGCATCATCAACCTGGCCGAATCGCTTCACGAAAGGTACTACGCCAGGGTCGCCAACAGAATCTACTCCGAAAGGAACACCAAGAGAATCGTGATGATTGCCGGGCCGTCATCGAGCGGAAAGACATCCTCGTCCCTGCGGATTGCTCTCGAATGCAAAGTGCTGGGTCTCAATCCGAAAGTCATCGAGCTTGACAACTACTTCGTGGACAGGGAACATACTCCTAAGGACGAAGACGGAAACTATGATTTCGAGTCGCTCTACGCAATGGATCTCGAATTCCTGAACAGGCAGCTCAACGAACTGATTGAGGGAAATGAAGTCGAGATTCCACGGTTTGATTTCAAGACCGGAAGCAGAGTATTCGAGGGCAACAAGTTACGTCTTGAGGAGAAGGACATCCTGATCATGGAGGGCATCCATGCGCTGAACCCGGAGATGACTTCGGCAGTTGACAATTCAAGGATATTCAGAGTCTATGTCTCGGCGCTCACATCGCTGAACATCGACGAGAACAACAACATGTCCACTTCGGACAACCGCCTTCTCCGCAGGATGGTGCGTGACAACCGCGTCAGAGGCATCACCCCGGAAGAGACCATCATGAGATGGAACAGCGTCCGTCGCGGCGAATGCAAGAACATTTTTCCGTTTCAGGAAAATGCCGACGTGCTGTTCAACTCTGCCCTGATCTTCGAGCTGCCGATGCTGAAATACTACGCCGAGCCGCTTCTGCGCAGAATCTCCCCGAACTCACCGGCCTACGCCGAGGCGGTGCGCCTTCTGAAGTTTCTGGACTACATCGTGGCTCTCCAACCGGATGAAATCTCAGCGATTCCGCCGACTTCCATCATGCGCGAGTTCATCGGCGGACAGACCCTGACAAGGGACTGAGCACAAGAGGTTCTGGAAGTTATATGATAAAGGGGGCTGGTCGGCCCCCTTTATCATATAACTTCCAGATTGTCGGAGACGATCCAGCCCTGACGGCCGTCCGCAAGGGAGATGTTCTTCCACTCCCCCACCTCGTCAAGAATCGTGACCTTTGTACCCTCGTGAATCACGAAAAGATCCTTGGACGATCCCTCGGACGGGGAACTCTTCACCGAGACGACCGGCGCCATCACAATCGCGGCGTCAGTCTTGACGCTGTCGGATTTCTGCCAGACGGAGAAACCCAAAGCCCCGGCGGAAAGCAGCAGAAGCACTATTCCGCAATAGAAACCTGCCCTCCTTTTGCCAGCTGACGGGCCCAACAGGAACAGAAGTCCCATCACCAGAGCCGCCGCAAGCAGCACAAGGAATAATACAGCCCAAGCGTTGGAGCCCATCAGATAGCAGACCTTACCGGCCACACTCTTCAGGATGAACTCCGGCACCGGCTCGATCTTGTCCTGTACGAAATTGCCCGTGAACTCCAGATTGTAGCGGGCGTCTGAATATGACGGATCAAGCCTCAGGGCTCTTTCGTAGTTCAGAATGGCCTTAGGATAGTTGCCCTGTTTGAACCATGCGTTGCCAAGATTGTAGTACAGCTTCGCGGACTTCTGCCCGGACTCTTCTATGGCAGTCCACGCCGCCGAGGCGTCGGCGAACTTCCCGTCAGTGTAGGCCTGTACGCCCGCTGTCCAGAGGGAGTCAAGATCCTTCGCCTGGATATTCATTGAAAATCCAAGAGACAGGAGCAGGGTCACGACTGTGGCGACCTTTCTTAGTGATTTTCCGCCGGTCTTGAGGCCGGAGTCGATTGACGAAATCACCTTCAGAGCGTCATCGAAGTGAGATCTCATGGCCTCGTTGCCTCCGTCAGGAGAATAGCGGGCGAACTCGCAGGCGTCCAAAAGATCGGTGAAAGCCTTGGTCTGCTCCACGCTCACGCCACCACCTGTGAGGGCGGAAGCGATGTTATCCTTGCTTATCTCGGACATATCCATATTCAATTTGTCGGAAACGAATCCTATGAGAGCCTTGTGAAGTTCCTCATAGAAAGCGGTATAGAGATTCTTGTCAAGATATTCACCAGCCAGTTTAAGCCGTGTCCGCGCCATCTTCGTGGCACGTCTGTTCTTCGTGCCGGCGACATCAGCCCGCATCGCGGCCACCTTCCGGAACGCAAGGTAAACCACAACTGCCCCAACAATCATCAAGGCCAGCAGGATCCAGAAAAGCACAGAACCGACAAAGAACGACCCGGAACCGGAAAGATTCGGTTTGCCTGTGAATATGAACCTGATGTCATCCGCAAGGCTCTTCACGTCTTTCCTCTCGACTCCGGATGAGACAGCCGCGGACGGTACGGAATCGCCACCTTTCCCCTTGGCTACCTTGATGTGCAGAGGCTCGGTCCTGAGCGTCACATATTTACCCGCATTGACATCGTAGTAGGAATATTCAACCGGTTCAATCGTGAAATCCCCGTGGCTTCTCGGAATGAACGGATACTCAAAGGATTTGCTGCCGGAAGTGCCGCCGTTGCCCTTGTCCGTGTTCTCGGTGGTCTTTGTGTCATAGACCTCGAAATCAGGAGGGAAATTGACTTTCGGCTCCTCCAGAAGAGCCACGTTCCCCCTGCCGGAGACCGTGATTATCAGCGAAGCGGCGTCGTGCGTCTTGAGGTTGTCCGTAGTCAGACGCGCGGATATTCCGAAATTGCCCACGCCCCCTCCGAACGATGCGGGCTGTCCGGCGGGAAGAGGGTTCACCCTCACCTTGACGACCGGAGTCGTCACCCTCTTGCGGATGGTGCGGTACTCATCCTGAAAGAATCGGTCGAACAGGCTGCTTGAGGCGGACGGTGCCGTCCTGATGTTTACAAGGCAGACAAGTTCGGCCGGATCGATCGTGATCGTTCCGGACTGCTGGGGAATCAGGACGTAGGTCCTGAGCACCGCAGTGTTGTAAATCTTGTCGTCAAGGCTCTCGCGCTTGAACTCTATATTGCTCGGGACATAGGTTTCCTGACTCCAGAAGCCGTTGAATGTCGGCAGTTTGGCATTCTCGAAACCCACCACGTTGGCTCTTTGGTAAATCTTCAAAGTAGCCGTGATCGGCTCGCCGATGACCACTTCAGAGCGGCTGAGCGACAGTCTCATAAAGAGGTCACCGGAGGAAATGTCGCCCGTGTCGGATGAAGATGAGGAGGTCTGACCTCCCGAGGATTTTCCTCCGCCGTTCTGACCGGAGGACTGCGACGAGGAGGCACCGTCGCTGACTACCTGGATGGTGGCCTGGGTTGAAGATATCCTGTCACCGGAAAGCATGGCCGTAGCGGCCGGAAGCTGGAATGTTCCGGTGGATTTCGGAATAAGGATGTACGTGAATGTCGTCTGATGGGAAGATGACCTCTTCCCGTTGATTATCTGTATGCTGGAACTGGAGCCTTTCTGCGGCCCCCAGACCAGCTGGAAGTCATCGCCGACAGACCATTGGAAGTCCGATGGACTCTTCTCCCCCTCTATTATGAAAGTAACATTGAACTGCTCGTTCACAGCGACCACATCCGGAGCCTCGACCCTGATGACATTCTGGGCAGAGGCCTGGAAAATGGCCATGAGCAAAAAAGCCGCAATGCAAAACAATCTCTTCATATTCACGCTTTTACCAATTCTTCTCTTTCTGACGGGATTTCAGCAGAGCCGCCTTCTCCTTGTTGACCTTGTCCTGGGTCTCCTTCTCGCGGGCCTGAACCGCCTTCAGCATCTGCTGGGCCTGCTGAGGGGAAATCTTCGCTTCACCCTGCCCCTGTCCTTGCTGAGGTTTAGGCTGATCGCCTTGATTCTGCTCCTTGTTCTGATCGTCATTCCGGTTCGGGTCCTGATTTTGATTCTGATTCTGGTCGTTATTGTTCTGGTCCCGATCGTTGTTCTGATTCTGGTCCCGGTCCTGCTGCTGATCCTGATTCCGGTCGTTGCCTCCGCCGCCACCCTGCTGCTCCTCGTCTTTCAGCATCTGCTTTGCGTAGGCGTAGTTCTCCTTGGCGTCCAGGTCGCCAGGATTGCAGAGCAAAGACTGCTTGTAGGCATCCACAGCGGCCTTCCAATCCTTTTTCTGCACGGCGATGTTGCCCAGATTGTAATAATAGTCAGCGGAATTGGCCGACGCTGGAGCGACTTCCTTCAATCTCTCCATAGACTTTCCGGCCTCATCGAAGTTGCCCTCACGATAGAGCGCTCCGGCAAGATTGTAGCTGGCCGCGAACGACGAGGAGTCCTTAACCAAAGCCTTGCGGTACTCGATCCCGGCATTCTGCCAATTGCCTTTCTTGAACTGGCGGTTGCCGGCACGGACCTCCTTACGGTCAGCCTGCGCCAAAGCCACTGAGCAGGAAAGCATCAGCAGAACAGCCGCCAATGAATATTTCAATATAGTTCTCATCTTTTTCCCTCAAACAAATGTCTGCGCGAACGCCTTTCCCCGACGAGCATCTCAAGAGTGAATAACGCCAACGCTATTCCAAGGAAGTACATAAACTGCTCGTCATATTCCTCAAAGACCACGGAGTTATATTCCTCGTCCTCCATCCTGCGGATGTCACTTATGATAGGAGTCAGACCGAACTCATCGTTGCCTGCGTGGACGTAAATTCCGCCTCCCGCGGCGGCGACCTCCTTCAATGTCTCCTCATCCAGACGGGTCACGACAATTTTGCCATCCTTGTCCTTCAGAAGGCCTCCGTCCATCGGAATCGGCTGACCGTCAGCGGAACCCACACCGATTGTGTAAACCTTTACCCCGGCCTCGGCGGCCTGTTTCGCGGCGGCCACGGCATCGTCCTCGTGGTTCTCACCGTCTGTGATCACAATGATGGCGCGGCTGTGCTCGCTCTGGGCGCTGAAGCCCCGGACCGCGGTGTTGATCGCATCCCCGATCGCCGTTCCCTGAATCGGAACCGACTCGGTTGAGATGGAATTCAGGAACATCTTGGCGCTCACATAGTCGGATGTGATCGGAAGCTGGACGAACGAGGTGCCGGCAAAGACAATCAAGCCTATCCGGTCATCCTGAAGTTTGTCGGTGATTCTGGAGATGGCCAGCTTCGCCCTTTCCAGCCTGTCAGGAGAATAATCCTTGGCAAGCATCGAGTTGGACACGTCCAAGGCAATCATGATCTCAGCTCCTCTGGTCTTGTGTTCCTTGAGTTTCGCTCCGATCTGAGGTCTTGACAAACCGATTGCAAAGAAGAGAAACGCCAACGAGAACAAAACAGTCCTTACCCACAATTTGTTACGGGACCATGAAGGCATAAGCTCGTTCACAAGGGTCTCGTCCCCGAACCTGCGCAGACGGCGGCGCCTGTTCCACAGCCAAAGCCCCATCCCGAGGAAAAAGAACGGAATCAGGAGCAGCAGCAAAAGATAATGCGGCGCGGCGAAAATTATCATGGCAACCTCCTTATCAACAGTTTAACAAGAGCCTCCAGCAGCAGACAGACAAGGGCGGCAAGGGCGTATGAGCCGAACAGTTCCTTATAAACAGGGAAGCTGTCGATGGTCGTGCGCGCCTTCTCCATCTTGTTGATGTCTGAATATATCTCCGCAAGTTTCGTGTTGTCAGTGGCCCTGAAATATTTGCCTCCCGTCATCGCGGCGATGCCGGAGAGCAGTTTCTCGTCGAGTTCCACCTTCACATTCTGCATCTGCACTCCCCACGGAGTCATCACCGGATACGGCGCTTCCCCATTGGCGCCGACTCCGATCGTGTAAACCCTTACCCCGTAGGTCTTGGCGATATCGGCGGCGGTCTCCGGGGAGATCTCGCCGCAGTTGTTCACACCGTCGGTAAGCAGGATCACGACCCTGCTCTTGGCGTCGGAATCCTTGATTCTTGCCACAGCAGTCGCAAGACCGTTGCCGATTGCCGTCCCGTCCTCGATCAGGTCAGTGGAAATCTCTTTCATCAGGTTGATCAGGGTAGCCCTGTCGGTCGTCAAAGGACACTGGGTGTAACTCTCGCCGGCGAACACCACGATTCCCATCCTGTCCGATGGTCTCTGGGCGATGAACTCGATGGCGATGTCCTTGGCGGCGCTGATGCGGTCCGGGGTGAAATCCCGAGCCAGCATACTTGTCGAGACATCCATCGCGAGCACGATGTCAATCCCTTCTGTGTCAACCTTCTCGACCTTTGTGGAAGATCGCGGTCGGGCGACTGCCACAACAATCAGCGAAAGCGCGGCCACCCTCAAGACAAAAGGAATATGCCTGATCACCCCGAGGACAGTCTTGCCGCCCTTCCTCCAAGGCGTGAGGCTGGACACCCTCAGATGCGGTCTCCGATCCTTCAGTTCCACATAAAGATAACGCAGAACCAGCAGTGCCGGAATCACCAGCAGCCAGAGCAATTTGGGATATTCAAAGAACATTACGCCTCACCTCCTTCCTTTTTGGCCGGGGATTTCGCTTCGACGGTCTTCCGGGCGGCCTCCTCCTCAGCAAGTTGAGACTGGTAAGTGACTGTGACAAAACGCACTGCCACAGGAAGTGCGGCGGCGTTCTCCTCATCCGAAGCCGAAGCCTTGGCGAACTTCACGAAATCAGCAGTCTCGAAAAGCGTCTTCATCTCCTCGTAAAGGTCAGCCGGAACCCCTGAAGATTTCAAATCCCTGAATATCTCCGCCGTCGTCATCTCCATCGCATCGATGCCGTACCGCGCGTCGATATATTCCCTCAAGGCATCCGTGATTCCGGAATAATAGGCCTTCTGCTTATCCGGAGCCCAATATTTGCTGCCACGGTAATGCTCCAGCTTCCGCAAAGCCACCAGATAAGGAGGATCCTTATGAGCCTGTCCATCACCTTTCCCGCGCTTGGAAACGACAAACTTCCAGATCAGGAAAATGATGATCGCCAGCAACAAGACCACGCCGACGTAAGGCAGAATCTCCGAAACCTTCAGCGGATAGCGGATCTGCCCTTTGATATCGTGGATCTGATAAGTCGCTGTGTCCACAGGCATCGTGCGGATGTCCAGAGTCTTCGGCTCGAAGAGCAACGTGTCCACCCTGTCAACTCCGGACGCTCTTGCCATAGAAAGCGGCAAGAGGGTGTATGTCCCTTCGTCAAAGGATGTTATGACCATCGAGACATCTATGTCGTAGGTCTTCGGCTCATTCTTTTTGCCGTTGACACCTACAGTGTCGGCCTTGAAAGGGCTTACTACCTCTATGCTGTCCATAAACCCTTTGGAGAAGTCCGGCAGGGCGAAACGGGTACCCTCCGCCACATCCTTAAGGTGGAATCCATAGCGGAACTGGTCACCGATCAAAGCCGTGTCGCGCTTCTGCAAAGGTTCGAGGAATGAATCCCCGGACCGTATCAGGATTCCTTTATTTTTCGGAACCTGCTGCCCCGCGGCTGCGATAGTGGCAAGCATCGCAGTACAGAAAACCGACAGGCAGTAAACAAATCTCTTCATTTCTATCTCCTCCCGAAAAATGTCATCAGCCCCTTGACGTAATCCTGGTTGGTGGCAATGTCCACCGAATCAATCTGATAGCGGTTGAACAACTTTCTTTCTCCATCCTCGACGGCAGCGAACCATTTTGAATATTCTCTCCTTGTCTTACTGCTGGAGGTGTTGATCCAGGCAGAACCGCCGGTCTCGGAATCCTTGACGTGAACCAACCCCACGTCCGGAATCGTCCTCTCGCGAGGGTCATGAACCTTGATGACGGAGATGTCGTGACGGTTTCTGGCCACCTTCAGGGCATCCTCGTAGCGAGGCGAGCCGTCAGGATTGGCGTCCAGCATGTCGGAAAGCACGAAGGCCGTGCATTTCTTCTTCATCGCGTTCGTCAGGTAACGCAGAGCCTGACCGACATCCGTTCCGTCGGATTTCGGCTTGAGTTCGATGATCTCGCGGATGATGTGCAGAAGGTGGCTGCGTCCTTTCTTCGGCGGAATGAACTCCTCCACCCTGTCGCTGAAGAAAAGAGCCCCGACCTTGTCATTGTTGATCGTGGCCGAGAAACTCAGCACAGCCGCGATCTCCGCGATCAAATCCCTTTTCGTCATCCCGGCCGTTCCGAAAAGTCCGGAACGGCTGATGTCGATCAGAAGGACGACCGTCATCTCCCTCTCCTCCTCGAAGACCTTGACGTACGGAGAGCGAAGACGCGCGGTCACGTTCCAGTCCATAGAGCGCACATCGTCTCCGTACTGGTACTCACGCACTTCGCTGAAGGCCATTCCGCGGCCTTTGAAAGCACTGTGATACTCACCGGCAAAGATCTGGTGGGACAGAGCCCTGGTGCGGATCTCTATCTTGCGGACCTTGCGCAGGAGTTCATTGGCTGAGGAATTAGCTGCCATATTCAAATACCAGAATTAAACGAAACATAGCCCGTTACGGAACCTGTACGGCGTTGAGCACTTCTGCGATGATCTGCTCGGTCGTGACGTTCTCCGCCTCGGCCTCGTAGGTCAGTCCGATCCTGTGGCGCAGGACCTCGTTGCAGACCGCCCTGACATCCTCCGGAATCACGTAACCTCTTCTCTTGATGAAAGCGTAGGCCTTGGAAGCCATTGACAGAGAGATGCTGGCACGCGGCGAAGCGCCGAACGAAATCAGATCCTTGATCTTTCCCAGGCCATAGTCTTCCGGTGTACGTGTCGCATAGACGATGTCCACTATGTACCTCTCTATCTTCTCGTCCATATAGACATCCCTCACGACGCTTCTGGCGCGCACGATATCCTCCGGCTTGATCACCGGGTTGACAGTCGGGAACTCCCCGGAGTTGTTCATCCTGATGATCTGCTTCTCCTCCTCTTTCTTGGGGTATTTAACGATGACCTTCAACATGAAACGGTCCACCTGGGCCTCCGGAAGCGGATAGGTTCCCTCCTGCTCGATAGGGTTCTGGGTAGCCATAACGAGGAACGGCTCCGGAAGCTTGAACGTCTGGTCACCGATCGTCACCTGGCGCTCCTGCATGGCCTCCAGAAGGGCTGACTGCACCTTCGCCGGGCTACGGTTGATCTCATCCGCAAGCACGAAGTTCGCGAAGACAGGCCCCTTGTGCACCTCGAATGACTCGTCTTTCTGGGAATATATCATCGTACCGATGAGGTCGGCAGGAAGGAGGTCAGGGGTGAACTGGATTCTGCTGAACTTTGCGTCGATAGCCTTGGACAACGTACTGATGGCGAGAGTCTTGGCCAGTCCCGGGACACCTTCCAGAAGAATGTGTCCGTTGGCGAGAAGTCCGATCAGAAGGTTCTCCACCAGCTGTTTCTGTCCGATGATGACCTTGCCCATCTCAAGGGACAGCATGTCCACGAAGGCGCTCTCCTTCTGGATCCTGTCGTTGAGTTCCTTGATGTTTACACTTTCCATTTTATACTGTTTTTTACTATTTTTGCAGTAAAACAATCTTACCAAAATGCGCTACCTCCTCACCCTTTCCTACGACGGCTCGTCATTCTGCGGCTGGCAGATTCAAAACCAAGCGGAAACCGTTCAGGAGTGTCTTCAGAATGCTCTTTCGACTCTCTTGAAGGAGGACATTGCCGTCACGGGAGCGGGGAGGACGGACTCAAAGGTGAATGCGGTCAATTATGTCGCCCACTTCGAGGCCTCCAGTCCGGACTTTGACGCAAGCGCGGTTGGCTACAAAATAAATGCCATTTTACCAGCCGGAATCAGGGTGCATTCAATCGCTCCCTGCGGTCCGGAATTCCACGCCAGATTCGACGCCACGCAGCGTGAGTACAAGTATTTCATCCACCGCCGCAAGGATCCTTTCATGCGGGAATATTCCTACCTCTACACATTCCCGTTGGACGTCGAGAAGATGAACCGCGCCGCGATGGCCCTTCTTGGGAAGCACGACTTCAGCTGCTTTGAGAAGGTCGGCAGCGACAACAAGACCTCCATCTGCACCGTCACCCAAGCCCGCTGGGAAGCATATTCCCCAAACCACGTCAGAATGATGGGCTACCCCGCCGAGGAAGGCGACTACCTAGTCTTCACCATCCGCGCCGACCGCTTTTTAAGGAATATGGTCCGCGCCGTGGTAGGTTCCCTTCTTGAGGTAGGCCGAGGCAAGCGCAACGAGTCCTGGATCGCCACCCTGACCCAAGGCGGCACCCGCTCCTCCGCCGGCGAATCCGTCCCCGGCCACGCCCTCTTCCTCTGCAAGGTGGAATATTAGTAGGCGAAGTCTCGGAAATTTTGCGTATCTTTGCGATTTGATGGCGTGAAATGTGCAGTTGGCACGCCGGACATATTTGAAAATAATAAAAACGTACGTGATAATTATGTTGTTCCAAGTTTTGCAGGCCGTGGGCCTGGATTCTGCGGCGGCTGAGATGGCCGAAGATATGGCACAGGCTGCCGCACCTGTGGCGGATCTCGCTCCACAGCAGGTAGAGCAGTCTTTCTCTCTTATCGAGATGGCCACCAAGGGCGGCTGGCTGATGATCGTGCTGGCCATTCTGTCAGTGATTGCCATCTACATATTCGGAAAGAAATGGTGGATGATCCGCAAGGCCGGGCAGGTTGACAAGAACTTCATGCGCGACATCCGCGACTATATTCATGAAGGGAAGGTGAAGTCGGCGGTCTCTCTCTGCCAGAAGTATGACTCTCCTGTCGCACGTCTCGTGGAGAAGGGGATCGAGCGCATCGGAAGGCCCCTCGCCGACATCCAGACTTCCGTCGAGAACATGGGCAACGTCGAGGTCGCAAGACTTGAGAAAGGGCTCCCGATGCTCGCCACCATCGCGGGCGGAGCGCCTATGATCGGATTCCTCGGAACCGTGCTCGGTATGGTGCAGGCCTTCTTCAACATGGCCAACGCCGGCAACAACATTGACATCACACTGCTTTCAAGCGGCATCTACACCGCGATGATCACAACGGTCGGCGGTCTTATCGTCGGTATCCTCGCCTACTTCGGCTACAACTATCTGGTCTCCCAGATCTCCAATCTGATGCTTATGATGGAGAACGCGACAATCAACTTCATGGACCTTCTGCACGAACCTGCAGGCAACGAGGAGGAGAGGTAGTCAATGGCCTTCAAGAGAACCACAAAAGTCCTGTCGGAAACAGCGATGTCTTCGATGACTGATCTGGTGTTCCTGCTGCTGATTTTCTTCCTGATCACCTCGACACTGGTCAATCCGAACGCGCTGAAGCTCCTGCTCCCGAAGAGTACGGGGCAGGTTTCCGCCAAGCCTACCGTCACGGTCTCGATCAAGGACTGGGGCGATGACACCTACACCTACCATCTGAACGGCAGCGAGACCCCTGTGCAGTACTCCGAACTGGAGGATGACCTCGTGGACCTTCTTCAGACGGAAGAAGACCCGACATTCTCGATCTACTCAGACGAGAGCGTGCCAATCAAGGAGGTCGTGTCGCTGATGAACATAGCGAAACGCAACCATTACAAGGTAATCCTGGCGACGCAGCCCGAATGATGAAACCGTACCTTCGTGACAGACAGAAGGAGGCCAAGGTCTCCACGGTGACCGGGATCGCGCTCACGGTCGCGGTGCACGTGCTTGCCTGCCTGCTTTGCGTGTTCACGGGGATGAAATACATCTACCCTCCGCCACAGGAGCAGACTTTCCTCATCGATTTCAGTGAGGACGAGCCGCAGCCTGTCAGAAGGCAGAACAGGGGGCGGCAGCCTCAGGCCGAGGAGATTGACAAGACCAAGCCGGTGGAACTTATTCAAAGGAGTGAGTCACCGCACAAGACCGAAAAGCCGAACAAGACCGCCGAGGCCAAGCCTGATGATTTCGGGGATGTCGAGACTCCGGTGCAGAAAGAGGAGATCAACAAGAACGCTCTCTTTCCGGGAATGAGCAAGAAGGATTCCTCGAATGCGCCTCACGGTGCCACAGACCCGAAAAACGAATTCAAGGCCGGACATCCGAAAGGCAACACGGCCAGCGGGAAGTCCGAGGGGACGCCTAACGCCCGGCTGAAAGGAAGAAACACCTTGGGAGCGATTCCAAGGCCAACATATTCAGAGCAAGACTACGGTACGGTCGTGGTGGACATCTGGGTTGACAACTATGGGAACGTCACAAAGGCTGTCCCAGGAGGGCAGGGAACGACAGTCAACAACTCCAAGCTTTGGGCCGCAGCAAGGGCCGCGGCGCTGAAGACGCACTTCAACCAGAGCTCCGACGCACCTGCGCTGCAACAGGGGACGATAACATATGTGTTTAAACTTCAATAACTTTATATTTATTTATTTTTAATGGCGTGAGCCACAAACATTATGGAAGAAAATTTCAATGGTGGTGAGAACCACGAGGAGCGTAGGGATTACGCTTCAGAAGAGCCGAAAACAGGTTATTCATCAGAAGGTCGGAAACTCAGACCAAGAAAGAAGGTAGTGCCTGCCGCATCATCCTCCGCCGACGGAGAGTACAAGTCTTACGACAATCACAGGAGTTACTCCGGCGACAATCGGGGAGGCTACGGGCAGCGCGGCGGTTATCAGAGCCGCGGCGGCAACGGTAGAGGAGGATATTCATCAGACCGCAGAAGCGGCTACGGAGACCGCAGCGGCGGCTATGGCCAGCGCAGAAGCTACGGCGACAACGCGGAAGGCGGAGAGAGAAGAACTTCATCTTATGGACAGAGCCGTCCTTCATTCGGCGAGGGACGTCCGTCTTACGGCCAGCGCAGAAGCTATGGCGGCAACAGCTACGACGGAGGCGAGAGAAGGTCATCATACGGACAGAGCCGTCCTTCATACGGTGAGGGTCGCCCGTCATACGGCCAGCGCAGAAGCTATGGCAACAACGCCGAAGGAGGAGAGGAAAGAAGGTCATCATACGGACAGAGCCGTCCTTCATACGGCGAAGGTCGCCCGTCATACGGCCAGCGCAGAAGCTACGGCGCGGGTCAGGAAGGCGGCGAGAGAAGGTCTTCCTATTCAAGGAAGCCGGCGGGAGGACACGGATTCGGCCCTAAGCAGGGAGGATTCTCTGCCGGGAGAGGCGCCGGGCATCAGGGTCCAAAGAAATTCGGCCGTAAGGACGAGCCTCATTTCACGGAGGCCGACGAGGCCGGAATCAACCAGATGCTTTCAAGGAAGCCGCAGGTTGACGCCGCCCTTTCAGACAACGACAATGTTCCGACACCTATCAAGGAAGAGATACGTCTCAACAAATTCATCGCCAATTCCGGGGTCTGCTCGCGCCGCGAGGCTGACAACTTCATCCAGGCCGGTGTGGTGACCGTCAACGGAGAGGTTGTCACCGAGCTCGGGACCAAGGTCAACGTCCTCAACGACGACATCCGTTTCAACGGCGAGAGACTCAAGGGCGAGGAGAAGGTTTACATCGTGATGAACAAGCCGAAGGGTTTTGTAACCAGCGCGAGCGACCCACATGCCGAGAAGACCGTCATGGACCTGCTCAAGGGCTGCAAGCTCCGCGTGTTCCCTGTCGGAAGGCTTGACAAGAACACCACCGGCGTGCTGATGTTTACCAACGACGGAGAAATCGCCGAGCAGCTCACGCACCCTTCCTACAACAAGAAGAAAATCTATCAGGTGATTCTCGACAAGCCGCTCGATGAAGCCGACAAGGAGAAGATTCTCACCGAAGGCCTTGACCTCAACGACGGCAACATCAAGGCCGATGAGCTCGAATACATCGACGCCGAAGACCACAGACGTCTCGGCATCGAGATCCACTCCGGCAAGAACAGGATCGTCAGAAGGATATTCGAATCCCTCGGCTACGATGTGAAGGCTCTTGACAGGGTTTACTTCGCTGGCCTCACCAAGAAGGGTCTAAAGAAGGGCGAGTGGAGATACCTCAGCGAGGGCGAGGTGAATGTCCTCAAGATGGGGGCCTATGTCTAGTCCGGAAAAGCACACTGGACACAGAGCTGGATTTGTCAACATCATCGGTAATCCGAATGTTGGCAAATCCACGCTTATGAACGCCCTGGTCGGAGAGAAGCTGTCCATCGTCACGGCGAAGGCGCAGACCACCAGGCACAGGATAATGGGAATCGTCAACACCGACGACTGCCAGATCGTCTATTCGGACACTCCCGGAATGCTCAAGCCGAACTACCGTCTTCAGGAGGACATGATGAAATTCGTGGACGCGGCAATCGGGGACGCGGACATCATCCTCTACGTTACAGACGTGGTTGAAAAGAGCGACAAGAACAGTGAATATATTCAGAAACTCCAGAAGCTGGAATGTCCGGTGGTGGTCGTCATCAACAAGATCGACATCAGCGAGCAGAAGAAGGTGACAGACCTGATCGCCTATTGGCAGGAGCAGCTTCCCGGAGCCGTGGTCATTCCGGTGTCGGCGAAGGAGAGGTTCAACCTTGAGAGCGTGCTGAACGCCGTGATGAGCGGTCTTCCTGTCGCTCCGCCGTGGTTCGACAAGGACCAGTTCACGGACAGGAACCTGCGTTTCTTCGCCTCGGAGATCATCCGCGAGAAGATTCTGGAGAACTACAGTCAGGAGGTGCCTTACAGCTGCGAGGTGGTTGTGGAGGCATTCAAGGAGGGCAGAGACAGGTACGAGATCGGAGCTGTCATCTACGTGATGCGGGACTCCCAGAAGGGAATCATCATCGGCAAGGGCGGAGCGGCGCTGAAGAAGACCGGAACGGAGGCAAGGCTGGAAATGGAGGATTTCTTCCAGAAGAAAGTCTTCCTTCAGCTCTTCGTGAAGGTCAATCCGGACTGGAGGGAGAGCCGCAAGGAGCTCAGGAAGTTCGGGTACGAGGAATAACACCTGCCGCAAAGAACGGCTCCGGCCGCGAAGGACAATAAAAGAAATAATCAAATATCAAAGAGGAATATTCAGGTATGGCTAAAGATGAGTGGGATGACATCGAGGCTCCGGAAGGAGGCAACGGGGACGAGGAACTGAATGAGGCTCCGATTGACGAGACTTCGGCGAAAGCATCGGGGAAATACGACAAGTTGCTCAGTTCCGACAGCCGGAAGTACAAACTTTCGGGAATGTTCAGGGAATGGTTTCTGGACTATTCCTCGTATGTCATTCTGCAAAGAGCTGTCCCTCATATCGTTGACGGATTGAAGCCGGTTCAGAGGCGCGTGCTTCACGCGATGTTCAGGATGGACGACGGAAGCTACACCAAGGTGGCAAACATAGTCGGTCAGGCGATGCAGTACCATCCGCACGGCGACCAGTCCATCCTTGGAGCCCTTGTCCAGCTCGGTCAGAAAGGTCTTCTGATAGACTGCCAGGGAAACTGGGGCAACATCCTCACCGGCGACAGCAACGCGGCTCCCCGCTACATCGAGGCTAGGCTGAGCAAATTCGCGAAGGAGGTCGTCTTCGACCCGAAGATCACCCACTGGATGACATCCTATGACGGACGCAACCAGGAGCCGACCGAGCTTCCGGTACGTTTCCCGCTCCTGCTCGCCCAGGGCACCGAGGGAATCGCCGTCGGAATGGCCTCCAAGATTCTTCCCCACAACTTCAACGAACTCATCGACGCATCAGTCAGCATTCTTCAGGGTGAGGACTTCACAATCTACCCGGACTTCCCTACCGGCGGCTCAGCTGACTGCAGCAACTACAAGGACGGAGCCCGCGGAGGCAGCGTGAAGGTGCGCGCAAAGATTGAGAAAATCGACAAGAACACGGTGGCCATCACGGAGATTCCTTACGGGAAGACATCCCACATCCTCATCGACTCGATCCTTAAGGCCAAGGACAAAGGCAAGATCAAGATCAAGAAAATCGAGGACATGACCACGGAGAAGGTAGATATTCTCATCCACCTCCCGAACGACGTGTCCCCGGACAAGACCATCGACGCCCTGTACGCCTTCACGGACTGTGAGTGCAACATCGCGCCGAACGCCTGCGTCATCGTGGACAACAAGCCACAGTTCCTCTCCGTCAAGGACATACTGACATACGACACTCTCCACACCAGAGACCTTCTCAAATGGCAGCTTGAGATCAGGCTCGCCGAGCTGGAGGACCAGTGGCACTACACCTCCCTCGAAAGGATATTCTTCGAGAACAAGGTCTATAAGATTCTGGAGCAGAACCAGAACAGCTGGGAGCAACAGCTGGACGAGGTGTTCGCCGAGATGAAGACCTACCAGGACATTCTCCGCCGGGAAATCCTGATGGAGGACATCGAGAAGCTAGTGGAGAAGCCGGTACGCAAGATCTCCAAGTTCGACACGAAGGCCATCGACGAGAAGATCGCTTCCATCGAGGCCGAGATGAAGACCGTAAAGGACAACATCGAGCACATCACCAGGTACACAATCGACTGGTTCAAGACGCTGAAGGCAAAGTACGGCAAGCCGTTCGCGCGGCAGACCGAGATCACAGCCTTCGAAAGCATCGCAGTCACCAAGGTGGTCAGCAACAACGCCAAACTCTACGCCAACTACGAGGAAGGCTTCGTCGGGCTGAATCTCAAAAAGGATGACCATGGCACTTACGTCTGCGACTGTTCAGACCTTTCGGAGGTCATCGTGATCGGAAAGGACGGAAAGTACCGCGTTGCCAAGGTCACGGACAAGGCCTTCTTCTGGAAAGACCTGCTCTACGTCGGGGTGTTCAACAGAGGCGACGGCAGAACCATCTACAACGTCATCTACCGCGAGGGCAAGAGCAGTGTCTCCTACGCCAAGAGATTCGCCATCACAAGCGTCACGAGGGACAAGGACTACGACATCACCACAGGCGAGGAAGGATCCAAAATCCTATGGTTCACGGCCAACCACAACGGCGAGGCCGAGTCCGTACGCATCTACCTGCGTCCGCGCCCGAAGCTGAAGAAGACGCAGTTTGAATATGATTTCTCAACCCTTGCGATCAAGGGCAAGGCTTCCAGAGGCAATCTGGTGTCAAAGAACCCTGTCTCCAAGATTCTGCTGAAATCCAAGGGGGTCTCCACCATCGGCGGCAAGGACATTTGGTTCGACGCTGACATCCAGAAACTTAACGACGAGCAACGCGGCCAGTACCTCGGCGAGTTCGGCCCGGAGGACAAGGTTCTGGCGATATTCAAGGACGGGACATTCTACACGACTTCGTTCGATGTCTCCAACCGCTATCAGGGCGAGGTGATCAGGATCGAGAAGTTCGACCCGAACAAGACCTACACCGCCCTCTATTACGACGGAGCGGCCAAGGCGTTCTACGTCAAGAGGTTCAGTTTCATCTTAAGCGACAACACGCCGCTGTCGTTCATCGCTCCTGGAGCAAAGTCATACCTTGTGGACATTTCCGAGGACAGACATCCTCAGTTCCAGGTCGTCTTCGGCGGCAAGTACGGGCACCGCGACCCTGAGAACATCGACGCGGAGGAGTACATCGCCAAGAAAGGATACTCCGCCAAGGGTAAGAAATGCCACCAGTACGACCTCAAGGAGGTGAAGTTCATCGAGCCTCTGCACAAGCCGGAGGATGACATCGAGGACGAGCCGCTGGACATCATCGATGCTGTGGAACCTGATGAGCCGCAAGGCGACACCGATGAGGTTTTAGTTACCACCAATGACAGCGGTCAGACCAGAGCCGCCGACCTTCTGGGTTCAGGAGACATTCCTGACATCGGCGACATCGACGAGCCTACGCTGTTCTAAACGCTGGAATATTCATTAATCATCAGAGATTTTCGAGGTTCCGAGAGACCGTCATAGCAAGGTGAATATGAAAGACATCTCCCTGATAGGCTTTATGGGCTGCGGCAAGAGCAGTGTCGGGAAATGCCTCGCGGCGCTGCTCCCCGAATGCCGCCTGATTGACCTTGACACCTACATTGAGGAAAAGGAGGGCAAGAATATTCCCGAAATATTCAATGAATATGGTGAAGCGGCTTTCCGCCGGATGGAACGCGAGGCCCTGGAGGAGATATTCAGTGCCACAGACCGCCCCCGCACCATCCTTTCCCTCGGCGGCGGCACCGTGACCTCCGAGCCATGCCGTCAGCTCATCCGTCAGCACACCGACTGCTTTTACCTCCGCGCCACCACAGACACCCTCCTTGCGGCCCTCAAAGGCCACTCTGAAGGCCGTCCTATGCTCAGTTCCGCCCAACCGATTCGCTTCGACAGGCTCAGCGACCGGTCTGAAAACACATCTGAAAAGTCACCAAAAGACTCATCGGATAACCACCCGATAGTCACTGAGCCTTGCCGAACCACGGTCGCTGAACCTTGCCGAACCACGGTTGGTGAGCCCGGTCGAACCACGGTCACCGAGCCTTGCCGAACCACGGTCGCTGAGCCTTGCCGAACCACGGTCGCTGAGCCTGTCGAAGCGCCCGGCAAAAGAACATCCAACAAAAAAGAAATCCTACGCAACCGCATAGAATCCCTGATGCAGACCCGCTCCCCACAGTACCTCGACACCGCCCACCACATAATCGACATCGACGGACGCACCTTCGCCCAAATCGCCGCCCAAATCAAAGAGGCCGTGGAGCGCAACGCTATGAATATCAAACAATAAAACAATAGCCTTTAGTTGACATCCACTAAAGACAAGTTACTGTTCAGTTGATAATCAGATAATTACCCGTAACGGTCATCTATTTGTACCGCTCGTACTTTCCGGCAAGGACATCCCGGACGGCCTCCAGATAGCCGAAGCCGAACTTGCGGTCGGGGAGGAGGTAGCCGCTCTCGATCCATTCGTTCCAGGCGAAGACGGTGATCACCTTCGGCTGTGCGGGATGCGCGTCGACATATTCCTTGGCCGCCTGAAGATAGGCAGCGAAACTCTCCGGAGTATTGTTGAAGTGGATGACATCCTCGCGGCCGACTTTCGGGAAGCGCGGCGTGTTGTCCCAGCCGACCGACACGTTCGGGAAGAACGGAACAGGCGAATCGCTCCAGGTTTCAAGGCGGGTCATGCCGGTGTTGCCCCAATCCAGATAGTCCTCCCGGTGCGGGCCGCCCCAGTTGTAGGTGGTGACGCTGTTCACACCGAAATATTCAATAGTCTTCTGAATATCCCGGCCCGACGGACCGAAATGGATAATCTGAAGATGAAGGTCAGGGAAGCCGGCCTTGCGGACCTCGGAGCGGAAATATTCAAGCCCCTCCCTCGTCTTTTCGCGGCTGCCCCCGAATGTGGCCAGCAGATTGTCGAGCTTGTAAATTGAGAACACTGGACATCCGTTGATTTTCAAGTAGTTCGGACGCTTGAAATACTGCCGTATCACTCTCTCCACGATGATTTTGAAGTTCTTCCCGTCGGTCGCCCCCTTCCAGAGGATCGAGTCATCGTCCGGGCAGCGGTGGACGTTCCAGTAGTTCCGTTTGACATCGTGGTTCGCCCACATCAGGTAGAAATTCATCTTCCCGTTGTTCGGGGCTTTAAGGAAGCCGTCGTTCAGGCACCCCTCAAGAAAAGGGCCTTCGTCGAACCAGTACCAGTCGAAGATGAACGTGTTCACTCCGTGGTCGGTCGCGGCCTCGATCCAGCGCTCCATGACCTTCGGGTCGTCATCCATCTCATAGCCCCACAGAGGCTGCTTCGGCTGGTAGTGTCCCGGGAAGCGCGGAGTGCCTTTCCTGATGACCTCCCATTCCCCCGTGCCCTCCGGCCAAAGCACCTCCTGACCGCGCGGGTCGTTGTGGCAGGACGGCCAGACATAGGCCGCGACATAATAAGGGCTGTCCTTGACCTGCGCCGTGGAGCTTAATGCCGCCGCAATCAGAAGAATGGTTAGCGAAAGGATCAGACGTTTCATATATTCGTTAGTGATGATGAAAAAAAGTCGGTAAGGTTTTGTGAAGGATTTATGTGGATAAATTTGTTTGTGAAGAAGGAGTGTGCCGGAGGCACATGACTGATGAGCAAATTAGAAGCTGTTTTGATTTGTTTGAAGATTTGAGTGTGAAAAACTTCAGGTTCGACCGCTTCTTCCAAGG
>CAVERO010000028.1:0-21469 GCA_963617915.1 Candidatus Methanomethylophilaceae archaeon | reverse complement strand
CTACGGCGGCAAAATCCTCCGGAAAGAACAGTGTCCCCGGCTCGGATTTCTCCACAATTGTCTTTATCTCATTATAAACGCTCTGCATTTTTGTCCGCCAAGAATTTTGTCACAAATATATCAAAAATTTGTGACATATATCCATCCTTGACACAATCTTTTCTGCATCGGACAGATGATCGGGGCGTAGGCTACTCAATATCGACGATTTTTTGCTGAAAGAGACAAACGGACTCTGACCCGCGCTGCAAGGGGTTTGGTGATTCTTCCTGATGCGGCGGGGCGGACCGGAATGACTCCTGCCCGCCCCGCGCCTGATATTATGTTTTTAGAATGGTTCCCTTTTCTATTCCAGCGTCCAGCTGCCGTCAGCCGCCACCGAGAGGGTCAGCCGCGTGCCTGCCGTGCCGACGAGGAGTTCGGCGTCCCACTCGCAGGAGTCGTATTCCGTCTGGTCCATAAGCGTCGCCTCCATGACGTACCCGTCAGAACTCAGTGTGAAGAAGCTGTCCGAGTAGGTGCTGAACGTCGACCGCGTCCCGCCGAGTGTCGCGGTAAGAAACACGTCGTCCTGGTATACTCGCAGAGGCAGCAGGCATTCCTTGAATCCCGAATATGCCGCAAGCCTGAGCCTCGAGGCCTCTATTGGGTCGGTGAAATAGCCGTGCCAGTAGATGTCGCAGGTGTACCGCCGCGCCGTGAAGTCGTCCTTCCTGCGGACCACGCCGCACTTGTCGATGGCGTAGACCTTCGTCGTGGCGTTCCAGGTGCTGATCGAGGCCAGCATCGTGTGGCCGCCGCTGAACGAATTGCCGAGGTCAGGGTCGTCGTCGTTCTCGAACTCCACGATGTCCGGGTCTGAGATCATCCACACCCGGCGGCCGCTCTCGGAGCAGGACGGCGTATACTCGAGAGGCTTTCCAATCTTGCCGTAGGACACGGTCACGTCGGTCTCGGTCATCGCCTCGGAGCCGCCGGTGGAGACCACATAGGTCCTCTCGTCAGAGTCGAGCTCCGGACTGGTCGGGGTTATCGTCACGTACCAGTGCGTCCTGTCCCCCGACTGGAACTGCGCCCCGAGCGTCACGGTGTTCCCGGATATGACCGGAGTGGCATAGTTTACATTGTCTCCCGGCTCGCTCCCGTCCCTTTTGAGCAGCCCGTATCTCGTCAGCTCGTAGTCCACGCCCGGAGTGAGTATGTCGTAAGTGAGGTTGCCCGAGCTGTCGACGCGGTAGTTGGCGGCGACGCTGAACTTCACCGTGACCTCGCCGCCTCCGGACGGCACGAGCACCCAGTACGGGCAGTCGGTCGCTCCGGCTATCCTGTTGGTGCAGTCGTCCACGTCGATGTAGTCGTCCTCCCACGGGCGGGTGTGGTTGAGCGTGCACAGGCTGTTGTGTTCTCCGTGCGCAATCTTGCAGTCGTCGGGATGCGCCTTGTGGAACCCCGAGCTTGTCCAGTCGGTCTCGATGTTCACCATGCCGATCGGGCTGACATCCACGGCCTTCGCCCTCGCCACCACCGCGCACTGGTCGGCTATCCTCCCGTCCCAGTATCGGGCCGTGAGGGTGCCGGTGCGCTGCGAGGCGTACAAGCCCTGCGAGAGCGTGAGAGCCGAGGGGCTGAAGCTCACTCCCGTCAGCGAGGACGACAGGGAGTAGGTTATCCCGTAATGTGAGGAGTTCCCGGTCACGGACACCGGGACGGAGCCGTTGCCGGGGATGTAGTATGTCGGGCTTCCGAAGCGGAACGTCCTGCTGTCCGTCACGTCCGGCTCTATCTTCCAGTAGTCGTCGAGGAACCCTCCCTCGTCGGAGAGGTTCAATGTCAGGGTGTACCGCGTGCCCCTCGCCACGTTGAAGTTGTCCGTGGCGTTCTCGCCGAGGTACATCCTGTAGGTGTTCGCGCTCACGAGCCCTCCCGAGAGGTCGGTGTAGGTGCCGGTCAGCTCCAGATAGGTCGGGAGGTAGCCTCCGACCGAAGTCCCGCTGTCGGGGACCTTCAGCTTCGGGTCCGCCGAGCTGTTGCTGATGAGCTTCCCGCAGGCGTTCTCGAGGCTGTAGTACCTGACCGTCGAGCCTCCCGAAAGCAGCGACAGGTCTGAAGATGACGCGTGGTCTCCGTCTGCGACGAGGGACGACTGCGTCATCCTGAAAGCGTTGGAGGCGGCGAACGGCGAGGTCACCGTCGGCGACTGCCGGATTCTCAGGCTCTCTATCTCGAAGCTCCCGTGCGAGAAGCTCTGGCTGATTCTGAAATCCAGCCTCGACGGCAGCCTGACGAAGTTCAGGCTCAGGGACGAGCCGGATGAGAGCGTCGCGTCCACCGGGCCGCAGGACATCGGCATCCCCCCGGAGAGCGACCGCGAGCCTACCGGCCAGCCGACGGAAAGCGACTGCAGGGCGGACTCCGCCGCGCCCGAGGAGAGCGACGAGCGCCTGTCGCCGCAGTTGAGAAGTCCGTAGAAGCGGTAGCTGCTTCCCGACAGGCCGCTGACCTTAAGGGACGAACTCGAGAGGTCGGCGTAGTACGAGTCCGAGAGGAAATAAGAGCCGCCGGCTTTCTCGAACTGGAACACCGTGATGTCCTTCATCGCCGACTCGAAGGAGTCCAGCGAGGATGAAGAGCCTACGGACGAGCGGGTCGACGGCGCGTCACAGAGCCCCACGCCCACTTCCACGCTGACCTTCCTCCCTTCCTCCGGACGGGGAAGCTCCTGCCGGACGCAGGATGCCATAAGCGGAATCGCCGCGAGAATGATTATGTCTTTCGCTTTCATATTCTTCCGATTAGATGTGTTCGTCATATTCGTCTCCTCCCTTCCACGGCTCCGCCGTCACTTCCACGACGCAGAGGCTGCCGTCGAGCGTCAGCGTGATGTCGTCCAGGTCGGCCTTCCCCCAGTCATAGCCGGTCTGCCTCAGGACGGCCTGCAGGTCGCGTTCCTCCGTCCCGCCTCCGATGTCCGCAAGGAGCGTGAACCGGCTTTCCTGACGGAGCCTGGGGACGTGGAATACCGCCTCCGTGTCATCCGCGGTGTCCAGCGGCATCCCCCAGCCGCCGTCAAGCGGTTCAAGGGTTCTGAGGTCGAGGCCTCCGCACGAGGTGGAGACGCTCATTGACCGCACTCCGGAGGCGCTCCACGAGCCTTCCCGCAGGCGCAGGGTCACCTTCGCGAACTGCCTGCGCATCCTGACGGTGTCCCGGGCCTCCTCTCCCCGGCAGTCCACCGCCGAGGCGTGCGCCCACAGGGTGTCCGCCGGAAGGTTGTCCGCGAAGAGCACCTTCCCTTTCTCCTCCCTTCCCGCCGCCGTGGCGGAACGCACGGACACGGTCACCGTCCCCCTCGGGACGGTGTACTCCCGAACGGACGGAGAGCCGCCTTCCGTGAGCGTCTCCGAGACCTCGCCGTCCGCCCCGCTCCATATCCGGAGCGACGGGCGGTCCGACACCCTGAATGCGTCCGTCCCGTCGACCGTGAGCCAGCACGGGCAGGGCGACCTGTCCTCCTTGACCGAGCAGGAGGTAATTATCAGAAGCGCGGGCAGAAGCCACGGCGCGGAGTGAAGATTCGCGGCCATATTCATTGATGTTTGTTCGGAGGGGCGGGAGGAGTCGGACCTCCGGACGGGAAGGACTGTCTTTGAACCAGACTTCCCGCGCCGCCGGGCGCGCCCCTCGGAGGTTTAGATCGTCTCGTCGTATGTCGCGCCGGTCTTCCATCCGTCCACGGAGACGCTCACGCTGAACGAGCCCTTCTCCACCGGCTTGTCAGGGTCGTCGGAGCCTAGTCCCGTGATGGTGAGTCCCACCGTGTAGGTGGTGTTGCGCTCGAGGGTCGAGCTGTCGAGGACGACCGGATAGTAGTAGAGCCTGCTGTCCACCGTCGCCGCCACCACGAGCACGGTGCGCCGGGCGGAGAAGGTGGAGCTGAACCCGGCGGGAGCCGCGGTGGAGCCGTTGGCGTAGCCGTAGAAGAGGTACGGGGTCGACGGTGTCAGCGAAGCGCCGTTGTTCACGCTCGCGCCGACCGACTTGAAGGTCAGCTCGGGGCAGGAGGCCGTGTAGGTGCTTCCGTCGATGATGTGGGAGGTGTTGCGGCTGCTCTCGTCCTTGCGTCCCTGCTTGTTGTACCAGGTGGACACCGCGGCGCTCCCCGCGACGTTCTGGTTGCCGACGACGTTGGAGAGGAACACCCTCTCGACCTTCAGCGCGCCGTAGGACGCGGGGAGGCTGTTGGTCACCGACTGCAGCGCCACGCGTGCGGCGAGCCTCGAGACGGCGACGGAGCAGCTGGTCGTGCCGGAGGACACCGTGCAGCTGGCCTTGCCCGCCATCACGAAGCCCTTTGAGGCCGTGGTGCTGTTGGCCGAGAGGTCGAGCGCGGTCGCCTCGAGGGCGGCCAGGGTGCCGACCGACGAGAGGTCGGGGCCGTTGGCCACGGCGTAGACGGTCTTCGCGCCGGAGGTCACCGAGAGGCTCGCCGAGGTGGACGAGCCGAGGCTCTTGTAGGCGTTGATCTTGCCGTCGCTGCCGAACACGAGCACCTGCACGCCGTTGAGCTGCGTCTCGTAGGCCTGGGCCGCGGTGTAGGCGCTGACCGCCCTCGTGGACGGCCCTCCCTGAGGGGCGACGCTCACGGAGATCACTCCCTCCTCTCCGGCTTCCGGAGCGGTCTCCGGGGCCTTCTCGCAGGCGGCCAGCGCTATCGCCGCTGCCGCCATCATCGTTGAAATTGTCTTCTTCATCTTTTCTTGATGTTTGGATTGTTGTTATTGTGTGTCTGTTGATTGTGCGTCTTCTTTTCCCCTCCTATTCCTCCTCCTCTTCGTTTAGACCGTATTCCTTTATGAGCGAGGCTATCTCCGGGTCGAGGTTGCCCCTGTGCCTGTAGGAGGGCTCCGCCCGGCACGCCGCGAGGAAATGCCCCACGGCCTCCTCGTCCTCGCCTTTCCTTGCGCAGAGCACCGCGAGAAGGTACTCCACCTTTGGGGTCCGCTCCAGCCTCTGAAGTATCGCCAGTGCGCTCGCGTCCCTGTCGGTGAGGCAGTAGGCCACCGCCGCGTTGTAGTCCCGGTAGGGCCGCAGGAGCTTCACCGCCGTGGCGTAGTCCCTGTCCCGGATGGCCTGCACGCCCCGCATATAGACCGTGTCCGGCTCCGTGGTGTGGACCGTGTCCTTCACCATGTCCTTCCTGTGCAGGTGGAAATTGAACCCCACGGTGCGCAGGTACGGGTACATCGTCTCACGCATCCTCCTGTAGAACCTCTCCTTCGAGAGGGCTTTCTCCCGCTCGTCCGGGTCCCGGATTTTCGCTGTCTCGAAGTACCGTTCCTTCTCGCTGTCCGTCATCGCTGAGTCCGCCTTCACGAGCGCGTCCAGCCCCCTCCAATTCTCCGGCGTGCCCTTCGGGATGAACGCGATGCCGGACACCTCCGTCCCTTCCTCCCTCGCCGCCTCCGCCCCGAGTCCGAGGCTCATCCCCCGCTCCTCCGCAAGCGAGTCGGCGTACTCCCTCATCCACTTCCTGAAATACCTCGTGACCCCCTCGGAGCGTCTCTCCGAGAGCCTCCCGTTGAACCGCCATCCTCCCTCCGGGGAGCAACCGGCGCTGACGACGATGGAGTCGATGACGAACTCGTCACTATTCATGAGCGTCCTCAGATGCCCCCTTATCCTCTCCGTCTCCACGGCGTTGTTGCCGAGCGCGGGGTCCACCTCGGAGCTCCCTGACGCGAACTCCACCCAGCAGGCGGCGCTCGCGTCGGCCCTTCTCTCTATGACTTTTGACAGGTATCTCTCCGTCGGGTCGACGAGCGTGGAGAGCGAGCTGATGTAGAACGTCAGGGGCCGCCCCTTCGGGATGTCGTAAATCCTCCTTCCCGCCTCCCATATTCCGCCGGAGAGGACGATGTCCGCCTTGCGGAGCTTCGGGCGGGTCGTTATGGTCTGCACGTAGTCGTAGACGAAGTCGCCCTCCACGGTCCGCATCACGGTGTCGAGGCGGAACCCCCGCGTCTCCTCCATCGGGGACTTGATGTAGCGCCTGTACATCCGCTCGCGTCTTGCCTTCCTCCTCTCGTTCAGGGCCACCGCTATCCTGCTGGTGTAATGGGCCACCGCCTCCTTCTCCGTCGCCCCGTAGACCGAGGCGAACGCCTCGTCGGAGACCTCCGTGGAGTCCGCGCGCATAGCGTACAGGGCGGGTATGTTCCTTTTCAGGAATATCTCCAGCTGCCTCAGGTCGATGAACCTCGTCGTGTCGCTTATTATCGTGGAGAGGAACTTCTCGTATTGCTGGTAGCCTCGGAGCTGGGCCTTCCTGTAGTCCGTCCCCGTCACGGCTATCCCGTCGAGACGCACGGTGTCGCCGAGCACCGCCATGTCCGGCCAGAGGCGCAGCTGCCAGGCGCTCCCGAGAAGGCTCCCGGGGACGACCACCTGGAACCGCAGGTCCACCCTGCCGTGCCTCTCCGCCACGTTCCTGAAGGTCGCCGTGACGTACGCCGCGTCGATGACGTCGCTCGCCACCATCTGGCCGTCCTCGTCCCTCACGGCCTTCATAATGAAGAGCTCCCCGCCCTTGCCGTCGTCCACCTTCAGTGTGTCGCGGCGGGGCTTCTTGGGCGTGAACTCGGCCGGGGTCCCGCTCTCCGAGGGGAGCCTCAGCGCCGCCGACACCTCGCCCCGGCGCAGCTCCGCCAGCCGCCTCTGGCTTCCGCAGCCGATAACGAAGAAGATCAGAACGGACGTGACCGCCAGCGGAAAGGCCGACTTCCTTATGAGCCTCAGAACACCCATACGAGAGACGTGACTATGCCGCTGGGAAGTATGAACCATTTCCTGCCGGAGTCGGTGACCCTGCCGCAGCTGGGGCAGGCGTAGACGGTGTATGTCGAGTAACCGCCCCAGAAGGAGGCCCCGAACTCGATGTTCAGGTGCCTGTGGAGCATCATCGTGTAGCCACCGCCGAGGGAGGCCCCGAACGCGTCGCCCTCCTCGGTCTCGCGCCTCCCGAAGAGTCCTCCCCGGTTGTATTCCTGATACTGCGCCCCCGCGCCCATCCACCAGCCGGAATATACGTACCACGGCCACCACCTCATCCCGAGGCTGTAGGTCTGGTGCCGCGTCTGGAACTGCCTCTCGGGGTCTCCCTCCCTGAAGGTCCAGGGGTTCACCCGGGCGGAGGCGGTGAGGGTCACGTGCCTCGCGACGGCGACGCCCGCCTCGGCGTTCACCGTGCCGAGAGCGGCCCAGTCGGCGGCGTTCGTCCCCACCGACCACCTCTGCGCGGAGCAGACTCGCGGCAGGAGGATGACGAGGGCCGCAATGATGAGTTTCCTGTATGCGTTCATGATGATTGATTTCTTGACATCTTAGTTCTTAGAGCCTGTTCACGGCGGAGGGTGCGCAGCCGTTGACCGTGTATTCCGGCGTTATGGTGGCCGTGGAGTTCGCGCCCCTGTTCCACGACGGCTCCCTGTAGAGATAGAGTATCTTGAAGTCGCCATTCGTCCGCGGGCGGATGATGACCGAGGTCTTCCCGGCAGCGGCCCCGGTGGATGCCACCGTGAACTTCAGGATAACTGCGTTGATGTCGGCGTGCAGTTCGCGGGCGTTGCCGTTGCCGATGGCGTTGCACGCGTCCGTCCTCGTGATCGAATATATCCTGTCCATGAGGGACTTCAGCAGCCCTCCGTCGATGGCGGTCACGGACGCTCCCGGCGTGAGGCCGGCCTTGGCCTGCCCCGACTCGGTGAACGTCTCCGTCTTCGGGTCCGCCACCCCGAGGAACTGCTTGTGGCGGTAGGTCACCGACCCCTTCACTGTGATGTCCATCGTGATCTCGAACGCCGTAGGAAGGGGGTTGTAGGGCGACTGGAGGGTTATCTCCCCCGTGATGTCGCTGTACGCGAAGTCCAGCTGCACGGGGTTGCGGTCCGGCTCGGTGAAGGTCACGCTCGTCGTCTCCGCCCCCTGCTCGGAACTCACCGTCACCTTCAGGATATGCTCCCCGGGGAGGATGTACGGAAGCTCGAAGACCCACGCGGCGCTCTCGGAGAAGTCCACCTCCGCCTCGCCCCCGGTCTCGATGCCGAGGCGCTTGAGTCCCGCGAGGGTCTCGCCGTCGAGGGTGAACGCCGCCGTGTAGGAGCTTCCCTTCGCGGCCGTGCCGATGAGCGTCACCTTCGTGAAGTCGAGGCTCTCGTCAGCGTCCACACGCACAGCGACGGCGGTCTCCGCGCTGAACGGGACGGTGTACCGCCTAGCCGCGCCGCCGTTGGTGAACTCCATCGAGAGTTTATGCGTGCCGGAGAGCTTCGGGAGCATCAGGACCAGAGGGTTGCTGGTGCTCAAATCCACCGTCTCCCCGGACTCGACCGCGCTGCCGCCCGGCTCCGAGAGCTTCTGCGTCGCGCCGCCGTCAACGGAATAGTTGAACGTGTACTCGCCGTCCGTTCCCTGCGAGAGGAAAAGGGACAGCGTGCCGCACAGGTAGTCCGCGTCGAAGGCGACCTCCGTCCGAACCTCGAAGCCGAGGTCGGTGACGGGTTCGGTCCTGCCAAACTTCTCGCAGGATGCTATGATAAGGGAAAGGGCCGCGACCGTGGCGGCCAATAAGGTTCTTGCTTTCATCGCCGTATGAGGTTTATCCGGACTCCGAGAGAGCCGGTGAGGTTCCAGTCGTCTGAGGTCAGCGTCGTGCCGAGGGTAATCGGGCATTGGACTCCGAGGGTTAAGGCGACGGCCTTCGAGACGAACAGCTCCATTTCTATCTCCGGAACTGCCCCGTAGGCGAACTCCGCGCCGGAGAGTCCCGTCTTCAGCTCGCCCGGGAGCTTCCTGAAGACCTCGTGCCGGTTGAAGCCGAGGAACGCGTCCGCCCCGGCGTAGATGCTGAAGGCCCTGTTGTAGGTGCCTATGACACGGTAGCGCCAGCCGCCGTAGAACTGCCAGGCGATGTGGTCGAACATCTCGCCGTGCTCGGTCCCCGTGTCGGCGCTTACCCTGTGGTTCCAGTCCGCCGCCCTCACACCCGCCCTCCAGAGGGACGAGCGCAGGTAGCCTCCCGCGTGCAGGTTAAGGCCTCCGGACGGGACGGCATATCCGGACACCGTCTGGGACGCGCCGATGAATACGCTCCCCTCGGAAGTGCGCTGCGCCCACGCCTCTCCTGTTCCGGCGAGGGTGAGGAACAACGCGAGGCACGCCGCTGCCGCAGTTCTTACAAGATTCATTATACGCTTGCTTTAGAATAACTGCGGCAAAGATAAGGAAAAAGAAACCATATAAGCAAGATATTATACATATAAATAGATTATATTATACCAATATGTGAAAATAAGTCGTATTTGCAGATTCGCTTCCGGAGTCGGATGAACGGGAATAAGGGTTGCCCTAAAAAAGGATAAGTTATTGATTTATAGAAATATAATCTATCTTATGACTGAAGAAGATTGCTCCAGGAGAAGGCGGACACAAAAGAAAATCTGAAAGTGTCAAACGGGGACGGATGCCTCCTGTTAATGAGGAAGATTTTATACACCGAAACGGAAAGGTGTCGAAGCCGGTCCGCCGACTGCAAACCATCGCTGAAAACAGGTGATCTTCAATTTGTCAAGATATTTTTTGCGGTTTATAATGGAATTAATATATTTGGGGAAGCAAGCGAAATCACATAATATATGGCGGTGAATATCAAGTACGGGGCGCTGAACATCCCCGAGGCTCTCATTGATGAACTCAAGGTCTGGAAGATGGCTTTCTCGATGTCCTGTGGCAGGACGGTATCCTATGCGGAGATGATACGCAGTCTGCTGGACTCCGTCCCGCAGTCCGACCCTGAGGTGTCCGGGGCGCTGGAGAAGCTGCTGGAGATGAATCCGGAACTGAAGGGGAAGATGAACATTAAGTCAGACGGCAAGAAATGAGCGACAACTCCGACATACGGGAAAATACGATATACGATTACGACCCCAAGCTATTGGAGATTCTTCTGATAGACCGCACACGGTCCGATGAGAAGGAAATCCATAACATAATCTGGGCAACCGACAACTATGTGCCTTTAGGCGAAGGATATAAAGAATCCGACGAGATTACGGTCAAAAAGATCACCGGAGAAAACGGCCTCATACTTCGTCCAAGGGTGAACAAATCGAAGGCCGAGAAGGAATACCGCTCCAGAGACAAGGCCGAAGTGTTCACGGCCGCATGGATCTGTAACCGCCAGAACAACCTCATCGACTCCGCATGGTTCGCCACGGACGAAAGTCCGTTCAATACCGAGACGGAAGAAGGATGGGTAACTAAAACCGCCCCTATCACCTTCCCCGAAGGCAAAACATGGCAGGATTATGTCCGTGACACCAGACTTGAGATGGCTTGCGGCGAGGCCCCGTACCTCGTGAGCCGTTATAATGTGATTACCGGAGAAGACATCGCGGCAGTGGACAGAATCGGCATCCTTGACAGAAAAATTCGTGTAATAAACGAGAATGTTGAAGACGAGAAAGAATGGTATTCCTGGGCCAAGATAGCCTACCAGAATACCTACGGGTTCGAATGGCAGGGAGACAATCTCGTTCTTGCGAGAGAGGCAATGCTTTGCTCGTTCCGCGACTACTTCCAAATAAGGTTCGGCAAACTGCCGACCAAAGTGCAGTTAAGGAAAATAGCGGAGATAATTTCTTGGAATCTCTGGCAGATGGATGGAATCAAGGGAGTAATCCCCGGCAGCTGCGGAGACAGGGAAATCAGGGAAGCGGATCTCTTCGGTGAGACCGTGAAGATAGAAAAATGTGAAGGCTGCGAGAAAGGAGATATGTTCAGCCACAACGGGACATATTGTCTAATAATGGACTGGGGCAAGAGAAGGACTGTCAGATTTGTGGATTTAATAAGCAGGCAATAACATTCACCGTAATAACAATGCAATACTTTTCGACACTAAAAGCCAAGTTGATCTATGTATTCTCGATCAATGACTCAGCTCACAGGGGGTGCGTGAAGATCGGCGAGGCGACATTGGATGAAGCGACCAACCTCACCCTCGAGCCTAACTGCCGCGAACTCAATGCCGCCGCAAGGAAAAGGATTGACCAGTACACAAAGACCGCCGGCATCCAGTACACGCTGCACTATACCGAGCTTACCGTATCTATCCGGGGCGGCCTGATTCAGGCCTTCAACGACAAGGAGGTGCACGAAGTCCTGATACGCTCAGGCATCGCCCGGCACGATTTCTCTCAGAGGAATCAGGGACGCGAGTGGTTCGAGTGCAGTGTCGATACCGCCGTCAAAGCTATACAGGCGGTAAAGGAGGGCAGGACTGCCATCGACAGCCACGAGATTGTACCGGTGAAAGAAGAAATCGTATTCCGTCCCGAGCAGCGTGAAGCAATAGACAAGACAGTCAGGAAGTTCAACAGCGGCGGAAACATAATGCTTTGGAACGCGAAGATGCGTTTCGGCAAGACGCTCTCCGCGCTTCAGGTCGTCAAGGAATGCGGCTACCATCGCACAATCATCATAACCCACCGCCCTGTAGTGGACAAGGGCTGGTTCGAGGACTTCGGAAAGATATTCAGAGACGGTGACGGCTATCGCTACGGGTCCCGCGAGAAAGGGTTCAAATATGAGGAGCTGGAGTACGAGGCATCGATGAACCCGTCAAGGCATTATGTGTATTTCGCATCAATGCAGGACCTCAGAGGAGCGCAGCTGGCAGGAGGCAAGTTCGACAAGAACGCCGGCATATTCGCGGCCGATTACGACATGCTCATCGTCGACGAGGCTCACGAAGGGACGCAGACGGAGCTGGGGCAGAATGTGATAAAGTTGCTCTCAAAGAAGAACACCCACGTGCTCAATCTTTCCGGCACCCCGTTCAACCTCCTGGAGGATTACAGGGAAGATGAGATCTTCACCTGGGACTATGTGATGGAGCAGCGGGCGAAAGAGGAATGGGACATCAACCATTTCGGAGACATCAACCCGTACGCAGGACTGCCGAAACTCAACATTTTCACTTTCGACCTCGCCAAGGAGATGTCAGGTTTCTCCGACACTGAGGACAAGGCGTTCAACTTCAAGGAATTCTTCCGCACCTGGACCGGAGACGAGAGACGCGACTTCAAACCGATGCCGGAAGGGATGGAAGGACGGTTCATCCACGAGGAGTATGTGAAAAACTTTCTTGACCTTATCGTGAAATATGATCCGACCACGAGCTACCCTTTCTCGACTCTGGAGTTCCGCAACAGCTTCCGTCACACGCTCTGGATTGTTCCCGGAGTCAAGGAGGCGAAGGCTCTCTCCGCACTGCTCAAGCAGCATACGATTTTCGGGCAGTTCGAAATCGTGAACGTAGCCGGAGACGGGGACGAAGAAGTGGAAAACGACGATGCTCTTTCTCTCGTGGAAAAGGCGATGGGCAAGAATCCGGAGCAGACGCGAACTATTACCCTATCCTGCGGAAAGCTTACGACCGGTGTCTCGGTGAAGCCGTGGACTGCCGTAATGATGTTGTCCGGCTCGCACAGCACAGACGCGAAGGCCTATATGCAGACCATCTTCAGGGTCCAGACTCCATACACGACCTCCGACGGCCTCCGCAAGGAGAACTGCTATGTATTCGACTTCGCTCCGGACAGGACACTGAAAGTACTTGCAGACACCGCGAAGGTCAGCCAAAAGAATACCGCCACGAGCAGCGAGAAGATTCGGCTTGGGGAGTTCCTGAATTTTTGCCCGGTCATCGGTTACGACGGCACAAGGATGGCCAAGTATAATGTGGAGTCGATGTTGGAGCAGCTTAAGCGCGCCTACATCAACCGCGTGACCAAGAACGGCTGCGACGACCCGCGTCTGTACAATCAGGAGATGCTCCGGAAGCTGGACAAGGAGGCGCTTGCAAAGTTCCGGAACCTGCATAAGATTATCGGCTCCACCAAAGCCAACCACCAGAGCTCGGATGTCGATGTAAACAAGACCGGGTTGACGGATGAGCAGTACCGGGCTTTGGAGAAAATCTGCAAAAAGAAGAAATACACGCTTACCGAAGAGGAGCGCAGGATGCTCGAGGAGGCCAAGGAAAAGAAAAAGAATGCCGACAGCGCCATATCTATTCTGAGGGGCATCTCAATCAGGCTTCCGCTTCTTATGTACGGTGCGGAACTCAAAGAAGATGAGCAGGAAGTCACGCTCGGGAATTTTACGAATCTCATCGACGACCAGTCCTGGGAGGAGTTTATGCCGAAGAAAGTCACTAAGGAACTTTTCAAGGAATTTATTCCATACTACGATCCGGATGTGTTCAGGGCAGTCGGCAAGAACTACCGTGACCTCGTCCGCGCCGCCGACCAGCTCCCTCCTATGCGAAGGGTGCAGGAGATAGCCCGAATATTCACCTGGTTCAGAAATCCGGACAAGGAGACCGTGCTTACGCCGTGGAGAGTGGTCAATATGCACATAGGCGACTGCATCGGCGGCTGGAAGTTCTATGAGGACGACAACGAGACGGAGTCTCTGACACCTCATTTCATTGACTACGGCGAGGTAACAAGGAAGGTTTTCAATGACCCTGACGCCAGAATACTCGAGATCAACTCCAAGACGGGCCTCTATCCGCTCTATATGGCATACAGCGTGTTCGCGCTCAAATTGCAGAAATACCGCGACACCCATAATCTTCCGACGGATGTGCCCGTTGCCGTGCAGAATGAAATCTGGGATGAAGTCCTCCGGGACAACATCTTCGTAGTCTGCAAGACCGAGATGGCTCGGAGCATCACCAAGAGGACTCTCCGCGGTTTCAGGAATGCCAAAGTCAACGCCCGCTACTTTGAAGAACTTGTAAACAAGATAACCAACCAGTCGGCGATGTTCCTCTCCAAGATGCACGACGGACGCAACTACTGGAAAAATGACAATATAGAAGAGAATATGAAATTCAATGCAATAGTCGGGAACCCACCGTATCAGCAGATGAGAGAGGGAACTAATCGTTCAAATTCACTATACCACCTATTCATTAGTATCGCAAGAGCTTTAAAGCCAGATTATGTTTCGATGATAACCCCAAGTCGATGGATGACTCGAGGGGCTCAATCCATTCCTGATGCTTGGATTGACGAAATGTTGTATAATAATCATTTTATTCAGATTTATGATTTTCCAAACGGAACCGACTGCTTCGACAATGTTGAAATAAAAGGGGGAGTGAATTATTTCCTTTTCTCAGACAATTACTCAGGAGAATGCCAATTCCACACAAAAAACAACAAGACCGACTCTGTTAACAAGATGTATCTGGATGCAAACCATATTGGTATCGTAATTCGAGACTCAATGGCTGCACAAATCTTAAGTAAAATTGTCGCAAAAGAAGGAGAATACTATGCTGCAGCAAACTTTAGTGATTATGTGAGTTCTCAGGCATTCTTCGGTCAGGACAATACCTTAAATTCCAATTGGACGGGATATTCGCACATAAAAGATAGTGAGCACAATATCAAATGCTATGTAAATCGAAGACTCGATCCTAAGGGATATGGCTGGGTGTCAAAAAAGCAAGTGCAGAAAGAACACGGAACAATTCCACTTCATAAAGTATATATCTCGGAGGCTGGAGGTTCAGGGGCGGACCCAAATGTGTTAAGTAGGCCTTTCTACGGCGAGCCAAATAGTGTTTGCTCTAAAACCTATCTTATCATAGGCTTTAACCCAAAGGAACATAATTTTTCAAAAGAAGAATGCGAGAATATTATTTCATATATTAAGACGCGATTCTTTAGATTTATGGTTTCTATACGCAAAACAACTCAGCATGCGACTAAAGAAGTTTATAAATATGTTCCTCTTCAAGACTGGTCACAGCCGTGGACAGATGAGGAGTTGTACCGGAAATACAACCTCTCCAAAGAAGAGATTTCCTACATCGAATCACGGATAAAGCCAATGGGGCTGGAGGACCTTTTTGATGCGGATTCTCTGATTGACCCTGAGTTCGCTAACTTTAACCTCGCCGAATGCGGGGTCAAGGCGGGAGACACTATAACCTACACCCCGACTGGGGAGGAACTCACAGTTCTGGAAGACAATCAGGTCGAATACGGCGGGGAGGCGATGTCCCTCGCCGTGTTCACGGCAGGTAATATGCCTCGAAACAAGCGCAGCAAGTCCGGCGTATGCCAGGGGCCGAAATACTTCTCCTACAACGGCACAAGCCTCTACAAGTTGAAAACTATGTTCTCCCCCGGAGACGATGATGAACAGCAAGGTGCTGAAGTGGATGGACAAGATTAAAGTGATTCAAGTCGTTATGGAAGACAATAACCAGATACTGATATATACCGGCAGCGACGGCCTGACGAAAGTGGAGGTGAGGCTGGAAGACGACACGCTGTGGCTTACGCAGGCGCAGATGTGTGAGTTGTACGCCACGAGCAAGTCGAATGTCAGCGAGCATATTAAACACATCTTTGAGGATGGAGAGCTGGCGGCGGAATCAGTTGTTCGGAATTTCCGAACAACTGCCGCTGACGGGAAATCCTATTCGACGAGTTATTATAACCTCGATATGATCATTGCCCTCGGCTATCGTGTGCGTTCCATCATCGCAACCCGTTTCCGTCAATGGGCGACGCTGCGGCTCAAGGAATATATGCAGAAAGGCTTCACCCTCGATGACGACAGGCTGAAACGCCTCGGTGGCGGCGGATACTGGAAGGAACTGCTGGCCCGCATCCGCGACATCCGCGCCACTGAAAAGGTGTTCTATCGACAGGTGCTCGAAATATACGCCACAAGCATCGACTACGATTCGAGGGCGTCGGTCTCGCAGGAGTTTTTCAGAAAGGTGCAGAACAAGATACACTATGCCATACACGGAAACACTGCTGCCGAGCTGATAATGCAGCGTGCCGATGCGGAAAAGGACTTTATGGGGCTGTTCACCTTCAGGGGAACGCAGCCCACTCTTGAGGAGGCGCGCACGGCGAAAAACTATCTCGACGAGAAGGAACTCAGAGCTATGGGACAGCTCGTCTCCGGATATCTGGACTTTGCCGAAAGGCAGGCTGAGCGCGAACAGCCGATGACGATGAACGACTGGGCAAAGTATCTTGACGGCATTCTGACGATGACGGGAGAGAAACTGCTGCAGGGAGCCGGCTCCGTCTCGCACGCAGAAGCTATGGAACACGCCACCGGCGAGTACCGCAAATACAAGCAGCGCGTCATCAGCGATGTGGAGCAGGACTACCTGGATTCCATAAAGCTTCTGGGCGACATCGGCAAAGACGGACCGGAAACGGTATAACGCACCAACGACACACTATGCAAGGCAGATTCAAAGTGATAACCCTCTGCGGGAGCACCCGCTTCAGAGAAGAGTATATTCAGGCGCAGAAGCGTCTCACCCTCGAAGGCAATATCGTCATCTCCGTCGGCCTCTTCGGCCACAGCGGCGACAGCGAGGTCTGGGCTGAAGGAACGAAGGAGATGCTCGACGAGATGCACCTGAGCAAGATTGATATGGCGGACGATATCTATGTCGTGAATCCCGGCGGCTATGTCGGCAAGAGCACATCGCGCGAGATTGCCTACGCCCTCTCGCAGGGCAAGAAGGTAGGCTCGCTCTGTCCGCTCAATGTCGGGAAGTACGAGAGGATGCTGAAAGAGGACAGATAAGGCGCGATGAAAACGAAGTACATAGAGAACATAGTAAACAATAAATAAGGAATCAACTAATTTCTGAATATGAGTAATGATGTATTGTCGGATATGCTTACGCAGAATTGTAATATCATTAAACCACAAACAGTAAGCGAACTCTTGGATGGAAGATATTTTTTTATACCTTCTTATCAACGAGGCTATAGATGGTCAAAGAAACAAATATACGACCTCTGCAATGACCTCCTAGAATTTTTATTGAAACCGCATAAAAAAGATGGTTCTTTCTATAGCCTGCAACCATTAATTGTTCACAAAGGGAAATATGATATCGATGGAGCCTTGAGAGATGCCTATGAAGTTATCGATGGACAACAACGGCTAACCACCATATTTATACTTTATCGTTTCCTTGCTAAAATAATTAGTAATGGAGACTTAAACTATATAAAACGGAATTACCCCCACCGAGATTTATATCACATATATTATCAAACAAGACCGGAAGACTTTCAAACGTTGGAAAAATCCGGCTATAAAGAACTATCTAATGAGGATATAAAAGACATTGATATTGCGCATATCGCAAACGCTTTCACCTATCTGCATTCTTGGTTATACAACAATCCACAAGATGATGACAAATGCGCTGAAGCGACTTTTTCTTTATTTACGGATGAGGAGTATGCGCCAGGCACAGTCACGAGTTCACTATTTAAGCTTCTTGATAACCGAGACACAAAAGGAAGTGTTCTATTCATATGGTACGAGCTATCCGCAGGAAAAGATTCGATAAAAGAGTTCTTAAATGAAAATAAAGGGAAAATACAACTTACTGACACAGAGAAAATCAAAGCCCTCTTCATGCAGAGGAGCAACTTTGGCACCGAGGTAAAAGATCTGAAGCAATTGAGCATTGCAAAGGATTGGGAACTAATAGAAAATACATTCCACCGAAATGACTTTTGGGCGTTTATCAGTAATGACTTTCAGATAGAGAATGGAAGAATTAATATCATCTTCAAATTTATCTACGATAAAGAACATCCTAAAGATAATAACTCAACGGATGCCGATGATCTCTTCAGGTACTATTATCAAAAATTCGCGACATACAAAAAAACGTGGAAACCAGGAAAAGTGGTCACCTTCGTTGATGACATGTGGAATGAGGTTATGGATTGTTTCAGGATGCTACTGAACTGGTATTATAATCCTAAGGTATATAATCTCATAGGCTTATTGGTTAAGCACGGATATTCAATCAAACGAATCTATGATATTTATAACACAACTTCCGTTGTAACAAACGATGACTTTGTCTTTGAATTGAACCGCGAAATCAGGAAAGTTATTATTGACAAGATTCCGATTGCTAAAGAACAGGCTGACCTTGGGATTGGGGTAGACGAGGAGTACATAAAACTATTCTTTAATGTTTCGGCAGACAAAGCGAAAATGCACGACCTCTTACTATTTTTAAATGTAAGAGAAATTAATAAGACTATAGATAAGGCTTTGGCAGATATTGATAAAGAGCCAGACGAAAAAAAGAAGTCAGACCTTGATCGTAGTCCGAGAGATGTGTTGAGCCATATCTATCGCTTCCCTTTTGAGGCTCTTGATGTATTCGGTTGGGATATAGAACATGTGGATTCGGCGACGACGAACAGTCTAACCAATCCTGAAGAACAAGAAGACTGGATAGAGGAAGCAAAGAAACTATGGGGAGATTCACTTACTGAGAATCCGAACTATATGGCACTTGAAACTGCGCTCCAAGACCCGGCGAATCAGAATCGAAATGAGACCTTGAATAATATGGTTAGATGCGTGCAAAAGATAATAGGGGAAGATGAGTCCGATGTCCCTAAAAATTGGATAGGGAACTTAACGTTATTGGATAAAGGCACAAACCGCTCTTACAAAAATAAGATATTCGCCTGGAAATGCAATATTATTCGAGATCGCGTAAAGGCTGGCGTATTTGTCCCTGTATGCACACAGAATGTTTTCAATAAATACTTTAACGGGTGTTCCAATAATAGATTACAATGGAGCATAGAGGATAAGAAGGCCTACCATTCTTATATACTTGCTGAAATCAAATCATTCAAACAAGAATATCCCGACACGGTAAATTCTAAATAAAAAACTAATCAAAATTAGTAGCACAATGGCAACCAGCAGCTTACATACATTAGAAGAAATTCTAACGCAGGGTATACATATTGATGATAACCCGGAACCGATTAAGGTATCGTGTATATTTGTTCCGAAAATTCAGAGAGCGTATGCTCAGGGGCGCGCTAATGAGAAAGATGTAAGAAATGATTTCCTTAAAGAAATATTCGCGACATTGACATCTGATTCATTAGCTCCTTTAGAATTAGGTTTTTTGTTCGGATCAGAACAGCCTCTTGTGAATGGCAGTGGTAGTGGTTTCGAGTTGCTTGATGGCCAACAGAGAACAACTACTCTATTCCTTTTGTACTGGTATATCTATTGTCGAGAATCTAATGAAATTCCTGACTTCCTTCATCGTTTCACATACGAGACAAGAGATACATCAACGCAGTTTTTAGTTAAAATTACGTCCCAAATATACAACTTCAACATATCCGAAAAGAAACCATCCTTTATTCTAAGAAAAAATAAATGGTTTACCGATGATTTCAACTGCGATGCTACAGTATGTGCGATGTTGAATATGTTAGATGATATCCATGTAGCGTATAACAATACCAACCGTACGAATCTTCTCCCCAATTTAAGCAAGCTTAAGTTCTACGTGCATATTTTGGAGCATTTTGAAATGAACGATGAGTTATACTTAAAAATGAATTCCAGAGGACTGTCGTTGACACCGTTTGAAAATTTTAAGGCTTCATTGGTAAAATATATGAAATCGCCTGATCGGAAAGGGCGATATGGCTCGGATGACTCCGTTGGAGGGAAGGCACCGTACTGGTTGGAATTCACCTCAAACATTGATGCAAAATGGATTGATATTTTTTGGCAAAAGTCATTAAAAACTGAAGGGCATGAAGATGTCACAACACTTATTCCCATTGATGATAGGACAATAGGAAATAGCTATTTAAGATTCTTCAATCGATATTTCTTTACAAAAACAGCAATCCTGAAAGGACTCGAAAATCAGAAACTTTCACCTCTTTCATTGTTTTTCTATTCAGAAGCGGAAAGCGATGAAATGGAAAATAGACTGATAGGATGGGATAAATATGAAGAAGCTTTTGATCAATTGTCTCAGGTGCAAGAATTAGAGACATACCCTATATTTGGAAACATAGAACGCATTCTAAATGTTTTTCACTCTAATTATGATATGATATGTCAGGCTATTAACACAGACCCTTATGGCAGGACTCGCGGATTTGATGTTCGAAACAAGAAGAATTATACATTGGCCCATAGAGTGGCTTTTTGTGCAGTTACAGAGTTCATTGAAGCTCTTCCTCCTGAAATTGACTTTACAGATAGCGTAGTGCAGATCAATTTCAAGAGGATGTTAAGGGTTGTGCATAACATAATTGAAAACACATCAATTGAAAGTCCTGTTGCCATTATTCCCGTGCTTAAAGCTGTTTCTGAGATTATCCGATTCCAGGAAGCCACTTCTAATAATTTTTATAAATCCTTAGCACAGAATTATTTAAGTAGCGGCAATCGTCAATTAATCGAAGAAAAGGAAAAGGCTCAAGAAATGTTTGACACTGCTTTCCACTATGACGATTCGTGGGAAGGTGTTTTTTGTGAGGCAGAACGACATCCGTTCTTTAAAGGAAGCATCGCTTTCTTCTTTTCGCCAAAATCCGGCTCAAGTAAAGACTTTTCAAATAGGTATAATATCATTAAGGATTTATTTGACAGCAATGGCATATCTAAGCCTTATAGGGGCGCAAAAAAACATATCTTGATTCGCGCGATTATGAGTTGCTTAAATCATTGGGACAGCGCCGGAATGCAAAATCGATATTTTACCGAAAATGCTGAGAGGGAGAAATACCTGAAAAACATCATTACTGGAAACAAAGATGTGAGAGTGATGTTTTGCAATTATTTCAATACCGATAAAGGCATAGACGAGTATCTTAACGATGTTATACAAAAGGCTACCTTCCTGCCTGATGAAACTAATCAATCATTCAAGATGCTGTATAACCGGCTGATAAAAGATGATAAAGCGACCGCAATATTTGATTGGGTTGAAAAATGTGAAAAAGAGAAAGGCGCATGCTACAGGATTCAAGATAACAGAAGTTATGTTATCCTTATCCCTGGTAAATGGTACAATCAGTTAGTGCTTGATACCGAGAGGAATCTTATAATTCCCCCATTAGTGAATGCGGGTTTTTCGTTTTCCGACACAAAGCAAGGTGACTGCATGAATGGTCCTATGGGTGATTCATGGGGATGGAAAATAGCTGTAGAGAAAAGTCTAAATACTAAGAAGGATCCTGTCCAGCTCAAACTGGAGTTCACTGAATACAAATGGGTAGATTATTATGTTTATGGAAATGATATTAAGTCATTAATCTCGGCATTTAATGTAGATAGTACTAATGTTGTTGATGGCGGCGTTAAGGTTGCCTGGCTCCAGTATTGTTTAGAGAAAGACAAACAACCCATTTTAGACAAGATAACGGATATTGAACAAATAATCGCCCAATTGTAGTAATATAAGTATGCCACAACACCCGAGAATCATTGACGTTGTCCGCAAGCCGAGCAAGTGCCCGGTATGCGGAGAGAGGCCCGTCGA
>CAVERO010000027.1:0-21767 GCA_963617915.1 Candidatus Methanomethylophilaceae archaeon | reverse complement strand
ATGGACTGAAAATCCATGTGTCGGCAGTTCGATTCTTCCCGACACCACTCCTTAAAGGCCGCAGATGATGAATCTTCTGCGGCTTTTTTCTTTTTATATCAATACCAAGTCGCATCGAGACGGATCTACGGATTCATAGTTAACGGATCAGTGGAAAAATTATCGATTTACAGAGGAATAATCAAATTGCAGATTTTGGTTACGTGCAAAATCTGCAATTTGCCTTTTTCCCTCTGTTGTCACACACTTTCCCATATCACAGGATATCTCCTATAAATCCTTACTTCTGAACTGGAGCAAAAGTATGTGTTGTGGTCAATGCTGTATGTAAAACCGTAGTGTTGAATATATTGGGTGCGGAAAGTGGACTTTTGCACCCGTGAGTGACCTCACGACTGGACTCGGGGGCGAAAACGAGCTTTCAGCACCCGGATACAAAACACCCCCTGCGAAAAATGTTTGTGGTATCTATATTGTTGATAATATAAGGATTATACTGATACATTAGGTTCGTTTAGGCCAAAGACTGTGCCTTATCTGCTTTATTATAAAAAGGTTATCCGCCACTCTCTGATTCAGAACCGGTGGCGAATAACGCATTTATTACCAAATAATTAGGAAGTTGACTTTAGCGAGAATCAACTAAAGTGTAATAGCTAAAATGTTTATTATTAGCAATTTGTTATCCACTTTTAATTCAATGCGCAAGGAATGCCTCTGACAAATCAAAAAGCATCTCCACAACGACACTTATGAAGAAGCCGCTACTCTTTCTCCAGTATGCAGTCCCCTGGAGCCTTGATGTTCGCGTCTATGATGATTTCGCCTACGGAACCGTAGCGGATGAAGCCGGTGCGGGGGTTCTTGATGGAAGGGACGTGCCCCTTGACCGTGGCCTGGACGGAGGAATATTCAAACGCCAGGTCAGCGTCAGCACCCATTGTGCAGTCCTCCAGAACAAGGTCATCGCAGTAGCACAGAGGCTGTGTCTCCGTGATGTGGCAGCGCACGAGACGGAGGTTCTTCGAGTACCAGGCTAAATATTCACCGTTGATGACAGAGTCGATGACTGTGACATTTTCGGCTTCCCAGAAGGAATCCTTCGAGTTCAGGACGCACCCGCGGATCTCCACATTTCGGGCGTACTGGAAACTGTAGTTGCCGTTCAGTTTGACGTTGGTCAGTTTCACATTCTCGCAGTGCATGAAGACATAGTCCGCCCTGTCGATGACACAGTCCTCGATCTCGATGTTCCTGCAATCCCAGAAAGTCTCTGTGCCGCCCGGAATCTGGACATTCTTCAGTTTGATTCCGTCCATCCTGCGGAAGGTCTTCGGCGCGTCGATGATCGTGTCGGAGATATCGCAGTTCCTTGAGTACCAAAGCCCCGAGCGGGCTCCGACCGTCAGAAGGCTGTCCTTGATGACGAATCCGTCACACTCCCAGAACGGGTACTTGCCCTCGAACTGGCAATGAACGGCGGTGATGTTGCCGGTCTCCTTCAAAGCGGATTCCCCGGCGTGTATCTTGACGTTCTCAAGATAAAGGTCGTGTCTGCAATATAGCGGCCGCTCGCCGCCGAATTCCTGATTGATAATCTTTTCCATATATTCAAGTGATCTTCAGTTTCATCCATTTCTCGCCTCGCAGCCGCCAGTAGAACAGGAGACCCCGGACATTCAGCTCGATGCACATCGCTATCCAGTAGCCGATGAGCCCCAGACGAGGGGTCAAAATCAGTGCCAGACCGATGCGTACCACCCACATGCTTCCGAAGTTCATCACGCTCGGCACGAGGGTGTCGCCTCCTCCGACGCACGAGCCGTAACCGGCGATGGAGAATGCGTACAGGGTCTCGGCAAACGCCTCGATTCTCAGCACCTTTGCGCCCAGCGCTATGACATCGGGGTCGGAGCTGAGCAGCCTCATCAGGTCGGTGGCGAAGATGAACATCAATGCTCCCAGCAGCGTCATGATCCCGGCAGCCATCATCATCGTTATCCGCGAGAAGCGTTTGGCCACTTCCTTCCGTTTAGCCCCGAGACTCTGGCCGACAAGCGTGGTGGCGGCCTCCTCGATTCCGTAACCCGGCATGTAGCAGAAGCTTTCGGCGATGATGGCCAGCGAGTTGGCGGCGATGGAAATCGGCCCGAGAGGTGCCACGATGACGGTGCTCATAATGTGCGAACCCCTCATTATGATGTTCTGGAGCCACATGGGGGCGGTGATGCCCCAGGCGTTGCGCACAGTCTTTCGCTGCGGGACGAACGTGCCCCTCTCTCCTTTGATGTTCAATTCCTTGGAGCGTCTGAGTGCGTACCAGACCACGAACAACGAGGTGACTACCTCCGCCGCACCTGTCCCCAGCGCGGCTCCTGCCACACCCATGTCACAGAGGTAAATGAATATGTAGTTGAACACCACGTCGAGGACGCACATCCCGGTGAACATCAGGCTCGGAATCTTCATGTTGCCGCTGGCCTGAAGCATGGCGCTCGCCGCCCATCCGACCGCTCCTATCGGGATGAAGGCCGAATATATCCGGAAATAATCCGTGGCGTCCCCGTTGATCGCCGGTGTTCCGCCGAGCCAGCGCGGGAGCGGTCCGCTGATGCCGACGCCGACCGCGGCGAGAACCAATCCGATGAGAAAGACTGTGCTGAGTCCTTGCCTCATCACGGCTCTGGCTCCCTTGAAATCCCGTGCTCCGCAAAGGTGGGCGACCTGGACTGAGAATCCAGAGCAGGTTCCGGACGTGAATCCGCCCATTATCCAGGTAGTCGTGGTCACCAGACCTATTGACGCCGACTGGTTCGCGCCAAGATGCCCGACCATCCCCGCGTCGATGTACTGCATCAGTACGGACGAGACCTGTGCGGCTATCGCCGGCAGACTCAGCAGAACCGTAAGCCGAATCTGCTGCCCGAGGGTCATCGGAAGTCCGTCGCGGATCATCCCGAGGAGTATGTCCTTGCGTCCTGATGCCATAAATTGAGGGCAAAGATATTCACTAAATGACATTCGGCAAAATATTCATTTCACCGATGCCATTGTTCTCCGCCCGGATAATTTCTTGTGTGGCGCTCTCCGAACGTGTGATATGATTATTCTCTGACCTCAGGCGGCGGAACTTCAGATTGTTTTTCGTATGTTTGCGGAAATATTCAAAGATTATGACCACTATGAGCGCTTTGTCGGTTCTTTTTATAGTTCTCCAGACTCTGGCGATTGCATTTTTCAACGCCCTTGAGACGCTGCTCTTCGCCAGGCAATGGGTGGTGAGGCACTCCGCGGAGTCGGCTGTGGAGCGTCCCGGCCTGAAGGGAATCACATTCCGCCTTTCAGGAATGACGGCCAAAGCGTTTTTCATTGCCGCCATAGCCGGTTTTGTTGTTGTGCTTCTCGTGACGGCCGCACTGTTCGCGGGCGGTCTCATCACTGTACGCCTCTGGGCGGCGGTCTTTATGGCTTATTCGGCTTCCGTGCTGCTCACCATCGTGCGCGCGTTGGTTCTGAAGGGTTACGTTCCCGGGCTTGTGACAAGTCTGATATCTGTTCCTGTCATCGCTTACACGATGTTTTCATTGTCTCTTGTCTGGCCTTGGCGGGAGATGCTGCTGTTCGTTGTTGTCGGACTTGTGCTCGCCGTGGCCGGGACTTGCTTCGCCAGGCGTCTCGGGCGGACTACAGGAACCGTAGTGTCTGAGCAATAAAAACAGTCTCGGATTCCGAATTCGGTAACACTGTTCCGCCAGTGACCCTCACTTGGCGCGGTCGGAGACCATCCTGTCGGAAAAAGCCGGAAAGGCTATTTCTGCGTGGAGCCCTTGTTTTCGGAGGCATCCTCCGGCTCCTGTGGGGCGGCATCGTCAGATTGCTTCTCCTTGTACTTGAAACGGCGGATCTTCTGCGTGGCGGTTTTCTCGAAGTTGTCCTTCATCGCCTCGACCTCGCCGATCTTGGACTGCTTGCTGACGTGCTTGTTGACATATTCAAGAACCGCCTGCTTCATCGACTGGAGGTTGTCGAAGAATTTGTCCTCGCGCTCCTGGTTCCAGTCCAGCACATTGTCGTCGAATTTGACAAGGGCGACGAGCTTGCCGTTCCTTTCGACCACAAGGGATTCGTTCACACCGCTGATGGTGTTGATCACCTGCTCTATCTCCTCAGGGTAGATGTTCTCTCCCGAAGGCCCCACAATCATGTTCCCGAGCCTTCCCTTGATGTAGTAGCGTCCCTTGGAATCCTGACATGCAAGGTCGTGGGTGCGGAACCATCCGTCATCCGTGAGCACCGAGCGGGTCCTCTCAGGGTCGCGGTAGTAGCCCAGCATAACGTTGTCGCCTTTGGCGACGATTTCGCCTTCTCCGGTCTCGGGGTTCACGTTCTGGAGTTTGACCTCCACGTTGTAGGCCGGGACACCGATCGAGCCGACGACGGTCTTGCCCACGCAGGCGTTGGTGATCAGCGGAGCCGTTTCGGTCAGGCCGTAGCCGATGGCATAAGGGAATCCTGCCTTGTTGAGGAAGTCCTCCACGGTCGAGTCGAGTTTCGAGCCCCCGATGCCGAAGAATTTCAGTTTCCCGCCAAACTTCTTGTAGAGCATCTTTCCGATCATCCAGTACAGAATCCCCGGCGTGTGCTGCTGCATCCAGGACAGGATGCGGCTCTTCTCTATCGTCGGCACTACGCTGCTTTTATAGACCTTCTCGATGATCAGAGGCACGGCGCACATTATTGTCGGGCGCACCTTCTTCATGGCATTCATCAGGATGCTCGGAGTGGGCGGCTTCTGAATATAATAGACGCAGCCTCCGACAAACAAGGGGTAGAGCACGCTGAACGCCATCTCGTAGGTGTGGGACATAGGAAGTATCGACAGCCAGCGGTCCCGCTTTCCGGCTTTCTGGGCGTGGTAGGCGGCGATGATGTTCTGACAGAAGTTGCGGTGGCTGAGCATCACGCCCTTGGCCTTTCCGGAAGTTCCGGAAGTGTAGATGATCGAGGCCAGGTCGTCGGCCTGCGGATCGACCCCGTGTCCCTCGCAGGTGAAGGCCTTGTCATCCTTCTTGATGAACTCGAATGTCTCGATGTCGATCACAAGGGTCAGTTTGTCGATGACTTCCTGTGTCAGTTTACCGAGCAGTTTCCTGGACACGAAGATCGCCTTGCACTCCGAATGGTTGAGGATGTTGGTGACCTCGCTTTCGGACGAGTCCGGCAGAATCGGAACGGTCACGCGGCCGAAGGGCACGCACGAAAACATCGCGACCGTCCAGTTCGGCATATTTCCTGACAGAATCGCCACCTTGTCCCTTGCGCTGATTCCGAAGCGGTTGAACCTATGGGAAAGCTCCAGGCAGGTGTGCTTGAAACTTTCGTAGGAATATTCCTGTCCTCCTTCCACGAACCGCGAGAGCGGCCTTCTGGCGTAGTTGTCGGTGGCATATTCAAATAGCTTGGCGAGGGTGGTCACATAATTCTCCCTGTTTTGGCTGAAAAACGGCATGTCTCGTAGTTATTAGTGAGTGATGTAGCCCCCCGGGTGCTTTCCCTCGAAGTGCATCGTTTCGTAAATCGCCTGAATCCTGTCGGTGTCGGCGCGCGCGTCATCGGTCAGCTCGACTTTCTTTCCGATTCCGACGCGCTTGGTCTTCCAGTCGAAGAAGCCCATATAGACCGGACAGCCTACCTCTCTGGCGATCAGGTGGTAGCCTGTCTTCCATTTCTTCACCGGCTTTCTGGTCCCTTCGGGAGCGATGGCAAGATGGAACCCGTCCACTTTCTCCATCTCCTCGATGAGGCTTTTGACCATCGCGGCGGCGCTGCCCCTGTCCACGGGAATGCAGCCGACCTTGCGGAGGAACGCTCCGACCGGCCAGAAGAAAAACTCTTTCTTGATCATGACGTGCGCCGTCCTGTCAAACTGCGTGTAGAAAAGATAGGAGATGACAAAATCCCAGACCGAGGTGTGAGGCACCCCCAGAATGATCCCTTTTTTCTCCGGGACGGGGCCTCCGACAGTGGTCCACCCCATCTTTTTCAGCAGCCAGCCGCAAAATTTAGCCCAGCATGACATAATCCTTGAATATTAGATGTTTACGTCTTCGAGTTCCTCCTCGGAACGCAGGTTCGCCCGGATGAAGTTCTGGCGGTCGATCGTGTTGTCGCCCATATAGAACTCCATGATGTCCGAGATGGATTCCTCGTCGGAAAGCTTCACGATGTCCAGCCTCATGTTCTCTCCGATGAAGTCCACGAACTCGTCGGAGGAGATTTCTCCCAGACCCTTGAACCGCGTGATCTGCACGGAGGTCTTCAACTCCTTCACCGCGGCGTCCTTCTCCTCGGGAGAGTAGCAGTAGCGCCGCTCCTTCTTGTTCGCCACCCTGAAAAGCGGGGTCTGAAGAATATGCACGTGGCCTCGCCTGATAAGGTCAGGGTAATATTTCATGAAGAAGGTCAGCACGAGCATCCTGATGTGCATTCCGTCATCATCGGCATCGGTGGCCACGATGATGTTGTTGTAGCGCAGGTTGTCAAGGTCGTCCTCGACCCCTAGCGCCGAGATCAGCAGGTTCAGCTCCTCGTTCTCAGCCACCTTCTTGTGGCTTTCCTTGTAGCAGTTGATAGGCTTTCCGCGCAGGCTGAACACCGCCTGATATTCGGCTTTCCTCACCTTGGTGATGGTTCCGCTCGCGGAATCTCCCTCTGTTATGAATATGCTCGTGAGCTCCCCGAGATCCTGCTTGTCCTTCGGCAGCTTGTCTCCGTAGTGGAAGCGGCAGTCGCGCAGCTTGCGGTTATAGACATTGGCCTTCTTGTTCCTTTCCCTGGTCTTCTTCTGGATTCCGGCGATCTCCTCGCGCTCGGCCTGAGACTCCTTGATCTTGTTCTCGATGACTGGGACTATGTCCTTGTGGATGCGCAGGTAGTTGTCCAGATTCCTGGCTATGAAGTCGTTGACATAAGAACGGATGGTAGGGCCGCGGTCAATCTCGATGGAACCGTCCGGGTTCTGCACCTTCTTCCCGTTCCCGTCGGTCTTTTCCTTCTCCCACATGTAGGTCGAGCCGAGCTTGGTCTTGGTCTGACCCTCGAAGTTCGGCTCCTGAATCTGGATGCTTATGGCTCCGATTATTCCCTGGCGGCAGTCCTCGGGAGCGTAGTTTTTCTTGAAGAAATCCTTGAGGGTCTTTGCGATGGCCTCACGGAAAGCCGCCAGATGAGTTCCACCGTCACGTGTGTTCTGGCCGTTGACGAACGATGCGATGTTCTCCCCGTAGGAGTTGCCGTGCGTCAGCACGACCTCGACATCATCTCCGACAAGGTGGATCGGCTCGTAGCGAGGGGTTTCCGAGAGATTGTCGTTCACAAGGTCCAGCAGGCCGTTATCGGATTTGTAGGTGACTCCGTTCAGGACAAGTGCCAGCCCTTTCTTCAGGTAGGAGTAGTTCTTGACCATCGTCTCCACATAGTCCATGTGGAACTCGAAGCCTCCGAACATCGCGCTGTCCGGGGTGAAGACCACGAGAGTGCCGTTCTTCTCGCTCACGTTCTCTTTCCTGCCGCTGTCCACAAGCTCTCCGCGCTCGTAGCTCGCCCAGGAACTCTCCCCGTTTCTGAAAGACTCGACATAGAACTTCTCGGAAAGGGCGTTGACGGCCTTGGTGCCGACGCCGTTCAGTCCGACGGACTTCTTGAAGGCCTTGTCGTCGAACTTTCCTCCCGTGTTCAGCTGGCTGGTGGCCTTGATGACGGAGTTCAGAGGAATTCCACGTCCGAAGTCCCTGACCGTCACCTGTCTGTCATCGATCCTGATGATGACCTGCTTGCCAAAGCCGGCCGAGAACTCATCGATGCAGTTGTCCACAATCTCCTTGAGCAGCACATAGATGCCGTCCCCGGGATTGGAGCCGTTGCCAAGTCTTCCGATGTACATTCCCGGACGCCGGCGGATGTGCTCGACACCCTCCAGGGTCTTTATGTTGTCGTCCGTGTAGTCGTAGTTCTGTTCTATGTTCGCCATCTATAATAATCGCATAATCGTGCAAAAGTACAAAATTTGGCACGCATTTGAAAAAATATCTCAAGTGCTGACAAAGATTTCAGAACCTCCCGTGCGATTGTCCCGCCCGGACTTGAAAAAGTATCTTTAATGTGGTAAATTTGCCAGTGGAAAGGATTTTGCATACCTTGTCCATTGTTTGTTTGAGGAGCTTTTGGGCTGAAGGCTCTTCAGACATATTCTTAAAACGCTGTTTATGAATATATTCAAACATATTGCCGCCGCACTGCTTTTGCTTGTGTCCGCAGGCGGTCCCGCTGCCGCGCAAGGCTCGGGCAAGGACAACACGTTCGGCGGAATTGTCCAGCTGGACCGGACAGTGCACGATTTCGGGGACATCCTTGTCTCGGACGGTCCGGTGACAGCCACGTTCACTGCCAAGAATGTGGGAGAGAAGGCGTTGCTGATTTACAATGTGGTCTCATCCTGCGGCTGCACCAATGTGGAGTGGACCCGGAAGCCGATAGCTCCGGGCGAGACCGGAACCATCAAGGCAACCTTCAAGAATGACGAGAAGGGCGGCTACCCGTTCGACAAGTCGCTGACGGCATATTTTTCGGGTCTGAAACGTCCGGTCACCCTCAGGCTCAAGGGCGTGACACACGACAAAAAGCTCTCTCTGGAGGAACTCTACCCAATCCGTTTCGGTAATCTGGCTTTCAAGAAGGTTGACATCAAGGGCGGCAATCTGTCTCAAGGGCAGCAGAGGAGCGGAGTTGTAGTCGCTGCCAATCTCGGAAGCAAGCCTTTCGCCTTGAGTTTCTCCGATGTCAGCGAGGGCCTTTCCCTGAAAGTCTCTCCCAATCCGGTCCCGGCGAAATCCACCGCCAGAATCACATACACAGTGACCGCGGACAGACAGCATTGGGGCAAGAACTATTACTACGCCACTCCTTTGGTGGATGGCCGTCAGTACAAGGCTGTGGTGTCGCCTACATCTGAAAAAGAACCTGTCGCCGCTGGCGCCGAGGCCATCCTCGCCGAACCCAATCCCGAACTCGGGGCGGGGAAGAGCCGCATAGGGGTATTCACATACACAAAGGAGAACTTCTCGGATCTTACTGAAAAGGAACGCAATGACGGCCCGAATCCGATAGCGGACGAAAGCACTTTCTCATTCGGAAAGGTCAAGGCCGGGACGAATGTGGACTGCGGATTCACGTTCACCAACAAGGGCAAGTCTCCTTTCAGAATATATAAGGTCGATTCAGAGAGCTCCCGCGTGAAGGCGCAGGCTTTCGCCGATGTTCCGGCGGGCGGTAAAGGAGAACTGAAGGTGACCTTCGACACGGACGGATTCCCTGTGGGGGAGTGTCTGGTAGTCCTGACATTGACCACCAACTCTCCGCTCCGTCCCATCATCAACCTTTATCTCACCGGATGGGTGACGGCGTAGCGCTATATGATTGTTTCAGTTCTACTTGACGCTTTGCGGGGCGCTGTCCTGATCTCCGGCCTTGTGGTCGTGATGATGATGGTCATAGAGTCGTTCAACGTGGAGTCGGACGGCAGGATATTCCGCTCACTCCAGAAATCCGGTTTTGTCCAAGTGCTTGTGTCTGCCTTGCTTGGCTCGATTCCGGGATGCGTCGGAGGCTTCGCCGCAGTTTCTCTTTATACGCACCGGATGCTGAGTTTCGGAGCTTTGGTGGCAATGATGATTGCCACGGCCGGAGACGAGTCGTTCATGATGCTGGCTATGTTTCCCGGCAAGGCCGCCCTGCTGTTCCTGATTCTTTTCGCGCTTGCCGTCGTGACCGGACTGCTGATCGACAGGTTCTCCTCGAAAGACAAACCGTTGCCAACTCGCTTGGAGGATTCCTTTGAACTGCACGGGGACGGATGCGAGCATCAGGACGGACATCACAACAAGGAGGGCAGACATTTCGGCAGGACAAGAATATTCATGTTCATCGGAGTCGTGATATTCATAGCCGCTCTGTTGCTTGGCCTGCTGGAGGAAGGCGGTGAAAGCGAGGGACTGGATGTCTTCAATGAGGAATGGACTTTCTGGCTTTTCGGTGCGCTGAGCCTTGTAGTGCTTGGATCTCTTCTTTTCGCCTCCGACCATTTTGTGCAGGAACATCTTTGGGAACACATTGTGCGCAAGCACCTTCCAAGCATATTCCTTTGGACATTCGGGGTGCTGCTGGTCATAGGCGTCATCTTCAATTTCATTGACGTCTCGGCCTGGGTCAGCGGCAACACCGCCCTTATGATCCTGCTGGCCATTGCCATCGGATTGATTCCGGAGTCCGGGCCGCACCTTGTCTTTGTCACACTGTTCGCAAGCGGAGTGATTCCGTTCCCGGTCCTGCTGGCTAATTCCATAGTGCAGGACGGCCACGCCTCGCTTCCTCTTCTGGCTGACAGCAAATCCTCGTTCTTCAAGGCAAAGGCGATAAAAGTGGGGTTGGCCCTCATTGTTTTTGTGGTGTGGGGTTTGATATTGTGATTTTAAGATTTATATTTGCACAATGTTTCCGTGTTTCCGGAGGCAGACAGAATGACAACAATTTTATTTATTTGAATTATGGCTTACAAGATTTCAGAAACTGATTGCGTGGCTTGCGGAACATGCGCGGGCGAGTGCCCTCAGGGCGCCATTCACGAAGGCGACGTTTACACCATCGACCCGGACGCCTGCATCGACTGCGGCACCTGCGCCGACGCCTGTCCGATGGGCGCCATTCATCCGGGCGAGTAATAGGGACGTTTGGTAATTGTCTTAGAGGCGATCCGGACAGGGTCGCCTCTTTTTTTATCCCTGATATTGGTCGCAAAGAATGCGGCGCAGAGCTGTTGCAACGGGATTGGAGGGTTCGGAGGCTTCAAAATGAACGTCGAGGGTGAGCGCCGGAAGAGAGACGGGAAGCGTGATGATGTCATCAGGTGCGGCCGGATGGGGGAGGAAACCGATGATGTCGGGGGAGTCCGCGACCAGTTTCACGACGGCTTCGACTGAATCCGACACAACCGCCACGCGCGCTTTCAGGTCCGGCGGCAGAATCTCTGAATATGTTTCCGGAACCGCGAGCCTGGCTCTTTGCGGAAGGCCTTTCAGGTCAGAGATCTTTGAATATCCCAGGTTGGAGCTGACCGCTGATGCCGTCACGCTGAACAAGTACGAGCCTATGTCCTCGAACGAAGGCTCGACCACGTGTCTTTTTGCGTAAATCCTTATGTCTGAATCGTCCGGGGAAGATTCGCTGTGAATCGAGAATGTCAGGGACGGATTGAAAGTCAGTAGTTTTGAGAGAGCTTCGGATAGGATATGGCTGGCGATTAAGCCGCTGGCGGAGATGCTGACGGGCTTGTTCGCGGTGAGCTTGCCCGACGGGCCGAACAGTTGCCCGGCTGCGGAGTACCAGTACAGGATCTTCTCGGCATATTCCTTGAAAGTGATTCCGGCGGCCGTCAGGGTCACGGAGCCTCTGCCTCTGGTGAAAAGCTCCGCCCCGACTGTCCTTTCCAGTTCTGCGATGTTCTGGCTCACGGCGGGTTGGGTGACCCCAAGCGCCTTCGCCGCGATGGTGAAGCTGCCGTTTTCGGCCACGGCCATGAAGACCTTCAGTCTGAAATCCTCTAACATAAGCGTTTGTTATAACACCGCAAATATAACTGTTTTTGCCTCATATTTTGCTCTTGTGCCACAATATTCAATAATTATTTATCGAAAATCGTGAATATTTCTTGCTGAATCGAGAATTTTGGAGTAAGTTTGCAAGAGTCAAAACAGAATAGAAATGCCAATAGTAGTTAATGTTGACGTGATGCTGGCGAAAAGGAAGATGTCCTCCGCAGCGCTTGCAGAGAAGATAGGGATCACCCCCGCCAACCTTTCCATCCTTAAGACAGGAAAGGCCAAGGCTGTGCGTTTCAGCACCCTGAACGCTGTCTGCAAAGCATTGGGATGCCAGCCCGGGGATATTCTTGAATATATTGATGAAAAGTAATCCTAAATATAGTTTCAGTATGAAAAGATTTCTGATTTTTGTTTCGGCGTTTGTGCTGTCCGCTTCGGCGTTCCTTGCGCAGGCGCAGATGCAGCAGCTTCCGAATGACCCTGCGGTCAAGGTAGGAAAGCTGGAGAACGGTCTGACCTATTACATCAGACACAATGACAAGCCGGCGGGCAGGGCCGAGTTCTATCTCGCCACAAATGTCGGGGCTATCCAGGAGACTCCCGACCAGGACGGTCTCGCGCATTTCCTTGAGCACATGTGCTTCAACGGCACGAAGAACTTCCCCGGGAAAGGCATCCTGAACTGGCTTCAGAGCATCGGCGCGTCGTTCGGCGGGAATGTCAACGCCGCAACCGGCATAGACCAGACCACCTACATGCTCAATAATATTCCTTTGGTCAGGGAGTCTGTTGTGGACACCTGCCTCCTGATCCTGCACGACTACTCTCATTTCGTGAATAACGATCCGGAGGAGATCGACAAGGAGCGTCCGGTGATCATCGAGGAGAGGCGTTCGCGCAGGAACGCGGCCTGGAGGACTTTCGAGAAGTCTCTGCCTTACCTCTACGGCGACTCCAAGTACGCCACCTGCACCCTGATAGGAAGCAAGGAGAATCTTGAGACCTTCAAGCCCGAGAGCCTTGTGAACTTCTATCAGACCTGGTACCGTCCTGACATGCAGGCTGTCATAGTTGTCGGAGATGTCGATGTGGATGCCGTCGAGGGAAAGATCAAGTCGATCTTCGCCGACATTCCGGCAGCCGTCAACCCTAAAGCGAAGGAGAAGATCCAGTTCAAGGAGTTCACCGAGCCGCGTGTGGCTGTCCTTACCGACCCGGAGACGACAGCTCCGTCGATAGAGATGGTCTGGGAGAGCGAGGCCAGGGACGAGGCTCTGAATTCCACCGCCGCCGGCCTTATGGTCGATCTGATCGAGAGCGTGGTACAGATGGTGATGTCGGAGCGTTTCAACGACATCACCTCAAAGGCGGACGCTCCTTTCCTTTACGGCAGTTTCGGCATCGGCAAGCTCTGCGAGGCTATCGAGGGCAATGACGGCAGTGTCGGTCTGAAGGAAGACAACATTCTTGGCGGTTTCAAGGCATTTGTCACCGAGCTGGAGAGGATGAAGAGATTCGGTTTTACCGAGGGAGAGATCACCAGAGCCAAGGACAACATCATCGCTGCCTGCGAGAAGGCCGCGAACAGCGCCGACACCAGAAAGAACAGCGAGTTCGTCAATCCTCTGATCAACCATTTCTTCAACAACCACGCTTATATGGAGCCGTCCGCCAAGCTTGAACTGGTCAAGGCCATCTTCGGCCAGCTCGGCGCTCCGGTCCTGAACCAGGTCATTTCCCAGGCGTTCGCCGATCAGAACAGTCTCGTGGTTGTTTACAGCGGTCCCGAGAAGGAGGGCATCGCCACTCCTACGGCGGAACAGCTCCTTCAGGTCATCGAGGAAGTGAAGAAATCCGAGATTGCGGCTCCCGCCGAGGAGGCGGCGTCTGAACCGCTGATGGATCCCGCCGCACTTCAGGGCGGAAAGGTTAAGAAAACCTCCACGACCATCTATGACGCGACACAGTGGACTCTTTCAAACGGAGTGAGGGTCGTGGTTCTTCCTACCGACTACAAGAAGGATCAGATAATCTTCTCGCTCTACAAGGAAGGCGGAGAGAGCCTTATCCCGACCGAGGATATGCCTTCTTTTGACGGCAGCATCTACGGTGTGTTCCAAAGCGCCCAGGGTCTGTCCAAGTTCAAGAGTACTGATCTTTCCAAGATGCTTTCCGGGAAGATGGTCAGCGTGAATCCTTTCATTGATGGCCTGTACAACGGAATATCCGGAAACTCATCCGTGAAGGATCTGGAGACCGCTTTTCAGCTTCTCTACCTTGAGTACACAGAACCCCGTTTTGACCAGGAGGAGTTTGACAACGCCACAGCCCAGCTCAAGGCTGTGCTCCCGAACCTCGAGAACACCCCTAACTACGCTTTCCAGAAGAGATTCAACAAGGTTCTCTACAATGACAATCCGAGAAACGAGGTTCTTTCGATGGAAAAGCTCCAGAAGGCCAGCCTCCAGGCCATCGAGAGGAACTACCGCAGGCTCTTCGCCGACGTGGCCGGAGCCACGATGGTGATTGTGGGCGACGTCAACCTTGACACGCTCAAACCGCTTGTCGAGAAATATGTCGGCTCTCTTCCGAAGGGTAAGAAGGCTTCAAAATGGGTTGATGTCCAGCCGCGGCTTGTCAAGGGCAACGTTGTCGATGTCTTCGACCAGAAGATGGAGACCCCGCTTACGACCGTCCTTCAGGTCTATAGCGACTACCGTCCGTTCTCCGTAAAGGATCAGACTCTTGCCAGCGCGGTCAGCTACATCCTTGACCAGATCTACACCGAGACTCTCCGCGAGGATGAGGGCGGCACTTACGGCGCTTCCACTGCGGCTGACGCCCGCAAGGATCCCGATGGAAGGTATCTGCTTCAGGTTTACTTCAACAGTAAGCCGGCTCTTGCCGGGAAACTGAGGACTCTTGCCCGGGACGGCCTGCGGAAACTTGCCGAGGAAGGCCCTACGGACGAGCAGTTCACGAGGACTGTGGAGCATTTCAAAAAGAATGTTCCTGAGAGCCGGATCAACAACTCCTACTGGCTGTCAGGGCTTCTGCGCTACTTCCGTAACGGCTACGACTACGACAAGGAGTGGGAGGCTGCGGTAGGCGGTCTGACCAAGGAAGGCATCCGCGAGGCCGCTGCCAGACTATACAACTCCGGCAACTTCGTCGAGGTCGTGATGATGCCTGGCGAGACCACCGAGGCGGAATAGGTTAATGGCTCAAGTGATCACTGAAAAATAACTTTCTCATCATCACATAAAAGAAGGAGGGTGATTATTTAGTCACCCTCTTTTTTTGTCCCTTCAGCCGGCGGACGGAACCGGGCCGGACCGTGAAGTACATTTCAAACAAATCACAACAGCTTCTTACAGTTCGACGGCGTTCAGCCGGGCCAGTGCCTGATGGTAGTCTCGTTCGGCGGCCAGGGTCTGCCCGAGGGCTTCGTAGTACTGGTCGGTCTCGACAAGATATTCAATCATAGAGATTTCGCCTTTGGACTGGGCCGTCAGCAGGTAGTCGCGGCTGTCGGTCTCTGAGAGGGAAGTCCGCATCAGTTCGGCGTTTGCCTTGAGGCTGGCGGCGCGGTTGTACTGGGCAAGAAGGTCGTAGTAGAACTGCTGCTCGGCGGCTGCCTTGCGGGATTCGGCGGCGGCTATCCTTGCGCGTGACTGCTTGATTTTGTTGGCGTTGCTCCACAGGGGAAAGTTCACGCCCACGGTCACGCCCCGGAACTTGTCGGCTGTTGTCAGCTCACTCATGTAGCCGACGGTCAGCTCCGGCACCCATGCGGTCTTGTCGATCGCGAGCTGCTTCCTGCCGACCGAAACCTCCTGCCGGACATATTGCAGGACGGGGTTCTTCAACGAGGCTTCCTCGTACCAGGAGTCGAAGTCGGCGGGAAGATTCTCCGAAAGGTCGTAAGCTCTGTCGTCAAGAATGATGTCTTGCCCTCCGTTCAGGCTTTTGAGGGTTGCCAGAAGCGTCTGACGCTCGACCTCCACCTGCGAGACTTGCCCTCGGACGGCGGTCAGATGCACCTTGGCCTTGTTGAGGTCGAGGACGTTCGCACCGCCGGCCTTCATCCTTTTCTCGAAAGCGGTGACGAGGGTCTGCGCCTGCTCAAGATGGGTTTCCAGCTCGGCTTTCAGGGCGTTGCAGTAAATCAGGTCTATGCAAGCCTGTTTCGCCTCAAGAAGCACGTTAAGCCTTTCGGATCTGTAGTTTAGGGCTGCCAGCTCGTCTTGACCGGCGACCTGTCTTGATTTCATTCCGGTCAGCGTGGCCACGTCAAACGACTGAGTGACACGGAAGTCGCGCCTGTTGCCGATGCCGTCGGCTCCCCATAGGTAGTTGAACTCGAACTCCGGGTTCTCAAGCAACGCACCCGAACGGTTCGCCAGTTTTTCTGCATCCACCCCGGCTGCGGCGGCTTTGAGCTGGGGGTTGTTCGCCTCGATCAGCCGGAGGATGTCATCCGTCGCCGTCTGGGCTTTAGTTGCGAATGAGGTTGCGACACAAATGCAGATGACTAATAATAATTTAGTTATATTCAAATACTTCATATTCTTTATTCTTTTAGTTGTTTCGATATTTCGGTGCTTCGGCAGGCTCAGCAACCGAATGATCGGTGCTTCGGCAGGCTCAGCAACCGAATGATCGGTGCTTCGGCAGGCTCAGCAACCGAATGATCGGTGCTTCGGCAGGCTCAGCAACCGAATGATCGGTGCTTCGGCAGGCTCAGCAACCGAATGATCGGTGCTTCGGCAGGCTCAGCAACCGAATGATCGGTGCTTCGGCAGGCTCGGCAACCGAATGATCGGTGCTTCGGCAGGCTCAGCAACCGAATGCTCGGTGCTTCGGCAGGCTCAGCAACCGAAGGGTCGGTGCTTCGGCAGGCTCAGCAACCGAATGCTCGGTGCTTCGGCAGGCTCGGCAACCGAATGATCGGTGCTTCGGCAGGCTCGGCAACCGAAGGCTCGACGGCTGTTGTTTTTTCAGTTATTGTGTTTTTCTGGTCACTGAGCCTGTCGAAGTGACTTATATTCATTAATCACCTTTTTTCGATTTCGTGTTGAGGAGGTAGATAACCGGCACGATGAAGCCGTTCAGCAGGGTGGAGGAGAAGAGGCCTCCGAGGATGACTTTAGCCATTGGAGACTGGATCTCGTTGCCCGGCAGGTCGCCGCCAAGGGCGAGAGGAAGCAGGGCGAGCGCCGATGTGATGGCGGTCATCAGGATCGGGTTCAGCCTGTCCAGCGATCCGGTCATCACGGCCTCCTCGCGGGAATGTCCTTGCGAAGTGAGCACGTTGTACCGGTCGATCAGCAGCATACCGTTGCGGGTGGCGATGCCGAACAGCGAAATGAAGCCGATGATGGCCGGAATGCTCAGTATTCCGTCAGTGAAGAATATGGCCACCACGCCACCGATGAGCGCAAGAGGCAGATTCAGCAGCACCACGAGCGACTGCGGGATGTTCTTGAACTCCCCGTACAGAAGCATGAAGATGATGAATATGCTGAATATGCTCACGAGGGCGATTGTCTTGGATGCTCTTTCCTCACTCTCGAACTGTCCGCCGTACTCGATGTGGTAGCCTTCAGGCAGTTCGATGTCCGCGGCGATTTTCTCGCGGATCGCTCCGACAGCCTTCGCAAGTTCCCCTCCCGTGGCATTGCAGGAGACTACGAGCTTGCGGCTTACGTTTTCCCTGTTGATCGTGTTCGGGCCGGCGGCTGACTTGATGTCCGCCACGTAGGAGAGCGGGACTTTCTTTCCGTCCCCGGTGTCGATGGCGAGGTCGGAGATTCTCTCAATCGTCGAGCGGTCATCATCACCTACCTTAAGCGTGAGGTCGAACGAGCGGTTGCCCTCATAGACTGTCGAGACAACCTCGCCTTCCATCATGACCCTGACAGCTTCTGCGAACTCGGGCAGGGATATTCCATAGCGGGCGAGCATCTCGCGTTTCGGAGTGATGTTCAGCTCCGGCCTCTCGACCTGCTGCTCCACGTTGATGTCGGCGATGCCCTCCACGTCTGAGATTGTGGTCTTTATCTTTTGCCCGATCTCGTACATCTTGTTGAGGTCGGAGCCGAACAGCTTGATGGCGATGTTGGCCTTTGTTCCGGAGAGCATCGCATCTATTCTGTGCGAGATAGGTCCCCCGATCTCAATGTTCACTCCAGGAAGTACGGACAACTTCTCACGAACCTCGTCGGTCAGTTGCTTACGTGTTTTCTTTCCGAGTTCAAACGGGCACTCGAACTCGGAGCTGTTCACCCCGAAGGCGTGTTCGTCCAGCTCGGCGCGGCCTGTCTTGCGGCCCACGGTCTTGATTTCCGGGATGCTGAGCAGAAGTTCCTCCGCCGTGCGCCCCATCCGGTCTGACTCTTCCAGGGATATTCCCGGAACCGTGCTTATCGCTATCGTGAACGAGCCCTCGTTGAACGCCGGCAGGAAACTGCCCCCAAGGTTGAAGAACATCACTATGGCGGCGGCAAGAAGCGCCCCGACACCGCAGAGAATCGTCTTCTTGTGGCCGAGTGACCAGTTGAGGGCTTTCCCGTAATATTTCTTCAGCCAGCGGACCAAAGCCGGCTCGCGTCCGGTTCTGTCGCTGTTCCTGGAACCGAGCAGGAAACTGCTCAGTACCGGGGTGACGGTCAGGGCCACGAGAGTTGAAGCGGCCAGCGAGATGATGAACGTGATACCCAGCGGTTTGAGCATCCTTCCCTCCATTCCTGAGAGGAAGAACAGGGGCAGGAAGCTGGCGATGATGATCAACGTGGAGTTGAGCATCGGCATTCTGACTTCCTTCGAGGCCTCATAGACCGTGTGAATCACGCTTTCACGCTCTCCCTCGGGCTTTTCCCGGTTCTGCCGCAGCCGCTTGAACACATTCTCCACGTCCACAATCGAGTCATCCACAAGCGAGCCTATGGCGATTGCGATTCCGCCGAGACTCATCGTGTTGATTGTCAGTCCCATCCAGCGGAGCGCCAGAAGCGAGAAGACAATCGAGAGCGGAATCGACACAAGCGAGATGACCGTGGTGCGCCAGTTCATGAGGAAGATGAACAGCACGATGATCACGAAGACCGCACCCTCGATCAAGGACTCTTTCACGTTGTCAATCGAGCTTTCGATGAACCTGGACTGACGGAATATGTCGGAGTTGACCTTCACGTCGGCTGGGAGATTGGCTTTCAGCTCATCTAAAGCATTGTCGAGCCTGTCAGTTAGGGCCAAGGTGTTGGTGTTCGGCTGTTTGGTGACTGTCAGAAGCACTGCCGGCTTCCCGTCGTTGGACGCCACGCCGAGAACCGGGGTCTTCGGACCGATCCGTACATCCGCTATCGCGTCCAGAGTGATCGGCAAGCCGTTCTCCGAGGTCTTCACCACTGCCTTTTTCAGTTCTTCTATGTCGTCGGTTGACAGGAGGCCGCGTACGATATATTCATTGCCATATTCATAGAGAGTGCCGCCGGAGGCATTCTGGTTCATTCCTTTGACGGCGTAGATGACCTCGTCCATCGACACCCCGAGGCGGCGCATCCTGCCCGGGTCCATCAGGATCTGATACTCTTTGATGTCGCCGCCCATCACGGCCACCTGCGCCACTCCGCCTGTCGAGAGAAGTCTTGGCCGTATCGTCCAGTCGGCGATGGTGCGCAGATCCTGCATGGAGGTCGTGTCGGCGGTCAGACCGATGATCATCAGCTCGCCAAGAATCGAGGCCTGAGGCCCGAGAGTGGGATTGCCGACATTCTCAGGCAAGTCCGCCCCCACCATCGCGATTTTCTCCGAGACAATCTGTCTGGCCTTGTAAATATCTGTGCCCCAATCGAATTCAATGGTTACGATTGAGAATCCTGTGGCTGACGAGGAACGCACGCGGCGCACGTTGGTCGCGCCGTTGACCGCTGTCTCTATGGGGAAGGTCACGAGCCTTTCGACTTCTTCCGGAGCCATTCCCTCCGCTTCGGTCATGACCACCACCGTCGGAGCGTTCAGGTCGGGGAACACATCGACCTCCGTGTGCAGGGTTGAATATATTCCCGCTGCAAGGCATAGCGCGGCAATCACGAGGACCACCATCCTGTTGTTGAGCGAGAACCGGATGATCCCGTTCAACAGTCCGTTTTCGTGTCTGAGCTGTTCCATAGGCCTAATGACTGTGTGAATGTCCAGCCGGAACGGCGGTCACGGACGCAAGTTTCACCTGGACGGCACCGGTTGCGACGACAACCTCACCTTCGCCAAGACCGCTCTTTACAAGGACTCTTTGCCCGTCAGACTGTCCGAGCGTGACCTCGCGCCTAAAGAAACCTGTCTCGTCGTGCTGGACGAAGACATAGTGAATTCCCTGATCCTCCACCACGGCGCTGACCGGGACGCTGATTGCCTTTGTGGAGTTAGATGATTTCAGGAATATGTCAACGTATGATCCTGCGATCAAATCTCCCTTGTTGTCAAACTCGAATGTGACAGGAATATAATAGTCTCCGTCAGAGGCCTTCCCGTAGCCGAGCAACCGTCCGTTGAGTCCTTTAAGGCTGTAAGCCTCATCGCTGTAGGATGTCGAGAAGTTGGCGTCCTTGATTCCGGCCAGAAGTCCGTAGTATTTCTCGGACACATCGGCGCGGAGCCTCAACCTCCTGTTCTGGCTGACGACCGCGACCGGGGTCCCGGTCTCGACATAGTCGCCCTGGGCCACGCAGAGTTTCTTGATGAAGCCGCCCAGCGGGGAAGTGACGCTGACATTCCCGTCCTCCGATGAGCCTGACTCCAGTGCGTCATACTCGGCCTTGGTCTGCTCGAAGGCCAGTTTGCTTTGGTCCAGATGGCTTTCGCTGACGATGTTGTCCTTGCTCAGCTGAAGATCTCGTTCATATTCTTTTTTGGCAGTCTCGTATGCGGCTTTCACCTTTGTCAGCCGGTCGCCTCCACCGAGGTTCTTTGATGAGACCGTGGCGATGAGCGAGCCTTTGCCCACTGCCGAACCCTCCGTCAGCCTCCCGAAACTGATGATTCCGGAACTTCTGGCCACGACGGTGGTCTCGTCGCCGATGGCGGAGAGAATCTGTCCGCTTGTGCGGATCACCTCGTTGAACTCTCCCGCCGCAACAGTCTCGGTTGTGAGCCCGAAAGTCTTCTGCCTTTCGAGGCTGACCTCGATCTCGCCGTTATGGTTGTGTCCCTCATGCCCCTCATGTCCCTCTGCCTCATGGTCATGGTCGTGTCCTTCGTGCGCCTCGGTTCCGTGGTCGTGGTCGTGTCCCTCGTGGTAGGAATGGTTGCCGCACCCTGCCAGAATGGCGCAGGATGCCATTATCAATATTATAGTTCTTTTCATTTGATAGTCGTGAATATATTAGCAAGCGTTAAAAAAACAGTTACTTTTCAAGGTCTCCTTACTTGATTGAACGGTGCGTGAACCCATACGATTCACGCACGAATTTATGTTCATGCGGGTCTTCGCGCGCGAAAGATGTGTTTTCACGCAAGGAGCCAAACCATGATTATGCCGCTACAGGAGGTGCGTTCGGAGCTGCCGGAGAGGCCGGCGGTGGTGCGATGGAAGGGATGACACTCCTGGAAACATATTCAATAGCGGCGCTTTCAAGGTTGACGGTCAACAGGTTGGAAAGAATCGCAAGAATCGGGAATATGTTGTCCGCATCCGTGCCGAAGTCTTGGTGGTCGATGTGCAGCGTCTCAGAAGGGCAATACTGCTTGTGCGCCACGCAATGGCTTTCGTCCTGATCGTGGTTCGCGTCAGAATGGTGCGTGTGCTCGTCATCGAGGCATCCGTCCATTCCGCAGACCTCCTCCACGATGCAGATCATGGTCTGGTGATGGTGGTGCGGCAGCACTGTGGCCAGTGTCACCATCATCATCGCCAGAAAGATCGGCACTATGGACAGTTTCCTGATCATTAATTGCAGCGGATAAGTTCATCCGGAACGCAAATTTAGTTATGTTTCTCGAATAATTGAAATATTTTCGCTTTAGTGATTCCTAAAAAATAACTTGGTGCTTTTGCTCGTTTTTTTGGCCTGAATTTATTTGTTCATCAGTCATGTGCCACCGGCACACTCCTTC
>CAVERO010000026.1:0-22309 GCA_963617915.1 Candidatus Methanomethylophilaceae archaeon | reverse complement strand
TGACGGAGCAAGTCCCTCCCCCGAGGGGAGGGATTTAGGGAGGGGGTAACGTGAACTGATTTTCACGTGCGATGCTTCCCGAACGTGAGATAAGGTATTTTATCACTTGCATGTGGGCACGTGCGAAACTTGAGCATGACATATTCATGAGTGGATGCTTTGGTGTGATGTCCGCCATTGTAACAGCCTCCACACCGTCCGAGAGTTAAGCCTCCGCACCTATTGATTTCTTCCACAATATTGCGGAGCAGGCCGGTCAGATTGTTGCTTCTATTTTTTTTTTTGACTATCTTCGCAACTCGCTTAAACGATACAGAAAGGCGTTTTTTTCATTATCCCTTTGTAAAAGAGCTTTTTTGACGGAAAACTTCTCGGAGGCTTTTGAGGAGGTGGGGTTATTTGTGCCGATGGGTACAAAACGTTTTTTTATTAAACGCTACGTTTAACAAAACCAAGTTATATGAGTAAAAGAATCTTTATGGTCTTGGTCTTTCTCCTGACGGCGGCAGGGCTGCTGTCAGCGCAGACGCGAACCGTCAAGGGCAACGTCATCTTTTCGGAGGACGGGCAGCCCGCAATCGGGGCGTATGTCTCGGTGGAAGGAACCAAAATCGGTGGAATCACCGATATCGATGGCAACTTTCAGATCACTGGAGTTCCCGCAACAGCTAAATTCGTCGTTGTCACCTATCTCGGAGCCAAGGAGAAGAGGGTGGCGATCGCCGATGAGATGAAGATCACGGTGGATCCGGACTCGGAAGTCCTCGAAGGCGTTGTGGTGACAGGTATGCAGAAGATGGACAAGCGAATGTTCACGGGTTCTGCGACCAAGATCAGTGCCAGCGACGCCAAGCTGGACGGTATGGCCGACATCAGCCGTTCCCTTGAAGGAAGGGTGGCCGGAGTTTCGGTCCAGAACGTGTCCGGAACATTCGGAACCGCTCCGAAGATCCGTGTCCGCGGCTCGACGTCAATCTACGGCTCCTCAAAGCCGTTGTGGGTTGTGGACGGTGTGATCATGGAGGACGTGGTCGAGGTCAGTGCGGAGGATCTTTCCTCCGGAGACGCCAACACGTTGATTTCTTCAGCGATCGCTGGATTGAACTCGGATGACATCGAGAGTTTCGACATTCTCAAGGACGGCTCGGCGACCTCCATCTATGGAGCCAGGGCCATGGCCGGAGTCATCGTGGTCACCACCAAGAAAGGGCGCGCCGGTCAGGCTCACATCACCTACAACGGTGAGTACACGATGCGCCTGAAGCCGATGTACAGCACTTTCAACATCATGAACTCCCAGGATCAGATGGGAATCTATCAGGAACTCCAGCAGAAGGGATGGCTGAATTATGCCCACACTTCCACGGCGTCCGACAGCGGAGTTTACGGAAAGATGTACCAGCTTCTCAGCCAGTACGACCCAAAGACGGGACAGTTCGCTTTGGCCAACACTCCGGAGGCGAAGGCTGAATATCTCCGAGCGGCGGAGTACCGCAACACAGACTGGTTCGACCGTCTGTTCTCGACGGCCATCCAGCACACGCACTCTGTCAGCATGTCCGGAGGCTCCGACAAGGCAAACTACTATGCTTCAATGAGCATCATGGATGACCCCGGGTGGACGAACCAGAGTTCGGTTCAGCGTTACACGGCTAATATGAACCTGACTTACAAGATTTTCGACAACCTGTCCCTCAACCTCATCAGCAATGCTTCGTACAGAAAGCAGAGGGCGCCGGGAACCCTCAGCTCGTCCATCAACGCTGTGACCGGTGAGGTGAAGAGAGACTTCGACATCAACCCGTACTCCTACGCCCTGAACACTTCCAGGACTCTTGACCCTGACGTGTTCTACACAAGGAATTACGCTCCGTTCAACATCATGTACGAGTTGGAAAACAACTATCTGGATCTGGACGTGTTCAACCTCAGGAATCAGGCTGAACTTAAGTACAAGCCAATCAAGAAGTTGGAACTCAGCGCTCTGGCAGCTGTGAAATACTCCCAGACAACCCGTGAGCACAATGTGCTCGACAACTCCAACCAGGCTCTTGCCTACAGGGAGATGAGCACTTCGACGATAAGGAACAGCAATCCGTTCCTTTACACAGATCCTGACAATCCGTACTCTTTGCCTGAGACGGTGCTCCCTAACGGAGGTATTTTCCAGCGCACGGACAACAAGATGTACGGATGGGATTTCCGCGCCACGGCAAGCTACAACGACCAGTTCGGAGAGGATCATATGCTGAACCTTTATGGTGGTATGGAGGTCAACAGTGTTGACCGTCACGCCGTCTGGTTCAGAGGTTGGGGTATGCAGTACGACATGGGTGAGATCGCCAACTACGACTATCTCGTCTTCAAGAAAGGTTCCGAGGACGGAGCCGACTACTACACCCTCGGCAACTCACGTGAGCGCAGAGCTGCATTTTTCGGAACGGGAACATATTCGTTCAAAGGTAGATACATCATCAACGGGACAGTTCGTTATGAGGGTTCCAACCGCCTTGGAAGGTCTCGTACCGCAAGGTGGCTTCCTACTTGGAACGTCTCCGGAAGGTGGAATGTGCATGATGAGCCGTTCATGAAGGGACTCTACCCTTCCGTCTCTCACCTGGCTCTCAAGGCTTCATATTCACTGACTGGAGAAAGCGGCCCGTCCTGGGTCAACAATTCCGAGGTGAAAATCGAGAGCGACATTCCTTGGAGACCGTCTTCCAGTCTCAAGGAATCCATCCTCACCATCTCCAGCCTTGCCAATGAGGGTCTCACATTCGAGAAGAAGCATGAGTTCAACCTTGGTTTCGAGTCGGGTTTCTTTGACAACAGAATCAACTTCGCTTTTGACTGGTACAGGAGAAACAACTTCGACCTGATCGGTCTGACCAACACTCCGGGTGTCGGCGGCGAGGTGAAAAAGTACGGCAACATCGCTTCGATGAAGTCCAGCGGTGTCGAGCTCAGTCTCACTACCACCAACATCAGGACGAAGGACTTCTCATGGCAAACGAATTTCATCTACTCCCACACCAAGAATGAAGTGACCGACCTGCTTACTTCACAGAGAGTTATAGACCTTGTCTCCGGCACGGGATTCGCCCAGGAAGGCTATCCTAACCACAGTATCTTCTCCATCCCGTTCAAAGGGTTGAACTCCGAAGGTCTGCCGACCTTCCTGAATGAGGAGGGCGAACTCACGGTGACGGGGATCAACTTCCAGAATAGCGATCCTGACAAACTCGGATTCCTTGAATATTCCGGAACGTCCGAGCCTACAGATGTCGGTTCCCTCGGCAACACATTCAAGTTCAAGAGATTCACGTTGAACGTGTTTATGACTTACTCGTTCGGTAACGTCATAAGGCTTGACCCTGTGTTCAAGAGCTCATACTCCGACCTTTCCTCGATGCCGAAGGAGTTCAAGAACCGTTGGGTTGTTCCTGGTGACGAGAACTCCACCTCGGTCCCTGTCATCGCGAGCCGTTGGCAGAACAAGAAATACTCCTCTTTGAGTTATGCCTACAACGCCTACAACTACTCCACCGAGCGCATCGCAAGCGGAGACTTCGTCAGGATGAAGGAGATCTCCCTCTCTTACGAGATGCCGTCAAGGATTGTCAAGGCTTTGAGGATGAACTCGATGTCTCTTAAGCTACAGGCGACGAACCTCTTCCTGATCTACGCTGACAGCAAACTCAACGGCCAGGACCCTGAGTTCTTCAACACCGGCGGTGTGGCGGTCCCTGTTCCGAAGCAGTTCACATTGACTCTTAAACTCGGACTCTAAACGCAAGAAAAGTTATGAAAACATTCAAGACAACGTACATTCTGGCTGTCGCCGCCATGCTCGGTCTATCAGCCTGCAACAAATTCCTCGACACGACTCCGGACAACAGGGCCACTGTTGATTCAGAGGAGAAGGTGGTCGCACTTCTGGGGTCGGCGTATTCCGAGAATGACCACATCCTCATCGCCGAGTTCTATTCCGACAATGTGGACAACTATGGTGTGCAGTACACCGGGACGAGCCGCTTCTTCGACTCCATCTACGAATGGAGCGAGCTGGAGGAGTCCAACAATGAGTCCACGGAAAGAATCTGGGGATCCTACTATTCCGCTATCGCTTCGGCCAATCAGGCCATCATCGCCATAGATGAGCTTGGCGGGCCGGAAACCTCCACCGTGTTGAGCCAGGCTCTCGGCGAGGCCTACCTTTGCCGTGCCTACTCTCACTTCGTGCTTGTCAACATGTTCTGCCTCCAGTACAACAAGAAGACCAGTTCGACGGATTTCGGAATCCCTTACATGACTCAGCCGGAGACCACCCTTGCCCCTCAGTACGAAAGAGGCAATGTCGCTGATGTTTACGCCCAGATAGAGGAAGACCTCGAAAAAGGTCTGGCGCTGGTCGGGGATGACAACTACACTGTCCCGAAGTACCATTTCAACAAGCTTGCGGCCTACGCTTTCGCCGCGCGATTCTATCTTTTCTATGAGAAGTACGACCAGGTGATAAAGTATGCCGACATGTGTCTTGGCTCGTCTCCGGCCACAATGCTGAGGGACTATGATGTGCTGGCCACGATGCCGAACGGCAGTCCGCAGCAGCAGCCTACAACCCTCCACTATGTGGATCCTTCGGTCAATGCCAACCTGTTGCTCTTCACGGCATTCTCCGTGATGGGTCAGGCCTTCGGCGGCTATTACACCTCAACCATGTACTCCCACGGTGCCTATATGGCCAACAACGAGGATTGCTTTGCCATGCAGCCTTGGGGCAACGCCGGCTACAAAGACGCCCCTGCCGTTTACATTGGCAGCATGGACAGGGTGATCTTCTGGCGGTGCCCAAGAATATTCCAGTACACCGACCCTGTCGCTGGAATCGGCTACCTCAGGACTGTTTACCCTGCCCTCAGCACGGATGAGTGCCTGCTCAACAGGGCAGAGGCCTACATTCACCTTGGCGACTACAACAAGGCTTGCGAGGACCTGAACCTGTGGGTTCACAACTGCAACAACTCCACCGCTGACATGACTCCGGAGTCAATCAAGAAGTTCTATGACGGTGTCGCTTACTGGGAATGGAACAAGTCCACTGTCAAGAAGCACATCAATCCGGTCTTCGGAGCGGTTGAGGAAGGCTCTCAGGAAGAGGCAATGTACCAGTGCGTGATCGCCGCGAAGAGGATCGAGTCTCTCGGCCTCGGACAGCGCTGGTTCGATGTGAAGCGTTTCGGAATCGAGATTCACCGCAGAAGTATGGATATGTCCGGCAATCCTGACAAGCTCACGGACTCAATGCCATTGGACGATCCTCGCCGGGCGATGCAGATTCCGGCGCGCGTCATCGCGGCGGGCATCACTCCGAATCCTCGTTAAACGTAGCGTTTAGAAAAATTTTAAGAGTATGAAAAAAACATTGACATATTTCCTGATGGCCGTAGCCGTGTTTTCCGCCGGTGTCTCCTGTTCGGAGGACAATCTGGATCCGGACAGCATCATAACGGTTGACCAATACTCCAGGAATGATTTCGACAAGTGGCTTGAGGCCAACTATGTCTCTCCGTACAACATAGAGTTCAAGTACCGGTACGAGAACATCGAGTCGGACTTGAATTACTACACGATTCCCGCAGACTTCGAGTGTTCGGTGATGCTGGCCCATTTGGTCAAGTATCTTTGCATTGACACTTATGATGAGGTCGCGGGCGTTGACTTCACCCGTCAGTACTTCCCTAAGGAGTTCTTCCTCATCGGTGAATGGCAGTACAAGAACAATGGTACCTACATTCTCGGTACGGCTGAAAGCGGGAAGAAGATCCTTCTTGCCGGAGTGAATTACCTGAAGTCGTACCTGGCCTCCGCTTCCGGCCTTAACAGCAGGTACTTCAAGACAATCCATCACGAGTTCACCCACATCCTGAATCAGACCAGAGACTATCCGGCAGGGTTCCGTGAAGTGACCGGAACCACTTATGTTGCCGACAGCTGGAGCTCGTCGCCTTACAACACGGGCTACCTTCTCAGAGGGTACATCTCCTCCTATGCCCAGCATTCCTCAAGCGAGGATTTCGCCGAGATGCTGTCTCTTTATATCATCAACACTCCGGAATGGTGGGAGGAACAATTGGAGGCGGCCTCCGCAGACGGGGCTGACGGCGCGGAACTACTCAAGACCAAGCTCGACTATGTCCGTTCCTACATGATGGACACATTCAAGATTGACATCGACCTCCTCCGTTCAACCGTTCTGCGCCGTCAGACGGATGTCCACAACGGGCTGATCGACCTGACGGACCTGACACTTAAATAAAAACAGTGAATATGAAGACAAGAAAGATTATACTTATAGCGATAGCCTCATTGGGATTGGTTCTTCCGTCCTGCCTGAAGGATCAGGCCGAGATTTTCGACGAGTCTCCTTCGGTGAGGATGACGGAGTACCTTGCGAATGCAAAGAAGGTTCTGATGAAGCCGGAAAATGGTTGGGTTATGTACTATTTCCCGGACAAGTCCCAGTCTTACGGCGGTCATAACTTTACCGTGAAGTTTGGTGAGGAAAGCGTTGAGGTCGGCTGCGACTTCTCTTCGGATGTGAGCGAGACGCTGACAAGCCTGTATCGTCTTGGCAGCGACACCGGGCCGACGCTCTCTTTCGACACCGACAACAAATTCATGCATTATTTCTCCACGCCTAATTCATCGATGTACCAGTCCTATGGAGGAGACTTTGAGTTTATGCTCCTTGAAGTGGAGGCTGACCACGTGAAGATGATGGGAAGACGCTCCGGCAACATCATCCTGATGAAGCCTTTGGGCGAGGCCGGTGTGTCTTATCTGGAAAAGGTCAAGGCTGCCTCTGATGATTTCGCAGGCAGTGGTTTGAGCGGTCTGACCGGAAATCTCGGCGGCAAGGAAGTCAAAGGCAACGTTGACCAGACCTACCAGCAGATTACATTCTCTTACGGAGAGGAGTCCAGCCAGGTCGCCTACATGTTCACGCCCGGCGGAATCCGTCTCTATGAACCGCTTACGATAGGCAGTGCGGTGCTGGATGAATTTCAGTTTGATCCGGACGCAATGAAATTGACATTGGCAGGGACGTCCGAGAGTCTTCAAGGCACCGTGCGCGACGGTTTCAGAAGGTACAAGGACTATGAAGGCGAGTACTGGCTGTACTATAACCGTATGAATGAGGCTGATTTGCAGTACGATTCGGTCGCGGTGACACTTTCCCCTGGTGTCAAGAACTCCACATACCTGATGTCCGGGCTGAATGAGAACTTTGACATAGTCTGGGACTACAACAGGGCTGACGGGACGCTTTCCTGGATGAGACAGACCCTTGGTTACCTTGCCAATGGCAATGAAGTCCGTCTCTGCGCTCTTGACGGAGCGACCGGCGGGTACACCTGGGCATCCTCCGTCGTGATGGGCTATACGGAATGGAACGGAGATGAGGATAAACCTGTTTACTACCTTCAGCCTCAATACCGCTGGTCCAGCAACACCCGTATGGCAAACTCGTTCTATCTCCGTATGTGGGACTCCGCGGGGAACAACGTGGGTGCTCCCGCAATCAGTACCGGCTGGTGTTTCATGAACAAAGTCACGATTATAAGGTGGATTTATTCCCTTGCTAAAAAATAGAATTGTATGAAGAAGATATTAATGGCTCTTGCCGCCTTGCCGCTTGTCTTTTTCCTTGCGGGCTGCGAGAGTGAAGAAGGAGACTATGATACTGTTGAGACGGTGAGAGTGACCGCCTCTGACATAACCTTCCAACCGCAGGGCGGTGTAGGTACGGTGACTTTCTCGTCCACGGGATCCGTTACTGTCGAATCCTCCCGTTCGTGGTGTACGGCTTCCGTGAGCGGAAACACAATCAATGTGAAGGTTGACGAATATGATGGCTACGAAAACCGCTACGCCGACATCGTGATCAAGTCCGGCAACTACTCCACGAGAGTGACCGCACACCAGTACGGCTACTATTTCTCCCTTGAGGAAGCCGAGGACAGCTACCACCTTGATGATGTCAACGGTCAGGTGTCCATTCCTTTGACGCATTACAACCATAAGCCGGACGGAGTCGCCGACGTGGATTGGCTTTCGACTGTCTATGAGGGCGAGAACGTGGTCATCAAGGCCACCGACAACACGACCGGCAAGATGCGTACAGGCCACATCACAATCGGCACCAAGACCATAGAGATTCTCCAATGGTCGTTTGAGAATGTCTTTGCCGGCGAATATTCCTGGTTCGGAACAACGACCGCCACCGGCACAGCCACGAACTCAATGACGGTGAGGGTAAGTGATTACGATGCGGAAAAAGGTACATTCAAAATCTACTTTCCCGACAACAGCATAGTGAAGGGGGCCAACATTGAAGTTCCTTTCGATCCTAACACATTAACATTCACGATCAGTGCGGGACAGTATGCCGGAGAGGGTGTTTACAAAGAAGCCCCGGTACATATTTATTCCGTGCTCTACGGCGGAGGTTACATTACATGGGGTGACTTCTCGATCAAGGCGGCCTTCACCTTCACCTTGGATCCGGAGACGGGCAAGTACTATGCTCCTTTGAAGGACATCGGAACCTGGTCTGCAAGCGACCGCGTCGTTTCCGGCGTCTATTTTGAGATTTTCAGTCAAAAGGAGCCTACTTCAACCTACAGAATGAAGTTGTCGATTTTCACGAAAGTCTATAACAACGTCCTTATCCAGAAGTAATATTTTGGAATTGTTGCAGCCGGCTCCGGAACCGGAGTCGGCTGCTTTTATTGTATCTAAATCAGCGTAATTGTATGGAAAGTCGTGCAGGTAAGTTGCTGAAGGCATCACAACTTCTTTTAATGTTATTATTGTCTATATCCTTACTGCCCTCTTGTAAGAATCACGGAATAGACTATTTGATGTCAGCTGCTGATAATGTGATGTGGACTAAACCTGACAGTGCTCTATCCCTTTTGAGAAAAGTAGATAGTAAAGAACTAAAGAATAGATCTCAGAAGGCACGATTCTCTTTACTTTATTCAATTGCTCTGGATAGAAATTGCATCGATACGACTGATCCGGGGGTTATAAGGCAAGCAGTTGATTATTTTGCGTATAGGGGTTCTGCTGACGATAAATTCCTGTCATTGAGATATCTTGCTAGGATTCAAATGAATGCTGGGGAATATGATAAGGCGATAGTTACCTTGTCAATGGCTCTTGACGGTATAAATGATGTGGCTGATGTCCGGATGAAAGGCTTTGTTTGTTCAGATATGGCGGAATCATATCTTATGACATGCAATTATTCGGAAAGTAAAGTCTATTATGACAAAGCTATAGTCTATTTTAGAGATGCAAATGAGTCTGATAATGTGTTTTTGATGGAGATTAATAAGGCAAAAGTTTGTGTTAGCAATCTGGATTGGCAGGAGGCGGATTCTCTTTATAATAAGATAATCGGAGACAAAGACTGTCCTCAATCATATATGTCGATGGCTATAGCATCCTATGGTCATATGCTTATTATATGTCCGACGCCAAATGCGTCTTTGGCTGTAAATATGTTTGAAAATTCAATGAGAATGTCGGGTTTCAATTCGCTGTCCCTTGTTCAGAAGTGCACTTATGCCTTTGCCTTGAAAACTATTGGGCGCGACGAGGAGTCCGATAAGATTTTTTCACTGCTGGACAAGGAGGGTAAAAGTGAGACTCCCGCATATAAATACTGTAAAAGCAGGGTGTTACTTGCTAATGGAGACTTTGACCGGGCGTATCACCTTCTTGTTGAATCACTAAAGGATACAGATGAAAGGGCTCTCAGAATGCAAAACCAGTCATCGGCGATTATTCAGAAGAACTACTACCAGATGTTGAGTTATCAAAGAAAACGGGAATTGCTTGATCTACATGTTAAAATAGCGTGTTCGGTACTTGCTTTATTCTTGCTGACATTCTGTGCCGGAATCGTAATTAATCGTAGGGTTAAGAAAGCAAAAGAGGAAAGACGATGTCTTGTGTTAATGAAAGAAGCTCTTAATGTGGATCTTAGTGAGAGTCGTAAGACAGCGGATCAGATTCGTAATGATCTAGATGTCATTAAGAGAAGTTATTTCGATATTTATCGCACACAGAGTTCTTGGTTGGTGCAATTAGCTGATGTGTTGTATTCTTCTCGTAAAAAAAGGACTAACTTTACAGGTGTTAGAACGGATGTCTATACTTGGGTTAATCATATAGTCGGTGAGATTAATAATAAAGATGACAAGCAACATAGGTTTGAGAAGGAGCTTGACAAGGTTTATGATAATATTATGACTTCTTTTCGTACAGATTTTAAAGATTGGGAGGAAAGTGATTTCCGTTTGTTCAGTTGTTTTGTCGCACAGTTTGATGCTGCCCTTATTCTTATGATTTTTGATTTTCCGAGCAAAGAAGCCGTTTATATGAAAAAACAAAGAATGAAAAACAAAATCAAGAAAGGAACATCTGAAAATGTGGAGAGATATCTTCTTTTTTTATAATCTCGGTTCGTGTTAATATAATGTACTTGAGCATGCGTGTTTATTGTCTTTTTGCTAATTATCTGCTTTGCAAGATGTTAACGTCTAATCCCGTTAGGTTTTTTTTGAGCGATGCTCTCTGATGTGCCTTGGAGACTATTCCAAGGCGCATTTCTCCATCTAAAAACGTTATGTCTTTCTGGCTATTTTTTGTTATGTTTAGCGGCAAAAGCCGAACTTTGCAGCGAAAATAATAATTATAGTTATGATTAGAAAAATACTACCTCGCATTTTTGCCGTTGTATTATTCACGTCTTCTATCGTATGTCCTTATGATTCGATGGCAAAACTATTAACGGATGATTATCAGGATATTGTCATCCGTCCAGTAAAGGATGATAATCATGTTCTGAGACCTCGTTCTTTGGATGTGTTGCCGCTGCGTGCCTATTATGACTCAATGTCTTCTTCAATTGTGGTTGTATTCTTGAAGAGTATAGGTGATGTAGATATTGAAGTGCACAACTATTCAACAGGGAATGTTCAAAATATTATTGTTGACAGCGATTCGGGTTCTGCGGTTATTCAAGATATTTATGAAAAAGGTTATTATCAGATTCGTTTTACGGTAGATTCAGAGTTCCGGTATTGGGGCGTGTTTGTATTATAAGAGAATTGTAATCGTCAGATTGCTGACACATAATTAGTTCAACTAAAACAAAATGTTATGAGTAAATTTTTAGTTAAATCTGCGTTTATTGCCTGTATGGCTTTATTGGCAGGAGTTTCCTGTGGCGAATCGGAGAAGAATGAAATGCCACAGCAACAAGAATCAATTCTGTTGCAACAGTTGTCTCTCTACCAAGAGACTGTAGCGAGTACTCATCCTGAGACTAGAGGGTGGGGACGTTTCCTTGCACTGGTAAGCTCTGATTTTATCGGAGCTTGCGAAGGAGCGGAGAAAGGAGCGATGATAGGTGGAAAGATAGGTACTCTCCTTGGGGGGAGAACGATTGAAGGTGCTATTATTGGCGGTGCTGTTATGGGATTGGTGTCAGGAGCAGGCGCATCTTATATCGCCGATTTGGCGACTTCTCCGGGAACCTCGTCTTGTGTGATTGAAACAGAAGCCTTTATTGAACAGGGGCGTTTGGTTAGAGGGCAATCCTGTGGGGCTTCGGAAGGTGATGTGGATGTTGATTATGCCAGTGGATTAGAATTACCTGCCGATGCTATTGCTGTTGGAGCACTTCATAATGAAATATTGGATAATGTAACAAACGCTTTTGAGGGGGGTGTTGATTTGGCTTCTCTTCCACCAGACCTGGACAACGATGATGACTTGCCGGCAGACGTATCTGAATTGGAGGCAAGAATTTTTGATTCTCCAGAAATGTTCACTTCCTGTGAAGATTTATTTGAACGGTATTCGGATGGTGGAATATCCTTTACATCTAATAGCTTAATGGCAAATGTAGCCAAGTCTTTCTTGACCTTCATAAATAACTATTCTTCCTCATTGAGCGAGTTGGCTGTCCATATTAATAGCTACTATCGTTATATCAGCGCATCGGATGAGTTGTCAGAAGAGGAAAAGAACGGGCTGTATTGCGGTTTGGCTGTCGCTTATTATAGTTATATATATTGGAATATAGAAAATGAATAGCATCTCTCAATCTATCTCCAGCACCATCAACCTTGGTGCACTCGTGCTGGTCAGCTCGTTTCTTCAGCACAACAAAGTTATTCAATATGTCCTTTTGGCGGTGGCTGTGCTTATAGTGCTTCTGGGGGTGGTCTCCTTCATTAGGGGTCTGTCTCAAAAGAACTTAAAACTGAAGGACTTTTGGGTTCAGGATGGCTGTGACTATGTGTCGTTGGGAATATGGCTTTTGGTCTCCAGCCTGCTGTTCTATTTCGGCTATCAGACCGCCGGTTTCGTGGCTTTGGGAATATTAATCCTCCTGTCTCTTGCCGCTCTGATGTGCAGAATTCTTCCTTCGGGAAAGCCTGAATAGCTGATTTTGAATATATTCGGGGAGCCTGAAACTCCTGTCCTTTTTGTATGAACACTTTTTGATGTATCAAAAAGTGTTCATATTTATTACGTAATATGATGCGCTATGTCATCCTATGAATATGACCGCTGAATGAAAATCAGACATATTCAATCATTCTTGTGAAGAAATTGCTAACTTTGTGGGTTGCGGTTTTGCTGGACGTGTCCTGCGGAACTGCGGGAGGAGGAATATTCAAAATACATCAAATATGTACAGAACACACACGTGCGGAGAGCTCCGCATAGAGAATGTCGGGCGGAAGGTGACACTTGCCGGTTGGGTGCAGAGGTCAAGGAAGCTCGGCGGAATGACTTTCATTGACTTGCGTGACCGCTACGGCATCACCCAGCTCGTGGTTGAGGCCGATGCTGATGCCGCTTTGGTCGAGGCCGCGACTTCGCTGGGACGTGAATATGTCATCCAGGCCACCGGAGAGGTTGTCGAGCGTCAGAGCAAGAATCCGAAGATGGACACCGGTGACATCGAGATCAGGCTTGAGGCCATAGACATCCTCAACAAGTCCGTCACCCCTCCGTTCACGATCGAGGACGAGAGCGACGGAGGAGAGGATCTCCGCGCCAGGTTCCGTTATCTGGATCTCAGGAGAAACCCACTCCAGAAGGCGCTCGCCCTGCGGCACAGGCTCGCCCACGAGGTGCGCAACTATCTTGACGCCAACGGGTTCATGGAGATCGAAACCCCGTATCTGATAAAATCCACTCCGGAGGGCGCGCGCGACTTCGTAGTCCCTTCCAGGATGAATCCAGGCCAGTTCTACGCCCTTCCGCAGTCCCCTCAGACGTTCAAGCAGCTGCTGATGGTGGCCGGCTACGACCGCTACTTCCAGATTGTGCGCTGCTTCCGTGACGAGGACCTGCGCGCAGACCGACAGCCGGAATTCACCCAGATCGACTGCGAGATGTCCTTCGTAGAGCAGGAGGATGTCCTGAATATGTTCGAGGGCATGATGAGGACGATGTTCAAGAACGTTCTCGGAGTTGACATCCCTGACCCTATGCCGAGGATGAGCTGGTACGACGCGATGGACAGGTACGGCTCGGACAAGCCGGACGTCCGTTTCGGGATGACCATCCACGAGATCACCGACCAGGTGAAAGGCAAGGGATTCGCTGTACTGGAGAACGCCGCCTACGTCGGTGCCATCGCGGTTCCGGGCGGCGCTGACTATACCCGCAAGCAGATTGATGAGCTGACCGAATGGGTCAAGAGGCCTCAGGTCGGGGCCAAAGGGCTTATCTACATCAAACTCAACGCCGACGGCTCCGTCAAGTCATCAATCGACAAGTTCTACACTCCGGACGAGCTGAAGGCCATCGCCGGAGCGGTCGAGGCCAAGGTCGGAGACATCGTGTTTGTCATGTCCGGTGACAACAAGCGCAAGGTCCAGACAATGCTTGGTGTCCTGCGTGTCGAGATGGGCGGCAGGCTCGGGCTTCGCGACCCGAAGGTCTTCGCCCCGCTTTGGATTGTCGATTTCCCTCTTCTGGAATGGAGCGAGGAGGACGGACGCTTCTACGCCATGCACCATCCGTTCACCGCGCCGAAACCGGAACACATGGACCTGTTCAACAGCAACAGGAAAGAGGATCTCGAAAGGGTTTGCGCCAACGCCTATGACTTCGTGCTGAACGGCACGGAACTCGGCGGCGGCTCGATCCGAATCCACAACGCCGACGTGCAGAAGAGGATGTTCGAGGTTCTGGGCATAGGCCCGGAGGAGGCCGAGTACAAATTCGGGTTCATCATCCACGCCTTCCAGTTCGGCGCTCCGCCGCACGGAGGCCTGGCCTTCGGTTTCGACCGCGTCTGCGCCCTCTTCGCCGGCAAGGAGTCCATCCGCGACTTCATCGCGTTCCCGAAGAACAACCAGGGCCGCGACGTGATGATCGACTCCCCGTCCCTGATTGACCAGTCCCAGCTCGACGAGCTCAATCTGGACATCCGCCCGCTTCCTGAGAAGTGATCCGGACGGTCACTGAGCAGAACCCCGACCGGTCACTGAACAGAACCCCGACCGGTCACTGAGCTTGTCGAAGTGACCTTGACATAAAGCATGAAACAGTGTGACCGAGAATTGTCCTCACGGTCCTTCCTGCTTGGTGATCGAGACACAAAGAGGAAACCGCCACGAGAGCCGTGGCGGTTTCCTTTTTGAAGATAGGACGGGTAAATAGGAACCCTCCTGCCTTTTTGTAGGGGAGGGTGCCTATTTATGCTGTGGTTTACTGACAGTTATCCACCACGACCGTTTGGTGTTTCAAGGCGCGCAGCTGACTGTTCACACTGGAATAGCCGTGGCGTTTGCCAAGGAGATTCACCCTCAGCATCACCGTGGCTGTCGCTATGCCGGCAGGGGTGAGTTCTCCATCGTTGAAGAGATGCTTGTAGTTCCCCTGGACCCCGACAGTGACGACCGGGGAGATGTCATATTCAGCGGACAGGGTCGCCGGAATGTAGGCGCTCTTCCAGTCGTTACCAGTGTTCTTGGCTTTCAGCCAAGTGTGAATTTCCTCGCTGTAGCCATCGCTCCACCTTTCGTGTCCCATGGATATGCTGTAGGTGTTGCCGTTGGAGAGCATGTAGCCGCCCCCGATGCCGGCGTAGAGATTGAACTTCCTGCATCCCCGGTCCTTCCAGATTTCCATTATGTTGAACTCTGCCATAAGGTCTAAGGCGTGGTAGCGGGTGGTCATCTTGGCATAGGCCAGACCGCCTGCCTTCTCGGTAAGCAAGTGGTCGGACGGCCCTTGACTGACCGTGACAGGCTCGAACCGGTCAAGCCGCTGTTCTCTTGCGAAGCCGGACCAGTCGTAGTTCAGCCCGAGCCGTACCCACGGCCTTATGTTGTAGCTTACGCCCAGGCCGAACTCGGGGCTGACATCCGTGAACGGCGCGGCCTTGACGTCTTTCATCCCAAGTCCGTGGACCCAGGTGGCGCCACCCTCGCCGTACAGACTCCAGGAGCAGGTGCGGTACGCTCCGTATCCCTTCTCCTGTGCATTCACCGTCAACGGCATGACGGTGAACACACAGGACAGTATCATTATCGCTGACAGTCTCATAGCAATTAAGAAGCAATTTCGTCTACAAAGAATGTGAAGGAAATGCTGTCCTTTCTGCTGTCGGTGTAGGTGAAGATGTGCTTCAGCGGCAGGTCAGAGTGGAAGTCCTTTATGAACGAAAGGACCTCTCCTTCGAAGCCGTAATATTGGGAAATGACCCCGTTCCCCCTTAAGTCCACTGTAAGTGTCACGTTGTCTATGCCTGCGAACGCCGGAGATGTGTCAAAGCGATAAGCCAGCGCCAAATCCTCGACTATCTGGTCGTTCCTGTTGCAATACTGTCTGCCGAAAGATACGGTTTTGACAGTATAAGCCTTTATCGGCAAGCCGCCAGGGTAAATGCTTTCCGTACCGGGAACACCGAAAGGGAAAGAAATATCATAAATAAGCGGTAAGGAATCTGAACTGAAAGATATGACAGCCATATAATTCACTTTGTACACGGCACAGGCAGAACGGTTCTTGTAAGAGAAGGCGAAATGTCTGCCAAGCATCATCAGGCCGCTCGTAGCAGAGGTGTGCCTCATCACCGAGCCGCTCCACTCCTTGTCCACATTCGCTACCAAAAGCATCGGGTCGTAGCGGTTGTCAGGGGTGATTTTCAAGTTGGAATACTTACCATACATAGGGTTGTTAAAGAACAGCTTGTCATGCCCGGAACCTACATAATAGAGACCTTTCACCTCAAGTTTCGTGTCTGTAGGAATCGGCAGTGTGGCGTCGAGGAGGGCGGAAATCTTTTTGTACTCGTCGGAACCTGTCTTGTTGTAGTACTTGTTCCAGAACTCCGTCGTGAGGATGACGCATCCTTTCTTGAGGTTCAGGTCCAGAATCTCGTCCTTGTTGAATCCGCCGCTCGCGGAAGTGCCCTCCGTGGTAGAGTTCTCGATCGCTGCCTGAATCAGTTTCTGCCCCTCGGTGATGTCAAGGACTCCCTCGTCCACCGATGTCTTTATCGCTCCGAGTTTGGTCTCAAGAGTTGATGTCATCGAGTTGACGGCCGCTTTCAAGTCGGCGAGAGCCGCCGCGTAATCACCTTTCAGTGAGTTGACGGCATCTTTGATGAGTACCTGCTGACTCTTGATGTCCGTCAGCTTGGCGTTCAAGGTCTGGTCAATGAGTGTCAGTTTGTCGGCAAGGCTTGTGCCCTGGTTCCTGACGGCGTTCTCGACGGCCTTGAGCTTCTCCTCGACAGTGCCGCCGAGTGCCCCGATGGCATCCTTTACAAGCCCGATGGCGGTCTTGTTGTCCGCGAATCCCGCCTCGACGGCGCCTTGAATGAGGGCGAGTTTCGCCGAGAGGTCTGTCGTCTGATTCTTGACGGCTTTCTCTATGGTGGCGAGTTTATCCTCGAGAGAGCCCTCAAGCGTCTCGATGGCATCCTTGACAAGAGCGAGAGCCTCTGCGTTCTTCACGAATCCGGCCTCCAGGACGCCCTGAATGAGGGCGAGTTTCGCCGAGAGGTCTGTCGTCTGATTCTTGACGGCTTTCTCTATGGTGGCGAGTTTATCCTCGAGAGAACCCTCAAGTGTCTCGATGGCGCTCTTGACAAGAGCGAGGGCCTCTGCGTTCTTCACGAATCCGGCCTCCAAGGCACCCTGAATGAGGGCGAGTTTGGCGCCGAGTTCGACCTTCTGGTCTTTTATCGCGTTCTCGACAGCCTTCAGCTTCTCCTCGACTGTGCCCTCAAGTGCATTGATGGCATCCTTGACAAGCTCGAGAGACTTTCCGGTGTCCACAAATCCTTTCTGTACCGCAGCCTCTATAAGCGCAAGTTTTGCGGTCAGGCTTGAAGCCTGCTCCTTCACGGCTTTCTCGACCGCCTCCAGTTTCTCGGCGTTGGACACCTTCATCGCATCAATCGATTCGATGAGTTTCCGTGTCATTTCCTCGTACTTGATAACACCATTGTTGACGGCGGTAGTGAGCAGATCCAGTTTCTGGGACAAAGTCATGTTCTGGTCATCGAGCCCCTTCTTCAAGAGGTCCAGTTTCTGTTCGAGACTGAAGGTCTGGTTTTTCATCGCCGACTCGAGCAGAGTGAGTTTCTCCTCAAGTGTCCTGGTATGGTCCTGAAGAGCCTTGACCACACCCGTGTAATCGTTCGTGATGGTCTGTTCGTAATAGATTTCAGGCGCTTCGTAAGTGCACGAGTTGACTGCGACGAGCGTCCCGAAGGCGACAATGGTCAGAAATAATCGTTTCATTTTCATTCTGTTGATGATTAATGATTAATATAAAGTTTGTATTTCACGCGAAGGAGGTTTCGTGGTCATTCTTGCATCCGCAAAAATAAGGATTTCCCGCCCTAAATACTATGACAAAAGAGGCAATCGTTTTCGTCATATTCCCCATCATTTTTTGTATATTTGTGTCTGGCAGCCCAGAGGGACACGGAGTACCGAAGACCAGGGCTGCCGAAGACAAATCACATAAAGGACCTGAGAATATGTTCGCAAAAGAAGTTTACATCGCAAGGCGCAAGACTCTGCTGGAGAAGATGGCGCAGACCGCTCCGCAGGGGAAGCGCGGGATCGCCCTGTTCGTGGGCAATGTCGAGGCCGCTGCCCAGTACAAGGACAATGCCTATAAGTTCCGTCAGGACTCATCATGGCTGTACTATTTCGGTCTCGACGAGCCGCGCTATGCGGCCATTCTCGACCTTGACAGCGGGGAGGAGACCGTCTTCGCCGATGATGTGGAGATCGGTGACATCATCTGGATGGGGCCTCAGCCTTCTGTCGCGTCAAAGGCAGCGGAAGTCGGAGTAAGCAATTCGGCCTCTTACGGTGCGCTGAACATCGCCGTCACAAAGGCCCTTGCCACAGGCCGGAATATTCATTTCCTCCCTCCGAGCCGCTACTACAACACGATGAAACTCGCCGCCCTTGTGGGAATATCCAATGAGGAAGTGGCGCGTGTGGCCCCGATCGATGAGGACGGCGGCAAGCACGCCTCCAAGGAACTCACCCAGGCTGTCATCTCTATGAGGCTCGTGAAGGAGCAGTGCGAGATCGACCAGATTGACGACGCCTGCGCCCTTGGCTACAGGATGCACACTGTCGCCCGCAAGCATGTCAGGGTAGGAATCGTCGAGCAGATGGTTGTCGGCAGGATGGAGGGAGTCACCTTGGCCGAGGGCTGGGGCCCGTCGTTCGCCACCATCCTGACCCAGCACGGCGAAACCCTTCACAACCATCTGCACGACAAGGTCATAGAGCCTGGCAGGCTGATGGTCATCGACGCCGGAGCGGAGAACAACATGCACTACGCCTCGGACTTCACCCGCACCCTGCCTACAGGCGGCAGGTTCACCCAGAAGCAGAGGGACATCTACCAGATTGTCTGCGACTGCAACGAGCTGGCATTCAAGCTGACAAAGCCGGGAGTCACCTACAGGGACGTGCATCTGGCCGTCGCCAGGCTGATGCTGGAGGAGCTTCGCTCTCTGGACATCGTGCGCGGCAATCTGGACAACATGCTCCACGAAGGGGTCGCCGGTCTCTTCCAGCCGCACGGACTCGGCCACAACATGGGGCTTGATGTCCACGACATGGAAGACCTTGGCGAGGATCTCGTAGGCTACGATCCTGACCAGAAGCGCTCGGAGCAGCTCGGTCTCGGCAGCCTCAGGATGGCCCGCAGACTTGTTCCGGGCAATGTGGTCACCGATGAGCCTGGAATCTACTTCATCCCTGCCCTGATCGAGAAATGGAAGAGCGAGAAGCGTGACAAAGGCTTCGTGAACTACTACAAGCTGGAGCACGACTACCTTGACTTCGGCGGAATCCGTCTGGAGGACGATGTGCTTGTGACTGAGGACGGCGCGCGCCGCACGGGTACAGACCGCCTCCCGATTCAGCCTGACGATGTCGAGGCGGCGATGGGGAAATAGTTTTTTTAGGAACCGATGAGCGTACTTGTCATAGTCCTTGCCGTGCTTGCCGGGGTGGTCGGGATAGTCGGGAGCATTGTCCCGGCTCTGCCCGGCCCGCCCGTCAGCTGGGTCGGACTGCTGATTCTCTACATCTGGGGACAGGGGACGAATGGAGCCGGAGATCCGATGTCGCTGACGTTCCTCCTTGTCTGGCTGGGGATCACTGCCGCGGTGACCGTCATCGACTACATTGTCCCGGCGTGGTTCACCAAGGTCACGGGCGGATCCAAGGCCGCAGGCAGGGGGGCGATGGTGGGAATGCTGGTCGGGATGTTCGTCCCGCCGGTCGGAATCATCCTCGGGACGCTTTTGGGCGCCTTTCTCGCCGAGATGTTTTTCGCTGACAAAAACGGATGGGATTCGGCCAAGTCGGCGTTCGGGGCTTTGATGGGATTCCTCTGCGGAACCGGCGTCAAGCTGATTGCCAGCGGAATGATGATGTATTACATAGTGGTGTATCTTAATTGACATTTTTAAACGGCTTCTTATGTGCGATGCTCTTTGGAACATCGGATAAGATGTTGAATCAATCGAACATGGAAGAGAAGTATCACCGGTTTCTTGAGGCCGTCAGGCGGTTTGTCCCCAAGGACGGAATCTACACGGACGAGCTCAGGCGTTTCGCCTGGGGCACGGACGCGGGCTTCTACAGGCTTGTGCCAAGGATTGTGCTGCGCTCGTCAAACGAGAGGGAGGTCTCGAAGATTCTGAAAGCGGCCTCGAAGTCCGGTGTGCCTGTGACGTTCCGCGCAGCCGGGACCAGTCTGTCGGGCCAGTCCGTCAGCGACTCCGTGCTGATTGTCGCCGGCAAGAACTGGGAACGGTACAAGGTCTCGGAGGACGCTTCCGAAATCACTCTTGAGCCGGGAATCATCGGGGCGAGGGTGAATGCCATCCTGAAACCTTACGGCAGGAAATTCGGCCCTGATCCGGCCTCCGTCGGAAGCTGCATGGTCGGCGGAATCGTGATGAACAATGCCTCGGGAATGAGCTGCGGAACGCACGCCAACAGCGACAGGGAACTGGAGAGCGTGCGGATGGTGCTGATGGACGGAACCGTGCTGGACACAGGTGACGAGGCTTCCAGAAACGCTTTCAGCGCAAGCCACCCTGACTTCATCAGGGAGATTGAGGCGTTGAGGGACGAGATCCTCGCCGACAGGGAACTCACCGACCGCATAAGGTACAAATATTCAATAAAGAACGTCACCGGACTCAACATATTCCCGTTCGTCAGGTTTGAGGATCCGTTCGACATCATCGCCCATCTGCTGGTGGGGTCGGAGGGGACGCTGGCCTTCATGAGCCGTGTCACGATGAAGACTCTGCGTCTGCCGTCAAAGGAGGCGTCCGCTATGGTCTATTTCGGTACGATCCGCGAGGCTGCCGAGGCGGTTGTGGCTCTAAGGAAAGAGATTGACCCGGCGGTGCTCGATGCCGCCGAACTGCTTGACAAACGGTCGCTTGCGTCTGTCGAAGATCCTATGATCAAGGAATATCCCGACAAGGATCTGACCGCTCTTCTGCTCCGCGTCACGGGGGCTGACCGGCCGGATCTGGAGACCAATGCCGGGAAACTCTCCGATGTGCTTCACAGGTTTGGTGTCCTGAATGATGCGGGGGGCAACTCGTTCATATTCAGCAGCGACCCTTCCGTCACCGGAAAGTATTGGGCCATCCGATCGGGAATATTCCCTTCCGTCGGCGGGATGCGCCGTCAGGGGACTACCTGCCTCATCGAGGACATCGCATTCCACATCGAAGACCTGCCTGACGCTACGGTCGATTTGTCCGCTCTGTTGGACAGGCACGGCTACGATGACTCCTGCATCTACGGCCATGCCCTTGAAGGGAACTTCCATTTCATCATCAACCAGTCTTTTGACTCCGAGGCGGAAGTGAGCCGCTACGAGGCGATGATCCGCGATGTGGCGGAAATGGTTGTCGGGAAATATGACGGTTCCCTTAAGGCCGAGCACGGAACTGGAAGGAACATGCCTCCTTTTGTCTCTTATGAGTGGGGCGACAAGGCGTTCGGAATAATGAAACGTGTCAAGAATCTCTTTGATCCTCACGGACTTCTGAATCCGGGCGTGATTTTCAACGATGACCCGAAATGTTTCCTGCGGAATTTCAAGGCCCTGCCTGTCCTGAAACCATGGGCGGATGACAGCCGGCCTGTCGAGCCGGAACTTGCGGAGGTTTACAGGAAACTGAACAAGTGCATCGAGTGCGGCTTCTGCGAGGTGAACTGCCTTTCGTGCGGCTTCACGCTCTCTTCCAGAACCAGAATCGCTGTGCAGAGGGAAATCACCTCATTGCGCGCGTTGCGGAACCTTACGGATGCAGAGCAGGCGCGTCTGCGGACGCTTGAGAAGGAATATTCCTACGCGGGGGAGCAGACCTGCGCCGGGGACGGACTTTGCTCGACCTCCTGCCCGATGGGCATCAATGTCGCCGACCTCACTCATCAGTTGCGGAGAATGAATATGCTCCCGGGGTCTTTCGGCCACGGTGTCTGGAGCTATGCCGCCCGTCATTACTCCGGTGTAAAGGCCGGTCTCCGCGGAGCCTTGAGGATGGCCACCGCCGGTGAGACCGTGCTTGGCGACCTTGCGATGAGCGGTCTGTGCCGCTGGCTTCACAATGCCGTCCGGCTTCCGCTCTGGACTCCGGCCACGCCTAAGGCCTATAATATTCCCAAGTCGCTTAAGGCTT
>CAVERO010000025.1:0-22484 GCA_963617915.1 Candidatus Methanomethylophilaceae archaeon | reverse complement strand
CATCGGTCACGTAGCTACTGCTACGCTCCCTCTTCCGAAGCCGAAACTGTCTCGAAAATTCCGCATAATAAAATTCGGGAACCATTTCAAAACAACTTCTTAATGGTGTGCTTTGGTATGGTCAAATATACTATAAAATTCTCAATGGTAAAGAAAATTATCGTTTATTTTGATAAAATAGTGTAGTGTGGTGTGGTATAAATTCGGGGAAAATCATTATATTTGCACGAAAAGATGAAAGACATGAAGGAAAAAACTTGGATGAAATGGGAAGTCCTTCTCCTTTTGTGGATGGCGTATTTGCTGAATCAAGGGGACAGACAGGTGTTCAATACCGTGCTTCCTTCAATCAGGGAGGCATTGAACCTGACCGACACCTCAGTAGGCCTTATCGCCACCGTGTTCAACTTGTTCTATGCCTGCATGGTGCCTCTGGGAGGATGGGCAGGTGACAGATTCAGCCGTAAATGGGTTGTAACGGTCTCGATCCTGTTCTGGAGCGTTGCGACCATGTTCACAGGACTGGCCAACAGTGTCTTCCTCCTCATAATCATGAGGAGTGTCGCCACAGGTGGAGGCGAGGCTTTCTTCGGTCCGGCGAATTACTCGCTTCTGGGTCAGTATCATACTGACACCAGAGCAAGAGCGATGTCTATCCATCAGACAGCTTACTATGTTGGAGTGATTGTGGCTGGGTGGCTGGCAGGTGTGATAGCGGACTACTTTGACATGGGCAATCCCGGGAGCGGATGGAAATATTCATTCATCATTTTCGGTGCGGCCGGAATTCTCTGGGGTATCCTTATGGCTTTCAGGCTTAAGGACAAGCCTTTGACCGAGGCTGAGTTGGAGGAAAAAGATAGGGCCAAGCCGGGCATTCTGGACGGTTTCAAAACTGTGTTCACAACACCTACTGCAGCCGCTTTGACAATCGGATTTTCCGGACAGATCTTCGTAATCACCGGTTACATGACATGGATGCCGTCATACCTTCAGGAGGAACTGGGACAAAGCCAAGCCGCGGCCGGATTCAACTCGATGTTCTGGACTTATGTTGCAGCCTTTGTAGGAGTCTTGATCTCCGGTTCGCTTTCGGACAGGCTTGCCGCCAGAAATCATAAGGCGAGAATGCTTCTTCAGGCGATTGGACTGCTGTTGGGTGCCCTGCCTCTGTTCTTCGTAGCGAGAAGCCAGACTCTGACTGTGCTTTATTTGTGTTTCGCCGCATGGGGATTCTTCAGGGCGTTCTTTGACGCTAACATCTACTCGGTACTCTACGATGTCACCCCCGACAATCTTCATGCCTCATGCTCCAGTGCGATGATCACGACCGGGTTCGCGGTCGGAGCCCTCGCTCCTGTCGTTCTTGGAGCGATGAAGCAGAGTCTCGGCAGCCTTCAAGCCACATTCCCTGTGCTCGGAGCACTTTGGCTTGTCTGCGGAATCATGATGGTGGTGGTAAGCTGCACGAATTATCAAAAAGACTACAATAAATTGAACAAATGAATACGGACGCAAAATTAAGAAAGCCGAAGGGCGGTCTGTTGCTGGTGGCTTCGCCAAGGTTCAAGAACCTCTCCGGGCCTAAAAGAGGTTCTTATGGCGAAAAGAAGGAAACAGTCTCACGCCAGATAGTAGAATCTCTTGATTTTCTTGATGTTGAATATCCCGGCATCGTGTACGAGAGGGAAGATGTCGAGAGGGCCATAGATTTGTTCTACAATAGCAAGGTCGATTTCATAATAACCGAGTTCCTTTCATGGAGCGAGGATTTCGCATGGATCCGTTTCCTTAGGGACGGTCCGGAAATCCCGATGATCTTCGTCAATGTGGCGAAGGACAGGATGGCGTTCGAGACCACTCTTGACGAGGATGATTTCATTGAATATCTCTGCTCCGGCACCTTGGTAGGCTCCCTTGAGGCCTCCGGTTCTGTGCGCAGGGTTCCCCGGGAAGGAGTACGCTTCGTCATAGGCACCCGCGATGAAGTGAATGAACAGATCAGGGTGTTCTCCCGCGCCGCGCTGGCCAGGGCTGTGCTCCGCAGGTCAAATGTGGGACTGATGGCCAATATGAACGAGGCGATGTGGTCAACGTACATCGACAACTATGACCTTTTCACCAAGATCGGGCCAGAGATCCATTATCTGCCGTATTCAGACTACAAGGAATATATCGATGCCCTGACGGACAAGGAGGTCAAGGAATATGCCGACACGCTCACGTCACGCTACAAGATGATGGAGGATGTGGAATATGACAAGTTCATCGGCTGTGTGAAGGCCTCGCTGGCATTGAAGAACATGACCAGGGAGAACGACATCGATGTCATGGTCTATAACGACATCGACAAGGCCACCTTCAAGGTTAGCGGCTGCCGCGCCGGATTCTATCACGACTGGTTCAACGAAAACATGAGCGTTCTCGTGCCTGAGGCAGACATGGGAGCGGGTTTGGCGACCTTCGTACTGAAACTGATTTCAGGGGGGCATGTGAACTTCATCGAGCCGTTTCACATCGAGAATGATTTCGGAACCTTCGCCGGAGGACACGCCGGGCCAAACGATCACAACGACCCTAAGTGGCAGAGCAATGTGCTGATCGCCAGAGATGTTCGCTTTGCGAAGACCAGTTGGAAATATGCGGGGGCACCTTTCGCATGGTACCGTTTCAGCACGGGGATGAAAACCGTCACCGGCATCTACGAGGAGAACGGAAAGTACAAGATGGCCTGTTTTCAGGCCGAGTCGCTTCCGGGAAAGCACATTCTTGCGACATATTCCCACAGCATCTTCCGCCCCGTGGTGCCGGTCAAGGAATTGTTCGAGAGGCTTTTGAAAGTCGGAGTGACACAGCATTACGCTATTGTGGATGGAGACTGGAGAGCCGAGTTGGCGGCGTTCGCCGAGATTATGGGATTTGAGTTTTATGATATCAGATAAAAAGGAGAAACGAAAATGAGTTTTATGTACAACCCGTTCCCGTTCGATGACCCGAAACCGGTCAACCGTCCGGAACTGTCCAAGAAGACAATCGATGCGGTGGTCTCAGGAGGCACGCCTGTAGTGGCGAAGAGATTCGCGGCCTCTGTCATTGAGAACGCCCGGAAGTCCAACCAGATCCTGGCTTTCGATGGCTACACCACGGCGGACTGGAAACTGTTCCTGAACCTTGTGGCGAGGGAGTGCCGGATCGCCGGAGTCGAGTTTGTCTCGATCGATCAGAACAAGGGATGTTTCAAGAGCGGTGAGGAAATCGACAAGATGATTGATCATCTTCTCATCTGGGACACTAAGATCGACCCGACTCTTCTCTACGGCAAAATCTACAAAGGAGGCTATGAGGGTCTTTTCGATGAGGCCAAGACCACGAGGTTCGAGGAGAAGGTGGCCGCATTGAAGAAAGGAAACGGCAAGGTCGTGGCCGTTTACGGCTATGGTTGTCTTATTCCGAGATTCCGGAAACTTTATGATGTGAAGTGCTTCTTCGACATCACTCCTAAGACATCCATCCTGCGAATCCGCGGGGGAGAATACTCAAACATCGGTAAGGAACGTCCGGATCAGATCAACCGTGCGATCCGTCGTTGCTATTACTGTGACTTCGAGGTCGCTGTCTGCAACAGAAGGGAACTTCTGCACAATTCGGCCATCGATTTCTTCTTCCTTACCGACGATCCGAAGAATATCGTGATGATGCCTTTCGAAGCTTTCTCCGACATCTGCGCCCAGCTGGTGAAATACCCGTTCAGAGCCAAACCTTGCTATCTTGAGGGTGTTTGGGGAGGCTCCTACATGAAGAAACTCCGCCATCTGCCGGACAAAATGAGGAACGCCGCATGGGTGTTCGACTTCATCCCGATGGAGGTGAGCGTGCTGGTTAAGGTCGGAGGCGAGACCCTGGACATCAACTTCTGCACATTCGTCTGCAAGGAAGGCGTTAACCTCATGAGCAAGGACTGCGTGGAAAAGTTCCACGGCTATTTCCCGATCCGTTTCAATTACGATGACAGCTATCATTCAACGGGAAACATGTCCATTCAGTGCCATTCAGGTTCCGCCTACAATCGTGAGCATTACGGGGAGTTCGGACGTCAGGACGAGAGCTACTACGTCTGTGTCACCGGCCACGAGGCCAAGACCTTCATCGGTTTCCGCGATGACGCCGATATCCCTCAGTTCTTCAAGGACATCGAGGCAGCTGACACCGAGCACAAGCCTTGCGACTACATGAAGTATGTCAATTACGAGGAGTCCAAGCCGGGTCTTCAAGTTATGCTGCCTGCCGGAACCATCCATTCCTCAGGCCGTAACCAGGTCATCCTTGAGATCGGTTCCCTTACGATCGGCTCCTACACCTACAAGATGTACGATTATCTCCGCCTTGATTTCGACGGAAAACAGCGTCCGATCCACACGCGTCTTGGTGAGGAAAACGTTGCCCAGCACCGCAGGGCATCCGTGATCCACGATCTGCAGAGCCCGGACTACATCGTCCAGAAGCCACGTGTGGCCGCTTCCGGTGAAGGATGGAAGGAATTGATTCTCGGCGAGAACGAGCAGTTGTACTTCAGCCTCAGACGTCTGGATTTCGAGAATGAATGTCCTCAGGACACTCATGGAGAGCGCTTCCATGTGCTTGCCCTTGTCGATGGAGACCATGTGAGGGTGCGCAGTATAACTCATCCGGAGCGCAGTTTCGACATGGATTACCTTGACATTGTCTGCGTTCCTGCCGACATGGGTGAATATGTGATCGAGAATCTCGGCAAGGAGCCGGTGATGGTTCACAAGACCATGCTCAGGGATGGCTATCAGGATGTTGTCCTTTAACATGATAGACAAGACTTTGCTTTTGGATGTCGGAGGGACATTCATAAAAACCTCCGATGGCCGGGAGATACCGGTCGATTCCAATGCGGACATCACTTCTATCGCCGACGCTTTCTCGTCGGCGGTTGGTGATTTCTGCCGTAAGGCCTCTGAATATAAAGGTATCGGGTATGGCATAGGTGTGGCCATACCGGGACCTTTTGATTACTACGCCGGCATATTCAGAATGACTCATAAATATGCGTCCGTCAACGGGATGTCATTCCGCGCGCTTGCCGAGGTTCCTGATTGTGTCGGACTTCGCTTCGCCCATGATGTGAACTGCATGCTAGCCGGGGAAGTCGATCGTGGAAACGGAAAAGGGTTCAGCCGTGTGGCTCTTGTCACGCTCGGTACTGGCCTTGGTTTCTCCATGTATGATGGTAAGATCTTGAAGAAAGAGTCCGGTTCGCCCCTTGTCTCCATATTCAGTCTCCCTTATAAGGATGGCATTTTGGAGGATTACGCCTCCAAAAGGGGAATTGTGAATTTTTATGCGCAGAAGAAAGGAGAAGTGTTGTCCGTCAAAGAGATAGCTGCAAAGGCCAAGTCTGGGGACGCAGCAGCACAGGAGGCTTTCACTATGACAGGCGGTATCATTGCAGGGGTCATCGCTCCCATATTAAAAGATTACAAAATAGAGTGTCTTCTATTCGGCGGGCAGATTTCCCGCTCGTTCGGCCTTATGAAGGAGGCTGTGAAATATGGTCTTGCTGATATCACTTCCCTAAAGTCAGTGAATGTTGTTTCTGATTTTGTGAATGCAACCTTTAATGGTCTTGAGACACTCATGCGTTAGTTTTAGAATTTATAGTCTCACAAAAATAAACGATCCGGAAATCTGTGAAGACTTTCCGGATCGTTTTCAGTTTGCCTATGCCCTTGTTGTAGGACGTGAGACCTTCTATAGGAAATCCATGCAGAGTGCGAGGTCTTCCTTGTCAGAAAGAACGTAGCTCGCTCCGGCGATAAGCATCTGCTGCGCGTCAAGCTGACCCCAAGTAACGCCTGCCGGAATCACCCCGGCTTTCTTGCACGCGAGTACCCCTCTTTCGTCATCCCCGAGGTGAGTCACCTCCCTTCCCGTCACTCCAAGCCCTTTCACAATCTCTGAAAGGATTGATGAATATGATTCCACATCGCTCGCGTCGGTACCGGTGTATATCTTGGTGAACTCCACTCCCTCAAGACTCCTTTCGATTATCTTTTTGACTTTCCCCTCGCTTTCAGAGGAGGTGAGGTAGATCTTGATTCCTCTTGAATATAATTCCTTGACTTTCTCGCTTACCCACAGCAGGACATTCCCGTCCGCATCCACCAGTGTGCCGTCCATATCGAGCACAAGCGCCTTCATCGCTTTGCGAACGTAAGAATATTCATCGAAAGACATATCGTTCGGGTCGGTCCTCGGGTCGCCTGTCCTGCGCATCCATCTGTGCAGCTTGCGGGCCATTTTCCTTCCAATCGCTTGATAGTCAGGTGATTCGGCTACGTTGATAATCCTGTCTGGGTCAGTCCTGACATCGTACAGTTCCCTTGCCGGCCGTAGCCCGAACGCCCTTTCAAAGATTTCTGACGGGTATTCATCCCTGTGGAACGACATGTAGGCCTTCGCCGGGCCGTTCCCAGTGTCCCCGAACACTGGATCGACTCCGGCTGGAAGCCTCTCAGGGTGAAGATTCTCGACGTAGTGATAGCTCTTTGTCACCACGGCCCTCATCGGGTAGCCATAGCCGCCGGGTCTGTTGTTGGTGTGCCGTTCCCTGTCAAGGTAAAGCTCTTTGCGAGTGCCGTCACGTTTCCCTTTCAGTACCGGAACCATGCTTCGTGAGTCCATGCCGGAAGGTGCTTTGATCCCTGCGGCATCGTAGAATGTGGCTGTAAGGTCCATCAGACTTACGAACCCATTGCATACGGAACCGGCCTCGACCACGCCAGGCCATCTGATGGCGAGCGGAATATGGCATCCGAGGTCGTAAAGGTTGGACTTGGCTCTCGGGAACGAGTAGCCGTTGTCGCTGGTCATGACGAGAAGGGTGTTCTCAAGCCGCCCTGATTTTCTCAGGGCTTCGATCACTTCCTCGCATTCGTCTTGGAACAACTGTATGTTATAGTAATAGTCGGCCACATCCATGCGGACATCCGGAGCGTCCGGGAGATCCAGACACAGTTTCAAGGAGTCAGGGCAGAATCCATGTTCTTCTCCGGAGCCCACTGAATATGGCCTGTGCGGACGTCTGCTGCCCATCCATGCGCAGATCGGCTTGTCCGAAGGAGCCTGCTCGATCCATTCCGCAAGATTCTGGACTTCATGTCCGGCTGGATTGTGCTCCCAACCGGTATGTGTGAACACTCCCGGCCCCCAGCCCTTGTGCCAATACACGGTCAGATACCCCGCTTTCTCAAGTACTTCCGGGTACACGGTCAGGTCATGCGGAAAGTAAGAGTTTAGGTTGCAGGCCTCGCCAAGGCTGTGGGCGTAGCGGCCGGTCAGGATGCAGGCTCTGGACGGGGAGGAATGCGGAGCGGCGCTGTACGCCTTTGTGAACAGCATTCCTTCGGCTGCCACGGAATCGAACACCCTCGAATCTACGACTTTGTCCCCGTAAGGCGTCGCGTGAGGGAATCCCCAGTCGTCCGCCAGAAGAAGCACTATGTTGGGTCTCGTCTGCTGACCGTACATGTTCTGAGCCGCCAGACAGGCAAGCGGGATCATGGCAAGAGATGATTTTCCGTACGTTGTCATATTCTTACTTCAGATTGACTGTCACCATGATAGGGTAATGATCGGAGATGTAAGGCACGCCCCAGTCAGGGCTGTCGAGAGTCTCGAACTTCGTGACGTCGGCGTTCCTGTAGAAGATGTAGTCAAGCATATGCCTGCGGGTTATCTCCATTTTTCCGAATGCGTTGAACGTGGTGGCGTCGCTGGTTTCTGGTGCTGTGAGGCGCGCGTCTTTCATCCAATAGTAATATGGCTGGAGCCCCCAGCGCCTGATGTCATCGGCCTCGTACGAGGCGTTCATGTCTCCGGCGAGGAATACGGTTGCCTTTTCGCCGGCCTGCGACTGCATCATGCTCAGATTCAGCAGGCTTGAGTTTAGTTTGCCCTCAAGGTCGCAGTTCAGGATTCCGAGACAGAGATGTGTGCAATACCAGTAGAATTTCTTTCCTGTGGCTCTTTCCTTGAACAGCCCCCAGACCGTGCCTCTCCATTGTTTTGTGACCACGTCCCAGCACATTGACGGCTTTCCTGGAGTGGAGCTGTGGAAGAACCATCCGTTTTTCAGTAGCCTGACAGTGTTCCGGTTGTAGATGATCACCGCGTTGGCTCCCTTGCCCGAGCCTGTGCCTTTGATATCGATCAAGTCATATTCCGGAAGGAGGTCCTTAAGGTCCGCGCGCATCTTGGCTCTGGCCTCGTTCACCGCCACCACGTCAGGCTTGACGGAGTCCATCATCCTTTGGATGGCGTATTTGCGTACTTCCCAGTTCAGTACACCGGTGTCTTTCGGCGTGTTGTAGCGAACGTTGAAGGACATCAGCTTAAGTTCGGCGGATGCCTTCTGGGAGAACCCTCCCAGAAGGACAACCACCAAGAATAAAAATTTGAAGAAGTTTGTTTTCATATTCGGAAATCACATCAATAGCCAGGGTTCTGCCGGATGTTGCCGTTTGTCACGAGCACGTCGTTGGTCGGGATCGGCCAGAGGTAACCTTGATCTTTGTAGAAGTGTCTTTCGTGAATAGTCTGGGCGGCGGCGAAGGCGGACAGGCCGTTGAGGTCAGGGAGTCCGTTTTCGTCCACACTTGGGGTGTAGCCTATGAAGTCGGCTCCAAGTTTCTGAAGTTCGGCTTTCTTGTTGTAGGCGAATCCCCACTCGTAGCCGTTGAGTGCCTTCTCGGCGATTCTCCATCTCCACATGTCGTACATGCGCAGCCTTTCTCCGACGAACTCCATGCGGCGTTCCGTCCTGAGGATTGTGCGCAACTTGGCCAGGTCTGTGGTCGTGACGGCTGGGTAGGCAGAAGTGTTTTCCGCGGTGGTCTTGTAGGCTCTGGCCCTGACCTTGTTGATGGCCGCGGCGGCTTCTCCGTCGGAGATCTCTCCGAGCTCTATCTTCGCCTCGGCGTACATCAGGAGCACGTCGGCGTACCTGAGGATCTGTTTGTCCGGAGCCGTGATGAAGTCGTCTGTCCAATCCTCGTCCACGCCTTTGCATTTGATGAGACCGGTCCTTGAAGGCAGCTTCGGGTCTGTGTTCACCAGCATGTTGTCGTTGTTCGGCACCATTCCGCTGGCCTTGTCGCTCCAGACTTTAAGCGCATTGAAACGGAAGTCATAGACAATGCCGCAGAAATTCGTTCCCGGCTCAAGGATCGTGGCCTTCAGGCGCGGGTCTCTGTTCTCCCACGGGCTCTTCGGGTTGAACCTCTTTGACTCATTTACAGGCAGGCCGTCATCACAAAGGAATGCGTAGAGAAGATCCCATGTCGGATTGTTGGAGCAGTAGCCGTTGTGCATTCGCGGAAGTCCGGATGTGACACCGAGGCCATGAAGGTACTGGTTTTCGTTGCCGCCGGACAACTCGTATGACCGGGCTATGCTGAAGACTGCTTCGCAGGTGTTGTGCGTCTTACTGAGGAACAGCTCGCTGAAATCCGGGTAAAGGTCATAGACTCCAAGGTTGATGCAGGCCTTGGCCGCATCACGCGCCATTTCAAGATACTTTCTGGAAGCAGCCTCGTCCGGTTGCTCCTGGAACTTAAACATTGTTCCGAAGTACAGCGCGGTCCTGGCCTTCATTCCGAGGGCGGCTCCTTTTGTCACCATCTGCTGTCCTGAATATGACACAGGGCAGTTCTCGGCGGCATAGTCGAAGTCCTCGATTATTTTCGGGAGAGCCTCCTGAACCGGAGTCCTGCCTGTAGAGTAGGCCACATCCAAGGAGATGTCGTTCAGGAAGAAGACAGGGTCTCCGAAGAGCATGCATATTCTTGAATAGAAACATGCACGGTAGAATCTGGCGCATCCTTCGAGCATCCTGTAGTCCTCCTCGGACATGGTGTCCTTGGCCTTGTGCATGTTGTCCAGAACCGCGTTGCACCGGCTGATTCCTTTGTAGGTGTAGCTCCAGATGTTCTTGATGTTCACCGAACTGTTTCCTGTCGTTGTGCCGAGTTTCATGGAGTTCTGAGAGTTCCTGTTGACGGCATCATCCGTGAACTCGTCCATGTCGGCTGTCATCCCGGCTTCGGTGCGGTCCGTAAGCCAGAACTGCACAAGTTGGATAGTGTTCAGACTCATTATCACCTGCTCTTTGTCCTTGTACCAGTTACCGGTGGCCGGCTTGTCCAAAGGCGCGAGATCAAGGTTGATGCATGACGCGGCAGCAAGTGCCGCGGCCGCAATAGGTATGATTCTTTTCATTTTCATCATCATGTCCTCCTAAAATTTGATGCTTGCTCCGAATACTACACTCTTGGTGATAGGATAACCTGTTGAGCTGACTTCCGGATCCCACCCTTTAGGGAAGTGGCATGCGGTGAAGAAATCAGAGAGTGAGCAAGACAGCCTCAGATTCCTTATTTTTATGGCATCCAACCATCTACGTGGCAAAGTGTAGCCGAGAGTGATGTCCTTGACCCTGAAGTACGCTCCGTTGATCAGCCAGAAATCCGACACGGCGTAATTCTGAGAGGTGGTACCTGTGGTCTGTGAATATCTCGGGTACTTCGCTGAAAGGTTCTCATTGATGGTGTTGAACGGGCTCCAGTGGTTGCCTTCGACAAATTTCGGAACATTCCCCCAGTAGCTGTAGAGAGGCTGTACCATCTGGGCGCCGAGCAGGGCGTCCCTTTTGCCTACACCTTGGAACGTCAGGTTGAAGTCAAGACCCTTCCATCCGAAGAATATGCTTCCTCCGTAGTTCATCCTTGGAAGCGAGCTTCCGATCACGGTGCGGTCATAGTCATTGTTGATTATTCCGTCAGGCACTCCGTTGGCTCCGCTGATGTCTTTGAAACGGATGTCTCCCGGCTGCACGGCACCTGATGTCACGGCTGACTGGGATACCTCATCCGCGTTCTGGAATATTCCGTCCGCGCGGTACCCGTACCATGCCTTGTACTCAAGTCCGGACGCAATGATTGTTCCTCCGGAGATCGTGAGCTTGTCTCCGATGTCTCCCATGACGGATTTGTAGTCGGAGAGATTGAAGTTGACTCCGTAGCTGAACTCGCCTATGCTGTCGTTCCACCCGATTGAGAGATCCCATCCCTTGGTGTTCATGTCACCGGCGTTCTGGTCAGGGGCCGAATACCCCATGAATGAAGGTATGTCAAGCTCGATGAGCATGTTGCGTGTCTTCTTGTAGTACCAGTCAAAGTTGATGGAAAGGCGGTCGTTCAGGAAGTTGAGATCCGCACCGACATCGTAGGTCGTGGTGGTCTCCCATGTGATGTCCTCGATGGCCAGCTTGGAGTTGGTCACGCCCTGGACTCCTGTCACGGATTTACCGTAGAAGACAGACGGACTTGTGAAGCTCATTGTTGTCTGGTAAGGATAGTTTCCGATTCTCTCGTTTCCGAGGTTTCCGTACGAGACCCTGAGTTTCAGATAGCTCACCACATCCTGACCTTTCATGAATTCTTCCCTGCTCACTACCCATCCTGCTGAGACAGAAGGGAAGTAACCCCATCTGTAGTTCTTCGCGAAGCGGCCTGACGCATCCGCGCGGAAGTTCGCCTGCAAATAGTACCTTGTGTCATAATTATAGGTGACACGCCCGTAGGCCGAGAAGTAGGCGTTCTCGTAAGGCGCTGAGTTTGTGGCCGTGACCTTGTCATCAGGACCGGCTGACAGATAAGGAAAATAATCCGTGATGTAGTCAGCCTTGCTTGCGGAGATGTTCTGCCAATTGTTATAGAACTCCTCGATACCGGCCATCACACCGAAATAATGCTTCCCAAAATTCTTGTTGTAATTTGCAAACAACTGCGTAGTATAGGAATATGAAGAGCTTCGCGTCTCGGTGAGGTCAGTCGTGTTTGCTCCGGCTAGAAAACTCTCAGCACCGTTAGGATCATCGTATGGGGTGTAGGTGACGGCCTTGTTGAAGTCCTTCACACGGCTCTCGTTAAATTTCGGAGAGAAGACTCCGGAGATGACGAGTCCGGTGACCGGACGGATGTCAAGCTGTATCTTTCCGCCGCCGACAATGGAACGGGATTCCTTGGTCCCTCCGTAAAGCATCTTCGCGTACGGGTTCGTGCCGTCTTTTCCTGCCGCCGGCCTGCCGTCAGACCATTCCGCGGCATAGATCGGGCCCGCGTTGCGCATCCATCCGTCCGGACTGTAGTACGGAGCTCCAGTGTCCACGATCCTTCCGTTGAGGTCAATCGAGAAAGTCATGTAGTCGTTCAGCTCAATGTCATTGTTCACCCTGACGGCGTATTTGTCCCACGTGTAGGAACCGCCTGTGTAGAGCCCGTCCACATTGTCATAGCCGAGGGAAATCTTGGCCTTCACTTTCTTGGTGCCCGCGGTTACGGACAGGTTGTACTTCTGTCTTGGAGCGAATGATTTCAGTATCATCCTCGCCCAGTCTGTGTCCGGGTAGAGGTCCGGATTGGATTTGTGCAGGGTGTTGTAGTTACTTATGTATTCTTGTGGCCAGACCGAATATATTCCCGCTGATGGTGTGTCGTTGTAGGCGAGCTCGTTCATTGCCTCCATGTAGCTGGCGGCATCCCCATATTCAGGCATCGCGGTCGGGAAGTCCATCGCCAGATTGTAGGAGAAATCCACGGATGCTTTCTCGATCTCGGTCGCCCTGCGTGTGGTCACTACGATGACTCCCGCCGCCGCGCGTGAACCGTAGATGGCCGCCGAAGCCGCGTCCTTAAGCACTGTGAGGTTCTGAATATCCCCGGGCTGCACATCCGAGAGCGATCCCGGGACACCGTCGATGATGATGAGTGGCGAGGATTCCTGCATGGATGTGATGCCCCTGACCCTCAATGTGGCTCCGGCTCCCGGCCCCGAACTGCTTCTGGTGACGGTAAGGCCAGGCATTGCGCCTTGAAGCGCGCCCGCGACCTCTGTGGTTTGTCTTTTCTTGATCATGTCTCCTTCAACCGAGCTTACCGAGCCGGTGAGGTCTTTCTTCTTCATGGTACCGTACCCGACGAAGACAACTTCGTCAAGGAAATTGGCATCCTCTTCCAGTGTTACATTATATGTATCCTTACCGGTCAGTTTCACCGTCACTTGCATGTAACCGATGCAGGACACGATAATTGATGTGGTTTTTGAGGGCAAGCTCAAAGTAAATTCGCCATTAATGTCTGTGGCTGTTCCGGAAGAGGTTCCGGCTGCGATGACGCTAGCCCCGATGATTGGTTCCGATGTGGCGCTTACCACAGTCCCTGTGATTTTCCTGTTCTGGGCGAACGCGGTTTGGGAAAGGACTAGCACCGCCACCAAAAACAGAAGAAAACGATTTCTTCGGAAAAATTTGTTTTTTAGTTTCATAATGTCTATAATTGCACTCGGAAAGAACACCATACCATACCATACCTAAGTATGATGCAAATGTAGAAATTATTTATAAAATACACAAATGAGAAAGATATGTTTTTTTCTGCGAGGCATCCTGCTCATTATAGGTGTTGCCCTTATGGCCGCTGGTTGTAAGAAAGAGGTCACCGCCGAGACAAGATATCTCACGGCAAGCTCTCCGTCTGGTGAGGACATCGTTGTGTCCGGAGAGGGAGGAACGTTTGACGTTTCCGTCGAGACGAACCTTCAGTGGACGGTCAAGGCTGAGTCGGAAGGCTCAGCTGTCAGATGGATCACATTCAGCCAATCTGGCGGGATCGGGGACGGTACCGTCACGGCGACCGTGCTGAAAGGCACTTACGATCCGAGGACGGCTGTGGTCATTGTCATGTCCAAGGACGAGCGGTTTATTCACTCGTTCAATGTGAATCAGGAGTCTTACGGTGAGGCCCCTGAAGTCGAAGGCTATAATATTCCGGCATATTCAATATTCCAGAATATAAGCGACAGAGATGTCTCTCTCGGCATCGCCAACGCGGAGATTGACGGCGCAAGCTTCAAGTTTGACGGCGGTGCGTCCATAACGATGAGCGGAGCGGCTTCCGACGTGTCGTTTGCTTCTTCTAACTATTATCAGGTCAACGCCAAGTTCACAGGTTGGGGAGCTGAGGACGCGAAGGACCTTATCGTCAGGATACCTGTGAAAGAGGAACTCTCAGGCGATCTGCGCATGTTCTGGGGATGGACAAGTTCAGTGGCTTCATCATGGAAGGTCTATACCGGCATTGATGGAGAGAACTGGACTGACACCGGCACTACGATAGGCTTCACAAATAGCTCCCGTTTCAACAGGACGCTCTTCTTCTCTGTTCCGGGCACGGTTCCGGCCGACGGAGCCCTTTACCTCAGGCTTGTGCCTGAGACCTCTCTCGGAGCTGGCGATAATGTGCAGTTCTGCACGGGATTCCTCCTTACACGCTCGAAGCCGGAGGAGGTTGTTCCTCCATCCGGAGACAAGATTCTGTACTCATGTGATTTCAACAACGTGACGATAGGATGTCCTTATAATATGCCTCTTGGTTACATGAGGTCTTCAGCTGAGGCCTTTGACGCATCCGCGTTCGGCTACGATGGCATAGGAAAGAGCGGCACCGTGGTTGGCGAATGGGGCAGTGTGAGGATCGGTTCGGCCTCAGCCGCGGCTTCATTGACATTCCCTCCTCTTTCCGAAGAGAAACTCGGAAACGGAACGGCTGACGTGAAGGTCTCTTTCAAGGCTGTTCTGTACCAGTCGGCTGACTACCTGAATGACAAGGAAGGAAAGGCTTCGTGCAACATCGCTGTGTCCGTTGCTGAAGGCGAAGGCTCCGTGGAGAACGGAGAGATCACGGATTTGAGCAACTGGACTGATTTCGAGGAGAGAAGCGTGGTCATAAAGGGTGTCAACAAAGACTCCAGAATAATGATCGGCATCAGCGGCGGATCCGGCGACAGAAGGTTCTATTTGGACGATGTCGTTGTCGAGGCCGTTTCTGACATAACAATCCCTTCCGAACCGAACAAGACGCTTACCGAGATCCTTTCAGGTGAGAACGGAACGATAACGGAATCTGCCAAGACCACTGTGACAGTGGTTTCAGACCCTACGGGAGCCAACCTTCCGGCTGGCACGGCCATTGTCACGGACGGCACCTCTTACGCGGCTCTTAACGTCTCTTCCGCGTCGTCACTGACCGTAGGAACAAAAGCGACCATCCGTCTTAAGGGAGCGGTTCTGGACAAGAAGAACGCCGTCTTGACCGTCACTCCGGAAATGATCTCCGAAAAGGAAGACGGTACATCTCCGGCACCAGAGACAGCTACGGTGGCGCAGTTGCCTTCACTTGAATATCACCTTGTCGAGCTCAAGAATATTCAGGCTGCCGAATCCTTTGTAGGAAAGACCTTCTCCGGTGAGGTACTTATGGAAAATGCGGAAAAAGAGACATTTGGACTGAATGTCTATTCGTCTGCGTCGTTTGCTGGCGGCATCATTTCGGAGAACAGCGGCTCTGTCAAGGGAATCGTCATCGGAGGCAAACTCTGCCCGAGGACAGCCGAAGATATAAGCCTTGTTCTTGACCGGATGGGAAGCGGAGGAATCAAACTCTTCAAGCCAGTGTTCTGCACCTATGAGTTCACGAACGGCTCGACAACGCCTGAGATAAAGAACGCCACTATCAGCGGTCAGTCCGTCTCGTTCTCCAACGGCGGACGCATTGAAAGGATCGGCGGAGCTGAGGGTGAGATGGCCTTTGCCCAGGGAAAGACATCGACTCCGTATAATGTCTATCTTTATTCGACAGGATGGAACGTCGAAGGCACTTACTGGCAGTTGAGCTGTCCTGCCACAGAGGACATTTCGGGGAAGGTGGCCGTGACATTCTCTTTGAACAGTTCGGCCAAGGAGGTCCAACAGGTATGGAACATTTTCTGGAGCAATGACGGAGAGTCATGGACTCCTGCTGAATATACATGGAACAAGGTCAATAACACCGATGCCCTTGCGACTGAGGCGAAGAACACGTTCACGGCTCAAGGCACGACTTCGAACGGTATCACGAGAACCGAGTTCACGGTGCCTTCAGGAAAGAAGATAATCGCCGGGAAGAATCTTTACATCAAGATTGCGCCTACCAAGACATTGACCAATGCTGCCACAAAAGTTCAGTTTGGGTTCGGATTCTATGTGGTGCCGGGAGATGTCCTGAATATGGATAAGCCAGCTGATGCTTTGATATTCAATAATTTCTCTGAATGCACCGCCGGCACGGACTATATGCTTGGAGCGGAGGTCCGGTACTTTGGAAACGTGGCCACTCCGGCATACTCAAAAGACGGCTGGACAGTGGTGTCCGGTTTCAGCAGGACAGGCTATGCGATGTTCGGGACAGCTTCTTCCGACAATCATGGCATCACCACACCTGAAATCGGTGCTCTGGATGGAAAGACAGATGTAACAGTCTCCTTCAAATGCTGTCTGTATATGCCTTCAAGCTACATGGGGGCGAAGGATGACATCTGCGTCAAGGTCGCCGCCGGAGAGGGTACCATTGGTGAGCTTGTCTGGGACAGCGCTCCGGAAAGTGACTACTACGGTTGGCACACCGGCACCGTGAAAATTTCCGGGGTCTCCTCCGCCACGAAGATATTCATCGGTGCCGGAGCGGGGAAAGCGGAAGGTGACCGCAGGTTCTTCCTTGATGACATTGTCGTTAAATAAGCGGCAAATAATTAAGTTGCCGCAGATTGGGCAAAGGTTTTTTAACGGTTACTATATTATATGGGAAAACTTCTGAGTTTTTTTGCTGTAGGTCTGCTGGCCCTGACATCGTGTTCAGGGTCGGCTGACCCTGATGACGGCCCAGACTCCGACGAGCCTTGCTACATCAACATCATGCAGTTCAACATCAGGTATGTGAACAACAGCGACACCGGAGACAATCATTGGACTGTGCGCAAGAATGCCGTCAAGGCCTTGGTGAATGACCATCAGCCAGATGTCATCGGCCTTAACGAGGCGAGAACTACGCAGAGGACCGATCTTAAGACCCTCCTGCCGCAGTACACCTTGCTTGAGGTCCCGAACACGGGAACATCGTCTGGAGGCAATGTGAACATGATGTTCCTGACTGACAAGTTCAAGCTGCTGGCATCCAAGTCCTTTTACCTCAGCGCGACCCCGAACGTGCCGTCGTTCACATGGGACAGCACTCAGAAGCAGTACCATGTCTGCCTTTGGGCGCACCTTCAGGACAAGAAGACAGGAAAGGAATTCTATGCGTTTGCGACGCATTACAACCTCGGGGCCACCGATGTGGATGTCATTGCGAAGACCAATTCCACGAACCTTATCCTCTCCAGAATCAAAGAGATTGTAGGGACAAACACCTCCGCTCCGGTCTTTGTGCTGGGTGACATGAATGCCTCCGTAGAGTCCAACGATGCTCGTTCCGTCAGCTTGAAACCATATCTTGAGAACGGATTCAAGAACGCCAGAGTTTCGGCCTTGAGCACGGACAACATCGTCAGCTACAACGGCTTTTCGGACAAGGAACGCGACCAGAAGAGCAACATAGATTTCATTTTCTACAAGAACGTGACCGGCATGGCCTTCAAGACTGTGACTCAGTCGTACAATGGTATCAAATATGCTTCCGACCACTGGCCGGTGACACTTAATGCGATGACATTCTGATGAATAGATTATTTGTATTGACAATGGCCGCCACGATGTGCGTCTTGGGTGCGTGCGGTCATGACTGGCTGAGTTTCAAGGCTCAAGATGCTGTCATCACGCCGGGAGTCCGCTATGTGCTTACCGTCGAGTCACTTGACAGTGTCCGTAAGGAGACCAAGGTGACGGATTGCTCGGAGATTCCGGGGATGACAGTGGACATAAAATGGAGCAGGGAAGGGAAGGACCTTGTCGCTCACGCGTTTGTTCGCAACGACAGCCCTGACTATGTCATCAAGAGCCTTGAGGGGCCGTTTGTTGACGGGTTGGATTTCAGACTTGAGGACTACCACCTGCTCATGCCTTTCGGAATGGGCGAGATGTACAGGAAGTGCCCGTCGGAGAAGGATGAGAAGCAGCCGATGGATCGGGACACCCAGTGGAAGGAGAAGGATGGAAAGCTCACCCTTTCAGCCGGTTACCCGTCAAGGAATATGTCCATGCAGTGGTGCGCCTTCTCTTCCGAGGCGAGGGGATTGTACATCGCTAGCCATGACCCGAAGAGGAAGGCCAAATTCTTCAGTGTGTATTATTCCCCTGCTGACAGCACTTTCTCTGTTTCCCTGCGGCATCTTTTCACATGCTTTCCTGGGCAGGAATATCAAGTGCCGGAATTTAGGTTGAAGGAATATTCAGGAACTTGGCACAAGGCCGCCGACTGCTACAAGTCATGGTTTGACACCTGCATTGAATATGTCCGCCAGCCTCAATGGCTCAAGGATTGCTCTGGCTGGCTTCTGGCCATCACCAAGCAGCAGAACGAGGAGCTTCTGTGGAGATATGACGAGTTCGCCGGCGCGCTGAGCGATGCCGCGGAGGAAAGGGGACTGGACATTGTCGGGCTTTTCGGTTGGGCTCACGGCGGTCATGACAGGTTCTATCCGGACTATTATCCTGATCCTGAGCGCGGTGGGGAAGAAGCTCTCCGCAAAGCCGTGAAAGGCATCCGTGACAGGGGACTCCGGACAATAATGTACGTGAACGGCCAGTTGATTGACCAGAACGGCACACAGTTCTGGCCTGACACCGGAAAGTTCATCACTATGACCCGCAAGGACGGATCTTTGGTTTCCGAGACGTGGCACAAGTACTATGACGCTCCCGCTAGGACTCACGGGCGTGCATGCTTCAGCTGTGACGTATGGCGTAAGAGGATGGAATCGCTTGCCAGGCAAGCCCATGACTATGGGGCTGACGGAATCATCTACGACCAACTCGCCACGAGGTCCCCGATGTTCTGCTACTCTCCGGACCACGGCCATCCAGTTCCCGCCGTTGTCGTGGAGCAGGACAGACTTGACTTCATCTCGGAGATCAAGAACGAGATGTTCGCCATCGATCCTGAATTCGTGGTGATGACAGAGGGCGTGGCCGATTATGAACTTGGCTGCATCAACATATTCCATGGCTGCTCGTTCGATGTCTATCCTCCGGATCAGAAAGCAATGGAGGACAGGCTTATAGGCCGTTCCGGAGCCACATGGTTTCCGGAGATGCTTGAATATACCTTCCCGGATCTTCTGATGACAGTCCGCAATCCAGCCCCTGTTACGAGCCGCAACATGAGCAACTTCACTCTGGTCATGCACTTGAAGAACGAGATCGAGTGCCGTTACCTTGCCGATGTCCGCTATCTTAAGGAAAACAGAATCCCAGAGATTGAGGACTACTCCAATGTCACCACAAAGCCGGACCTCGCACTTGTCCGCTCACAGGATCCTGTGGCGATGAGGGATTACCAAAAGAAACTCGCTGATTTCCAGAATCTCCATAAGCCTTTGCTAAAAACCGGAAAGTTTATGGATGTCCAAGGCTTTGATTTCGAGGCCTCCCACGTCCTCGCCATGGCGAAATCTTTCGTCTCCGGTTCACAGATTGGCATTTTGGTCTGGAATATTTCCGAAGACACTCCTTTGGAGTTCAATGTCTCTGTCCCGGCTAAAAAGCTAGCCTTGGCTCAGTCTCCAGAAGATTCCGCCCTGTCAACCTCTGATGGTGTCCATAGCCTCGCACCGCAAAGCCTCGCCCTGTTAGTCTTTGAATAGCCCATAAGCGATAATATAGATATCTTTAGTAAGCGTTAAGAAACCTTCAAAAAATAACCTGCATCATCTTTTTCATTCTTTTCGGCCTAGATTCCTTTTGGAAAAAGGATTGTGTCGACCGAAAAGACAATCAAAGATTATTGAATAATTTTCTAAGGTTACTTAATATACGCTGCGGTCACTGAGCTCGTCGAAGTGACCGCAGTTCATTTTGAATATTTATCGGCTACGAGCACCGAAAAGTAAGCTATCACTGTGGTCTCGCTGTGTCTGCCGAACTGATAATGCATTTTTGTGGGCATATTGACAGAATTGTAACTGTCTTGGAACAAAAGGAGATTTTGTTGCCTTGCATTAGGCAACGCCTTGAAATTACGGTTGCTTTTGGCTATTTTTGTGAAACGCAAAAACGCAAAGGAATGAAGGAATATATTCAAGAAAACAGGGAACGGTTCTTTGAGGAGCTGTTCTCTCTCCTGCGGATTCCGTCGGTCAGCGCGAAGCAGGATCACAAGAAGGACATGGAACGCTGCGCCGAGAGGTTGAAGGAACTGCTTCTGGAGGCCGGCGCGGACGAGGCGGGGGTTTATCCGAGCAAGGGCAACCCTGTGGTGTTCGGCAAGAAGACCGTCAACCCGGAGTGGAAGACGGTGATGGTTTACGGCCACTATGACGTGCAGCCGCCCGAGCCGCTTGAAAAGTGGCACACGGATCCGTTCGAGCCGGTCATCAAGCCCGATCCGACCGGGCAGGAGGCGATCTACGCCCGCGGAGCCAACGATGACAAGGGGCAGCTTTTCATGCACATCAAGGCTTTTGAATATCTTCTTCGCACCGGTCGGCTTCGCCACAACGTGAAGTTCATCTTCGAGGGCGAGGAGGAGATCGGTAGCCCTTCGCTTCCGGCCTGGGTCAGGGAGCACAAGAAATGGTTGAGCGCCGATGTGGTTCTGGTGTCGGACACGACGATGATTTCTGACAAGGTCCCTTCGATCAACTGCGGAATGAGAGGACTGGCTTATCTTGAGGTGACGCTCACAGGCCCGGACAAGGATCTGCACTCAGGGCATTACGGCGGCACGGTCGCCAATCCAATCCAGACGCTTTGCGATCTGATCTCCGGACTTATCGACAAGGACGGGCGTGTCACGATTCCGGGATTCTATGACGATGTCGTGGAGCTTTCCAAGAAGGACAGGGCGCAGCTCGCAAGGGCTCCGTTCGATCTGAAGGAGTTCGAGGAGTCTGTGGGAGTCAAGGCTTTACGTGGAGAGAAAGGTTATACTCCGCTTGAGCGGATCGGCATCAGGCCTTGTCTGGATGTGTGCGGAATCTGGGGCGGTTACACCGGCGAGGGAGCCAAGACCGTCCTTCCGTCCGTCGCTCACGCCAAAATCTCGATGCGTCTCGTGCCGAATCAGGAAAGCGCCAAGATCACGAGGATATTCAAGAAACATCTGGAGAGGATCGCTCCGAAATATTGCCGCATAGAGGTCAAGCCGTGCGAAGGGGGAGAGGGCTTCCTCATCCCGATCTCGTCCCCGGCGTTTCAGGCAGCCTCAAGGGCTATGGAGGAGGTCTATGGTGTCAAGCCGGTTCCGAGCCGCGGGGGCGGAAGCATCGCCGTGCTGGCCCAGATGCAGAAGATCCTCGGCGTTGACCCGCTTCTGATGGGCTTCGGCCTTGAGCGTGACACAATCCATTCTCCGAACGAGAGTTACCTGCTGCGGCAGTTCTTCGCCGGGATGGAATCCATCGCCAAATTTTATGAATATTATGAATAAAGGTTGCTTCGACAGGCTCAGCGACCGCCGTATGGTCACTGAGCTTGTCGAAGTGACATAAAAAACAACCAGAATGACAACAACAGAATTATATTCCCAAATCAAAAAGAAAGGTTCGATGCTCTGCGTCGGCCTTGACACGGATTTCGCCAAGATTCCCGAGTGCGTGAAGGCCGGCAGGACGGTAGGCGAGGCCGTGCTGGAGTTCAACAAGCGCATCATTGATGCGACAGCCCCGCACTGCATCGCCTTCAAGCCGAATCTCGCTTTCTACGAGTGCCTCGGAGTGGATGGAATGGATATCCTCGACAAGACGGTTGATTACATTCGTTCAAACCATCCGGAGCAGTTCATCATAGCGGACGCAAAGAGGGGGGACATCGGCAACACCGCAAAGATGTACGCCAAGAGCCTCTTCGAGACCTTCGACTTCGACGCCGTCACCCTTTCCCCTTATATGGGCCGCGAGACCGTCACTCCTTTCCTTGAATATCCCGGACGCTATGCCATTGTGGTGGCTCTGTCCTCCAATCCGTCCTCTGTCGATTTCCAGACGGCGGAGAAAGGCGGCAAGCCTCTCTATCAGGTCGTGATGGAGAGAATGATGGAGATTTCTTCACCGGAGAACATGATGTTCGTCGTAGGTGCAACCAAGGCCGACAAGCTGAAGGAAATCAGGCAGTTCTGCCCTGACAATTTCTTCCTTGTCCCTGGTGTAGGTGCGCAAGGCGGAAGCGCAGAGGAAGTGATCGCCAACGGGGCCAACTCAAAAGGCGGACTCTTGATCAACTCCTCCCGTGGAGTTCTCTACGCATCTTCCGGTGAGGACTTCGCGAAGGCCGCCGCTGCCGTCGCCGCCCGCACTGCCGCACTATGATGAACATCGTTGTCGCCGGGCCTCTTTCATTACCTTTGGGGCGAGGGAAAAGACGGCTATCATGTTCG
>CAVERO010000024.1:0-23213 GCA_963617915.1 Candidatus Methanomethylophilaceae archaeon | reverse complement strand
ATAGCACCGCTATCCTCCTTGGAAGAAGCGGTCGAACCTGAAGTTTTTTCACTCTTAAACCTTCAAACAAACAAATCAAAACAGCTTCTAAGAATCACAAACGGCTTCTTATGTATGACATTATGTCAGCGATTCTTTTATTGGCAGATATTTTGATATCTTTGCAGTCGCTTTGGAAGGCTTTTGCGGCCTTTCTTGGTGTTATTGATGATGAAAAAGGAGAAATTACGATATGAGCAAAAAGAACAAGGAATCCAAGGATAAAGAGCGGGAAGAGTTGAAGAATGCCGGAAAGGCCTCCGCGCAGGTTGAGGAGAAAACCGAAGCGGCGGAGTCTGAAGAGAATAAGAACGTTCCTGAAGAGGATGTGGAAGCGAAGAAGATAGAGGAGAAACTGACAGCTCTTCTGAAAGAGAACGAGGAGTTGAAGGCAAGCGTGGCCAAGGAGAAGGACGACTACATCCGCCTGATGGCTGATTTCGAGAACTTCCGCAGACATTCGGCGGAGGCGAAGCTGGAGCTTGTCTCATCGGCTTCGGCTGACACAATCAAAGGGCTTCTGCCGGTGCTGGATGACTGCGAAAGAGCGATGAATATGCTGCAGACATCGGCCGACGAGGTAGCCAAAGAAGGCACAGCGTTGATATTCAACAAGCTGATGTCTTACCTGAAGACCAAAGGACTTGAGGCGATCAAAGCGAAAGGCGAGAAATTCGACACGGATTTCCACGAGGCCGTGGCCCAGTTCCCGGTTCAGGAAGAGGACAAGAAAGGTCTCGTCTATGACGTGGTCCAGACAGGCTACACCCTTTCAGGCAAGGTTCTCCGCTACGCCAAAGTGGTTGTAGGAATATAGGAGATTGAGTGAATATGGCAGAGAAAAGAGATTATTATGAGGTGCTGGGGGTAGCGAAGACTGCCTCAGCCGACGAGATAAAGAAAGCCTACAGGACAGCCGCTATGAAGTGGCATCCGGACCGTTGGGTGGACGGCACAGATGCCGAGAAGAAAAACGCCGAGGAGAAATTCAAGGAAGCCTCGGAGGCATATTCCGTGTTGAGCGACCCTGACAAAAAGGCAAAATACGACCAGTTCGGTTTCGCCGGGGTGGACGGACAGCCCGGGCCTGACTTCAGCGGCGGATTCGGTAACCTGAACGACATCCTGAACGATCTGTTCGGAGGAGGGTTCAGCGGATTCTCCGGCTTCGGTGGTTTCGGAGGAGGTCAGGGACGGACTCAGCAGAGGGTCATGAAAGGACGGGACATACGGACAAGAATCCGCCTTACCCTTGAGGAGATCGCGACAGGTGTCGAAAAAGAAATCACAATCGAACGCAACAGGCCATGCCCTGACTGCGGCGGACGCGGAACCAGAAACGCATCCGATGTGAAGACCTGCCCATCCTGCAACGGCACCGGCCAGACGCAGCGCGTCGTGAACTCGCTGTTCGGCAGGACTGTCACATATTCAACCTGCCCTCAGTGCGGCGGTGAAGGAAAGGTCATCAGCAACCCTTGCCGCACCTGCGGCGGCTCAGGTTTAGTCCGCAGACGCGAGACCGTCAAGGTAAAGATTCCGGCGGGCGTCGAGGACGGAATGCAGCTGACAATCAGGGGTGAAGGCCACGCCGCTCCGCACGGCGGAGTGAACGGAGACCTGCTCGTGATCATCGAGGAGATCGGGCACTCAAACCTCAAGCGCGACGGAAAGAATCTGTTCTATTCGACAGTCATCTCCGTGACGGACGCTATTCTGGGAACGGAAATCACAGTCCCTTGCCTTGACGGCTCGTACAAGGTCAAAGTCGATTCCGGAACCCAGTCCGGCACCGTGATGAAGCTCCGGGGGAAAGGACTCCCGGCAGTGAGCGGCTACGGAAGCGGGACCGGAGACCTCTATGTGAAGATTCTGGTCTGGATTCCGAAACGGCTCACCTCGGACGAAAAGAACGCCTTGGAGAGCATGAGGGCCAGCAGGTCGTTCACCCCCGATCCGTCCCGCGAGGACAAGGCTTTGTTCGACAAGATGAAGAACATTTTCTAGAATCAATAAATGGCAAAAGTAATCACATTCGGAGAGATAATGCTAAGGCTCTCCACCCCGGGCTACCTGAGATTCTCGCAGGCGAGACAGTTTGAAGCGACTTTCGGCGGCGGAGAGGCCAACGTGGCCGTCTCTCTCGCAAATTTCGGAATAGACACGGAATTCGTCACCAGATTCCCCGACAACGACATAGCGCGCAGCTGCATCCGCGACCTTCATTCCTACGGGGTCGGCACGGGACACTGCGTCCTGGGCGGCGAGCGTCTGGGAATATATTTTCTTGAGACAGGCGCCGTCGCGCGTCCGAGCAAGGTGGTATATGACCGGGCATATTCATCAATCTCCACCATCCAGCCAGGGATGATCGACTGGGAGAAGGTCTTTGAGGGAGCGGATTGGTTCCATTGGACCGGCATCACCCCGGCAATCAGCCAGAGCGCGGCGGACGTCTGCCTTGAGGCCATAAAGGCTGCGAACAGAATGGGAATATTCGTGTCCTGCGACCTCAATTACAGGAAGAACCTTTGGAAATATGGCAAGACGGCGGCTGAGGTGATGCCCGCCCTCGTGGAAGGCTGCGACCTGATTCTGGGCAACGAGGAGGACGCCGAGAAGGAGTTCGGAATCAAGCCGGAAGGCTTCAACGCGGAGCAGACCGACGGCACGATCGACCAGAGCCGCTTCGAGAGCGTGTGCAGGCAGCTTATGGCAAGGTTCCCTCGCTGCAAGAAGGTCGCCGTCACCCTGCGCGGCTCGATCAACGCCAACCACAACACCTGGGGCGGGGTCATATTCAATGGAGAGAAACTCTTCCAGTCCCGCCGCTATGACATCACGCACATCGTGGACCGTGTCGGCGGAGGCGACTCATTTATGGGAGGCCTCATCTATGGTCTTCTGACTTATAAGGACGACCAGTTGGCGATTGACTTCGCCGCGGCGGCCTCAGCGCTGAAGCACACCATATTCGGTGACTTCAACCAGGTCAGCGTCAAGGAAGTGGAGAATCTTATGAAAGGTAACGGCTCCGGCCGCGTGTCAAGATAATTTTTACGGATATGGCAAAGTACAGAAAGCTTGAGACTCTGACGGCGATGAAGGAAACGGGAATCGTTCCTGTCTTTTTCAACAGCGACATCGAGACCGCAAAGAATGTCGTCAAGGCATGCTATGAAGGCGGCATAAGAGCCTTTGAGTTCACAAACCGCGGTGATTTCGCGATTGAGGTCTTCAAGGAATTGTCCCGGTTTGTCCTGGCCGAATGCCCGGGGCTTATCCTCGGAGCCGGAACCATCATTGACGCGCCGACTGCCGCGCTATACATCCAGATGGGAGCGAACTTCATCGTGTCCCCATCGCTGAACCCGGAAGTGGCAAGACTGTGCAACAGGCACGGGATTCCTTACACGCCCGGATGCGGAAGCGTCACAGAGATCAGCAACGCACAGGAACTCGGCTGCGACTTGGTGAAGGTCTTCCCTGCCGGAAGCGTCGGCGGCCCGAAGTTCGTCAAGGATGTCCTCGCTCCACTGCCGTGGTCGATGATAATGGCCACCGGAAGCGTCGAACCGACCGAAGAGAATCTCTCGGCCTGGGCAAAGTCAGGAGTCACGTGCGTAGGAATGGGTTCGAAACTCTTCCCGAAAGATATGATAGCTGCCGGGGAATGGTCAAGAATCACGGACTTATGCAAATCGGCGCTGAAATTCTTCAAATAATCCCAAAAAGTTTTTTGGATTAAAGAAAATATTCGTACATTTGCAGTCCGAAAAACAAGAGCAACCGCTTACGGGTCGTTATGAGATGTGCGTAATGTTGCGTTAAAATTTTGAGAAATGGATTTGATTAAAGTTGTAGAACAGGCTTTCGCTAACGAGAAAGTCGCTACGTATCCGAAATTCAAGGCCGGTGACACTGTTACCGTAACCTACAGAATCAAGGAAGGTGACAAGGATAGACTCCAGAAGTTCAGAGGCGTGGTTATCCAGCTCAGGGGTGCCACTCCGCAGACAAAGACCTTCACTGTCCGCAAGATTTCAGGCGGCATCGGAGTTGAGAGGATTTTCCCTATTCACTCACCATTCATTGACAGCATTGAACTGAACAAGGTCGGCAAGGTTCGCAGGGCAAGAATCTTCTATCTGCGCAAACTCTCCGGCAAGAAGGCAAGAATCAAGGAAAAGAGACTTGCTTTCGTCAAGGAAGAACAAGCATAGCCCCCTTGCGGAAATATGTTCGGAGCAGAATCTCCGACAGACTGGTCCCCTAGCTCAACTGAATAGAGCATTTGACTACGGATCAAAAGGTTACAGGTTTGAATCCTGTGGGGATCACAAAGATGCGGGGCTAACAGATCATCAGCCTCGCATTTTTTGCGGAATTAGCTCAGTTGGTAGAGCGTTGGCTTCCCAAGCCGAAGGTCACGAGTTCGAGCCTCGCATTCCGCTCAAAATCAAAGGCCAAGGAAATCTCCTTGGCCTTTTTCTGTTTACAAAAGCACGTGCTAAGGGCATTGAGAAGCTGTTTTGAATTAATTCCTCTCTTTTATTACACGGCCTTTCCGGCCATTTTCATCTTCGTCATCAGTCACGTAGCCACTGCTACGCTCCCTCTTCCGAAGCCGAAACTGTCTCGAAAATTCCGCATGATAAAAAACGGGAACCATTTCAAAACAGCTTCTGAGTCTTTTAACTTTACATATTCGTAGGTTAATCCGGTAAACAGCAACATTACCGGACAAAAAGGAGATTAAGGTAATTTGTCCGGAGAAAGAGGCTTCCGCCGGACAAACGAAAAGACGCGTCCAATAGAGAACCGAATCCCGGTCACTTCGACAAGTTCAGTGACCGGGAGACCTATGCAGACCCAAGAGGCCTCTAGGCCTCCGGGAAGTCGTTGTTGGACTGGATGGCAAACGGGGATTTGCCGGAACCGACGGTGAAGTCATCCTCCTCTTTCGGAGCCGGAGCCGGGACATCGTACATTCCAGGATGGCTTCCGGAAGTGAGCTGGTTGAACTCCTCTTCGGTGATCATCTTGCAGTTGCCGTTGAACTTGGCGTCCAACTCGACCTGAAGCCTTCTGATGTGCAGGTCGCCTTCGACAATGCAGGTGTCCTTCAGGGAAAGGGTGTCCTTCACGAAGAAATTGCCGTTGATTCTACCCCAGAAATCGGCGTTGTTGCAGATGATGTCACCCTTAATGACCGCCTTCTCGCCGACAACCACCTTGGCCTGGGAGAAGACACGGCCTTCAAATGTGCCGTCAATCCTTATGTCATTCGGAGAAGTGATCTCTCCCTTGATTACCGAACCTGCTGAGATTCTGCTGATGTCGTTCACGCCCGCAGAATCGTTGGAACCATAACTCGCGCTCATATTCCTTTATTATTATATTCAGTTGTCATATTCATTAAACCAGACCCGCCCCATGGCAGTTCTTGTACTTCTTGCCCGAACCGCAAGGGCACGGGTCATTGCGTCCCACCCTCTTGTCCACGCGGACAGGAGTTCTTGCCTTCTGCTCGCCATTGGTGGTGAGATCCTCGCGCCTGGCTCTCATGTTGCTCATATCCTGACTTCTCGGAGCCTGCGCCGGACGGGCCTCGCTGTCCTCGCGCAGAGGCACAAAAGCCCTGAGGAGGAACGAGAGGACATCCTTGTTGAGTTCCTCAAGCATTGTGGCGAAGAGATTGTAGCTCTCCAGCTTGTAAACAACGAGAGGATCCTTCTGCTCGTAGGCGGCGTTCTGCACGCTCTGACGGAGGTCATCCATGTCGCGCAGGTGCTGCTTCCAATGCTCGTCAATCTGGTAGAGGATGATAGAACGGCTGAGGGCCTTGGCGATCTCCTTGCCCTCGGTGTTGTAGGCCTTCTCAAGATCAACACTGAGTGTCAGCATCTTGCGACCGTCAGAGATAGGAATCGCAATGTTCTTGTACATATTGCCCTGCTTCTCGAAGATCATTTTGATGAACGGATACACCTTCTCGGCAAGGGTGTTCATCCTGCGCCCATAAACCGCCTGCATCTGCCGGCAGAGAGCGTCGGCAAGCTGGTCTCCCTTGGCATCGGAATAAAACTTCTCATCAAAGCCGAGGTCAATCGACAGCTGGGCCATCACATATCCCTCGAAATCCTGATAAGGCATTCCCTCGGCGCGGCCGGCGATGATGGAGGCGGAGTCGATCATCATGTTCCTGACATCAATCTCGATTCTCTCTCCGGAAAGGGCGTTGCGCCTTCTGGCATAGACGGCCTCGCGCTGATAGTTCATCACGTCGTCATACTCAAGGAGTCTCTTGCGGATTCCGAAGTTGTTCTCCTCGACTTTCCTCTGGGCGTTCTCTATTGATTTGGAGAGCATTCCGCTCACGAGAGCCTCGTCATCGGCCATTCCGAGCTTGTCAACCACACCGGCGATTCTCTCGGAGCCGAAAAGACGCATCAGCTTGTCCTCAAGGGAAACATAAAACGCCGATGACCCCGGGTCTCCCTGACGTCCGGCACGCCCCCTCAGCTGGCGGTCCACACGGCGGCTGTCATGCCTTTCCGTACCGATGATCGCCAGACCTCCGGCCTTCTTCACCTCCGGGGAAAGCTTGATGTCGGTGCCTCGCCCCGCCATGTTCGTGGCGATGGTCACGGTGCTGGACAGACCGGCCTGGGCGACAATCTCCGCCTCTCTGGCGTGTTCCTTGGCATTGAGGACGTTGTGCTTGATGCCCCTCATGCGGAGCATACGGCTCAGGAGCTCGGAAGTCTCCACATCGGTCGTGCCGACCAGAACCGGACGGCCTTCCTTGATAAGTTCCTCGACCTTATTGATGACAGCGGTGTACTTCGCCTTCTTTGTCTTGTAGATAAGGTCATTCTGGTCGTCCCTGATGACCGGACGGTTGGTCGGGATGACTACAACATCCAATTTGTAGATGGACCAGAACTCTCCCGCCTCCGTCTCGGCAGTACCGGTCATACCGGCGAGTTTGTGGTACATCCTGAAATAGTTCTGAAGGGTGACTGTGGCGAATGTCTGCGTGGCAGCCTCGACCTTGACGTTCTCCTTGGCCTCGACAGCCTGATGCAGTCCGTCGCTCCAGCGGCGGCCTTCCATGATACGGCCGGTCTGCTCGTCCACGATCTTGACCTTGTTGTCAATGACGATGTAATCGACATCCTTCTGGAACATGGCGTAGGCCTTGAGGAGCTGGATCACCGTGTGGACACGCTCGCTCTTCAATGAGTAGTCCTCCATGATGGCGTCCTTCTTCTCCTGCTTCTCCTCGGCGGAGAGTCCGGCGTTCTTCTGGATCTCGGCGATCTGGCTTCCAACGTCAGGAAGCACGAAGAAATCAGGATTGGAAACGGCGTTCGCAAGCAGGTCGTGCCCCTTGTCGGTCATGTCAACGGAGTGCTGCTGCTCGCTGATCACGAAATACAGCTCGTCGGTGACGATGTGCATCTCGCGCTCGTTGTCCTGCATGTAGTAGTTCTCCGCTTTCTGCATCAGCTGCTTCATGCCTTGCTCGCTGAGGAACTTGATGAGTGGCTGGTACTTTGGAAGACCCTTGTAGGCGCGGAGCAGGAGCATTCCGCCCTCGTCCTCCTTGCCGGCGGCAATCGCCTTCTTGGCGTCGTTCAGAACCTGGGTCACAAGAGCGCGCTGTTTCTGGTAGAGGCTCTCGACGTAAGGTCTGAACTCCATATACTGCTCGTCATCCTGAGCCTTGGCCACAGGACCGGAGATGATCAACGGGGTCCGCGCGTCATCGATGAGCACGGAGTCAACCTCATCGACAATGGCATAGTGATGCTTCCTCTGGACGAGGTCTGTCATGTTCACTGCCATGTTGTCACGAAGGTAGTCGAAGCCGAACTCGTTGTTGGTTCCGAAAGTGATGTCGCAGTTGTAGGCTCTCTTGCGCGCGTCGCTGTTGGGTTCGTGCTTGTCAATGCAGTCCACTGAAAGACCGTGGAACATATACAGCGGGCCCATCCACTCGGAGTCACGCTTGGAGAGGTAGTCATTGACAGTCACGACGTGCACTCCCTTACCGGCCAAAGCGTTCAGGAACACAGGAAGAGTCGCCACGAGGGTCTTGCCCTCACCGGTCGCCATCTCGGCGATCTTGCCCTGATGCAGCACGATACCGCCGATCAGCTGGACATCGTAGTGGACCATGTCCCATGTCACCTCGTTGCCGCCGGCGATCCAGTGGTTCTGATAGACAGCCTTGTCGCCCTCGATGTGGACGAAATCGTGGTTTATGCTGAGAGCGCGGTCGAAGTCATTGGCTGTCACCTCGATGGTGCCGTTCTCCTTGAACCTGCGCGCCGTGGATTTCATGATTGCGAAAGCCTCCGGAAGAATCTCTTCCAGAACCTTCTCGATCTCGGCGTCCTCATCCTTCACAAGCTTGTCGGACTCGGTCGCGAGAGTCTCCTTCTCATGTACAGGAATATCCTCGCCGAGCTTGGCCTTGATCTCGGCAATCCTCTTCTCAAATGGAGCCTCGCACTCGCGCAGCCTTGCCTTCAACTCCTCGGTCTTGGCTCTCAACTCATCGTTGGAGAGTCCGTCAATAGGGCCGTAAGCCTCCAAAACCTTGTTCAGGATAGGTCGAATCTGCTTGAGATCCCTGTCGGCCTTCGAGCCGAACACTTTTTTTAGAATACTAGCTATAGCCATAAAAAATCAAATGTCTCTGATAATCCTACAAATTTAATGATAATCAAAGACATTTACAATTATTAAGCCCGGATTGCCGCTCTGCCGAAATGTCAGATGAGGCCAGACCCCATCGGCATCGAAGGAATACAACTACGGATATCCTTGAATATCAAGACATTCAAAAACACGACAGAGGCGACAAGGCATCGTCGCACAGTCGCCTCAATCCGCCAAATAATTGAGCAGAAGCTTACGGATATTGTCGGAAATGCGCTTGTGCGCATCCGTGGCGTTCTCAAGCATCTCGGCCAGATTCTTATACTTGACCAGTTCCCTGGTGTTCTCCTCATTGCTGAATATGTACCCCATATACTCCTCGTAGGCGTCGTCCGCGGCATGTTCCAACTCTGTCACGCGCTCACAGGCCATCGAGATGTCCGGGAGGTTCTTCTTGAGGTCGACGAGAAGCGGAATGGCGTCGTGAAGAACTTCAGACTGGGATTTGGCCATCCGGGCAAGTTCCTTCAGCTGGTCGTCCAACTTGGCGGGACGGTAGATAAGGACAGCCTTGGAAGTGTCCTTGATCACATCAAGGCAGTCGTCCATCGCCATAGCCACAGACTGCAAGTCCAATTTGTTGACCTGCACGAGGATGCGGCCGGACAACATTTCGTGGAATTCCGTGAGGAGAGCGTCACCCTGAGCCTCACAGGACTTTATCTCCCTCTCGATTGCCGCCCTGCGTTCGACGTCATCAGTCCCGAACATCTCCACCAAAAGTGACGATGTCTTGCACAGAAAATCCGTCTGCTGTGCAAGGATCGGGACGAAATCATGCCGCGTGCAGCGGAACAGCATCCTCATTCTCTTCAAAAGACCCATAAATATTTTCTTATTCTCAATAAACTATTTTTGTGACGGCCCAAATTTACAATCTATTTTGCGATTTCGCCACAATTCGATAAAAAACAGAAACTTTTTCATCATTTATCTTTTTGTACAGACCGCCGTTTATGCCACAGAACTATCTTTGCATCAGGGTTTTGTCCGGCAGGGAATGTCCGACTTGATTCTTTTCACGCTTCAATCCCGCCTGAAGGCCTACCGGCCGGACACCGGTTCACGACAACACTAAGCGGCGTTCTGCCGCGGTATCCACTCAAATTTCGAACTTGCTTTTACTCTACATCGGAGTCTCGAAGGTTGGCCGGCGGGAGGATGCGTGAACGTAAACATGAAAAGGTCTGAACGTTTTGTATTTCACCATAATCTTCGTAAATTGCCGCCGGAAACCGAGAAGCTGTTTTGGAATGATTCCCGAATTTTATTATGCGGATTTTCCGAGACAGTTTCGGCTTCGGAAGAGGGAGCGTAGCAGTAGCTACGTGACCGATGACGAAGATGAAAATGGCCGGAAAGGCCATGTAAGAAAAGAGAGGAATTATTCCTAAACAGCTTCTGATAACGATGCGACTGGCTTACTGCATACACGCGCTGAATCTTTCCGGAGGCATTGAAAGGGTGCTCACGACAAAGGCCAACTATCTGGCCGATGTCCTGGGCTACGAGGTCCACATCGTCACCGCGCGGCAGAAAGGTCGGGCAGTGTTCTTCCCTTTAAGCGAAAGAATTGTCCTTCACGACCTTGACGCCAACGACAGGCTGCTTCTGCCAAAGTACAGGAGAAAGTTGGACTCTCTGCTTGGAAGAATTCGCCCGGACATCACGGTGACGGTCTGCGACAACGGGCTTTATGCCTTGACAAGATGCACCGACGGAAGCGTGAAGCTTGGTGAGTTCCATTTCTCCCACGAGAAGTTCCTGATGAAATACGGCACGAACTTTTTCGGGAGGTTGTACGCCTCATGCAGGACGAGGAGGCTGGAGAACGCGGTACGGAGGCTTGACAGATTCGTGGTACTGACAAAGGCCGACAAGGAGGACTGGAGAAAAGTCCGTCCTGATGTGGAACAGATCTACAACCCTCTGTCATTTGTCTCGGACGAAGTGTCCCCGCTCACGCGAAGGCGATGCCTTGCAGTCGGCAGACTGGAGAGCCAGAAGAATTTCAACGACCTCATAACAGCTTGGAAGACGGTGGACAGCCGACATCCTGACTGGACGCTCGGCATCTACGGGGACGGAAGCCAGAAAGAGGCGCTCCAGACCCGGATTGATTCAGAAGGGCTGACGGGCAAGGTGATCCTGGAAGGCAGAACGGATGACATCCGGAAAGAGATGCTGGGAAGTTCCTGTCTTGTCATGTCGTCAAGGTTCGAGGGATTCCCAATGATTCTTCTGGAGGCGCTCACGACCGGACTTCCGATTGTCAGCTACGACTGCCCGAAAGGGCCTTCAGAGATTGTCACGATCGGGGCGAACGGCTTCCTTGCGAAAGTCGGGGACACGGCGACCCTGGCACAGGGAATATGCAGCCTCATCAACAGCAAGGAGCTCAGGGACCGCTTCGGGGCGGAGTCCAAAAGGCGCTCGGCGAACTTCACGCTGGAAAAGATAATGGAAAGGTGGGACTCCCTGTTCAAGGGAATCGCCGGAAAATAGACCGCACGCCGGCCAAAGTCTATTTCTCGAAAACTGACTTCGCGGGGAGAGCGCGCTCGAATGCTTCGAGAAGAATGCCCCTTTCCGAAAGATAAGCTTCCTCCTTTAGGTGCACGTCATTGATACAGACAAGTTTACGCGAGGGAGAAACAAGATATTCCCCAATCTTGCTAGCGGATGACGTGGCAATCGAGAAGAACTTTCCGGACAAACGTTCCCGCACCGCCATCCCCTTATGGAAGAGATAGTCAAGAAACAGGTATTGGTTCAGATTGGACATCTCTCTGGTGCGTGAGAGGGTCGCGGAAATCTCGTCCGACATCTTGGCCATGATCTCCTCGCCCGCACTCCTGAGCATCGGCGAGCAGATGTGCTGCGGACGGATGAAGAACGGGCTGTTCCCGAGGTCCAGGCACTTCCTGGCCATACGGTCGGAGTTCCGGCACTGGCGCTTGTACATTCCACAGGCGAAAAGATGAAGCGAGAATCCGATCACGATCCTCCCGCCGCGGAAAAAGTCCTCCTCTTTGCAGGGAGCAACCGGAAACATGTCGTCATTGAAATAGATGAAACGCTCGTCAAGCCCGGGAATCCGGTGCAGGAACATCTCGATTGTGGTGCTGTTGAATGTCGGAAGGAACTCCTCCGGGATGATTTCCCTGTGGGTCACGACATTGAGCCTGTCCGAGGCCCACAGTGGGACCTGAGACTTCCCGGACACGACCAGATGGACGTTACGGATGAACGGCATGTGGGTCTCGATGCCACGGAGAAGGTACTTCAGAGTCCCCCAGTCCCGGAACCGCTTGTCAAGAGCGGGGATGTTCAATGCCCTTGAATATTCATCACGCCAAACGGGATCCAGACCGTTGACATAGGTTATGACTGCATCCATGGAATCAATCGTCAAGTAGATAAACCGTCAGGTCATGTGTCTTGCGGTCCTTCTCCGGCGGCAGGGTCATGTAGTCCCCAAACATCCGGGTCAGCCAATCGTCCCAGCGGCGGAAGGCCTTGAAGCGGCAGCCCTCGAACTCCAGACTGACATATTCCTCAAGCATATTCCTTTCGAATATTTCCCTGGTGCCGTTGTAGGTGACTGAGACTGCACCGGCGAGACGCGATGTCTCATAGGGATACTTCCGCACCTCGGCGTCAATCTTTTTCCACCAATATTCCGCCCCTCTGGCATGAGCCTCCAGTTTCGAGAACAGCGGCTGGTGGAAATTCAGCAGGTCGAACCTTGTGCCGCAGATGTTGAGCCGGTGCGCCCAATGCGTCAACTGACGCTCTCTTTTTCTCTGAAGTTCAGGTTCCTCCGGCTTGCCGTCCACCGGGAATATATCGATGTTCAGACCGAAATCATAGTCGAATCCCCTACCCTGAAGACTTTTCGTGCGGGTGTCCTCCACCTTGGCGAAGAAGTGGACGAACCGGTCACCTTTCTCACCTTCCTTGTGACATAGGCAGCGGTAACGCGAGCCGGGCTCCTTACCGAATGCGGCGACAAACCGTTCATAGTCCGGTCTTGGCATAAGAAGGTCGATGTCGTCGTCCCAAGGAATGAAGCCTTTGTGCCTGACCGCTCCGAGAAGGGTGCCGTATGCCATGGAATACCTTATCCCCTCCCTTAAGCAGAACGCGTCAACCTCTTTCAGAATGTCCAGAAGATAGAGTTGAATCTCTCTGTGTGACAATTTTTGCATTATACGTCCAAAATATTGCGGGATGTTCACAAATATAACTGATTTTTGTTAAATTTGCGAAATCTGTAGCAAACCAAGTATGCATTCTTATGTTTTTCCAGGCGACCTGGACAAAGAAATAGCGGCGATCGGATCACAGCCGATCCCTTACATGAGGACCGACGAGTTCTCGAAAATCAATCTCGAATCAGAGAGAATCCTGCTAGACCTCATTCATTGTCAAGGAGGAAAGACCATCATATACACGGGGTCCGGCACCGGAGCCATGAGCGCTGTGGTTGAGAACTACGTAAGCACAAAGAAAAAGGCGGTCGCTGTCAACGGCGGCTCGTTCGGCAGACGCTGGGTGTCACTATGCGAGTATTACGGCGTTCCGGTCATTGACTTCAAGGTCCCGTTCGCCAAGGACATAGACTATGACAGTCTGGAACGCACCGTGGAGGCCGAACGCCCCGACGTCTTCCTCTGCCAGCACCACGAGACCTCGACGGGGCAGCTTTTCAACCTTGGGCGCATTTCGGAAATATGCCGCAGGCACAATGTCTCCCTGGTCGTCGATGCGATCAGCACCTTCCTCGCCGAACCTCTGGACATGGACGCGCTCGGAATCGACATCTGCGTCACAAGCACACAGAAAGGCCTCAACATACCTCCGGGACTGTCCATCCTGTTCCTCAGCAAAAGGCTGGAAGGCTATGAATATGCCCACCGGGGTTACTATTGGGACTTCGTGGACAACCTGAACAATCTCAAAAGAGGTCAGACTCCGTTCAGTCCCGCGACACTCATCTTCCTCCAGCTCAACGCAAGGCTCAGGCAGCTTAAGGGACAAGGTGGAGAAGCCTACAACATCTCTCTGGTTCGTCACAGAGCAGAGGTTTTCCGTGAGGAATGCCGGAAATACGGCTGGACGACGCCGACGGAGAACCCTTCATACGCCATCACCGCGATCCAGACCCGGGACACCGCGGAACGCCGGATATTCAGAGGTCTTATCGAGCGTTACGGGACTTACATCATGCCGGGCTCGCTTCCGGGATTCTACAGAATCTCCCACATGGGACTCCAGACCGACGGGGAGCTCCGCACTCTGGCCGAACGCATCCATTTGATTGAATCCGAAATCGTTTGATGAAAAAGGTTATTACATACGGGACGTTCGATGTCCTGCACCAGGGGCACATAAATCTGCTTCGACGCGCAAAGGAACTTGGAGACTGGCTGATTGTCGGGGTGACCACGGACAACTTCGACCTTGAGCGCGGGAAGATGAACACAAGGGACAGCGTGATGAAACGCGTCCAGGCCGTGAAGGAGACAGGCTATGCCGACGAGGTGATCATCGAGGAGTACAAAGGGCAGAAGATTGACGACATACAGAAATACAACGTGGATGTCTTCGCTATAGGCTCTGACTGGGAAGGTTACTTTGATTACCTGAAGGAATACTGCGAGGTGGTCTATCTGCCCCGGACACAGGGCATCTCAAGCACCATGCTCCGGGAGGAGCAGATTCCGGTCAAGATAGGGATCATCGGCACGGGAAGCATAGCGGGAAGGTTCGTTCCTGAGGCGAAATTCGTCAGCGGCAACACGATAAGCGCCGTTTACAATCCTGATTTGGATGAGTGCGCCGCATTCAGCTCGGCCAATTGCATACCGCTGGCCGCCCGGTCTTTTGACGAGCTGCTGACCAACTGCGACGCGGTCTATGTCGCGTCACCGCACTACACTCATTTTGAATATGCCAGGGCTGCTCTTCTGGCCGGAAAACACGTACTGTGCGAGACACCTTTCGTCCTGCATCTTTCGGAGGCAGAGGAACTGTTCTCCATCGCCGAGGCCAACGGGAAGACCATTATGGTGGCGCACAAGACGGCCTATTGCCCTGCATTCCGCCACCTTGTCACAATGCTGAAATCCGGCGTGGTCGGAAAGATCGTGGACATCAACGCCTCAGTCACCACACTCACCAACGAAAGGTCTTCCAAACTTGACCATGCAAGGTTCGGAGGCAGTATGAACGAGAACGCCTGCTTCCCTCTCCTGCCGATCATCAAACTGCTCGGGCGTGATGTAAGGAACATCAACTTCTATTCGATAATGAAGAACGATGTCGACATGTACACCAAGGCGGTGTTCCGTTACGACAACGCCACGGCCTCGTTTCAGGTCGGACTTGGAGCCAAGACCGAAGGGAACATGGTCATTTCAGGCACCAAGGGCTACATCTATGTCCCGGCCCCGTGGTGGAAGACCGACTATTTCGAGCTGAGGTTCGAGGACCAGAACCAGAACAGGAAGTGTTTCTACCCGTTCATGGGCGAGGGGCTCAGGTACGAAATCCGGGAATTCATCTCCCACATCCTCAATCCGGAGCAAAGCCTCTACCTTCTGTCGAAAGACGAAATCCTGAAGATGACGCAGGTTCAGGAAGACTACATCAACGGGAAGAATGTCTATAAACTAAGCTAAACGACCATGAGACAACTCACTCTCCGCGAGATCCAACAGTTCAGCCTTGAGATACTGAAGGACGTGGCCGGATTCTGTGAAAGGAACGGGATAAGATATTCTTTGGGCTACGGCACCTTGCTTGGCGCAGTCCGGCACAAAGGCTTCATCCCTTGGGATGACGATGTTGACATCATGATGCCGAGGGATGATTATGAAAGGTTCAGAACCACTTACAAGTCAGACAGATATTCATTCATCGACAGCCGCAACACCCCGGATTGCTACATCGCTTTCGGAAGGGTCTGCGACACTGAAATGACCATATCCTCCAGTTACATCCCTTGGGTCAAGCGTGATGTCGGTGTCTGGATCGACATATTCCCTATTGACAGGGTTCCCGACGACAAGGAGACCTTCGAAAGGATCCACGACTCCATGCATCTGCTGGTGAAGTTCAATGTCGGGATACGCAGGGTACACACAATCTCGTCCTCAGGATTCTCCGTAAAGGCGAGGCTGAAAATCTGGATGTTGAAAAGGATGCACCCCCGTCTCATCAAGCGCGACCCCACCGAAATAGTCAAGGATATGAACACTCTCATCTCGGTGGTTTCCCGGACGGACAGCCATCACTGGTCACAGCTAACCTGCCCCGATGAAGCCAACGAATTTTATGACGAGGATGAAATCAACGAATATGTCAGACTGGAATTCGAAGGCTGTGAGTTCTATGCCTGGAAAAGTTATGACAAGATTCTGCGTGACTCATACGGGGATTTCATGCGGCTTCCGCCGAAAAACAAACGCAAGCCTCCTCAGAGCTACATATCATTCCGTTGGAAAGACCCGTCCGGCCACTGATCCGGCGATGCGCCCAACCAGATTGCCACTGATAACAACCAGGAAACCTTCAAGAAACAGATATTCCCCCTTCTGAATTTTGGCAACGCGCAAAATTCAGAAGGGGGATACCTGTTTTCAATGTTACAATTCAGTCACGAAGCGGTGCTTGCCAGGAGTGAGAGTCTTGGTCTCGCGGGAGCTGTCGGGACCTGGCACAAGAGCCGTGGCGGTGGTGCCGGCAGGAATCTCCACGGTCCATTCGAACTTGTCTCCGGTGCGTTTCCAGTTGCTGACGATCCTGCCGTAAGGAGAATCGTAGGAACAGTTCACCCAGTCAAGTCCTTCGACAGGGTAAGGCTTGAGTTCGATTGACTTGTAGCCCGGCTCGGCCGGACGGATGCCGCCAAGATATTCATAGTACCAAGTCACCAAGTCGCCAAGAAGCATCACATGGTTGCCTGAGTTCATCGCCGGGTCGGCCGTGTTGCCGTTCCAGAGTTCCCAGATCGTCGTCGCTCCGTTCTTCGCCATATAGCCCCAGCTCGGGTAAGTCTCGTTCGTGGCGATCTTAAGAGCCAGGTCAGGCCGTCCGAACTCGGTGAGAGTGCGCATCAGAACCATCATTCCCACCACTCCGCAGCTAACGTGGCCGCCACAGTCCACTTCGGTCTTGCGCACGATGTGCTCGAACACATCGCCCTCGCGGCCGGATGGAACCATGCCGAAAAAGAGCGGAAGCAGGTTGGCTGTCACGGTGTTGTTGCCGTAGAATCCTTCCTTCGCATCGAAGTACTTGGCGTTGAACGCCTCGCGGGCAGCGACCGCATATTCATTGAACACCTTCGCATCCTCAGGATGTCCCGCTATCGGAGCGAACTCAATCATCTTGTTCAGCAGGAAATAATAGAAAGGAGTGGCGATCAGAGGAGCGGCCGTCTTTCTTGCAGGGTCTTGTGAATGAATCAGTTCCAACGACTCCGGCGGCATGCACCAGTCCCCGTAGATGTCCTTTGCCATGATGCCGTCCTTGAGGTATGCCGACCTCATGTGCTCAAGCCATTTCTTCATTGCGCCGTAATGCTCCTTGATTGACCGGTCGTCGCCGAAACGGCGATAGACCATGTCGGCTCCCGTGAAGAACGCTCCCGGCCAGGTGAAATTGTCATTGTAAAGAGTCCAATAGGTAGGACACACGTCAGAGATGCTTCCGGCCTCGTTCTGTCCGTCGTGGATGTCTGTCAGCCATTTGGAGTAGAGAGCGTGGTTGTCGAATATGTAGGACTCGCCGTAGCAGCCCATCGTGCGGTCGCCGAGCCAGCCCAGTCTCTCATCCCTTTGAGGGCAGTCCGTAGGCATGCCGCGGTAGTTTCCGCGGATTCCCCAGAATGCGTTATGGTAAACCTGGTTGATGACGGCGTTCGAGGTCTCGAAATGTCCGGTGATGGCCATCTTGTCGTACATCACCTGCCCCTCGAAGTCGCCGAGTTTCGGTTCTTTCTTCAACCCCCTGATCTCAACAAAACGGAAACCGTGGTAAACATATTCAGGATGCCAGACAACCGGCTTGCTGTCTTTGGCAATGTAGGTGTCCAGAACCTTGGCTGTGCGAAGGTTGGCGAGGTAGAGAGTACCATCGCCGTTGAGCAGCTCGGCGAACTTCATCGTAAGGGTGTCCCCTCTCTGGAGTCCCTTGGCCTTGACCTGGAGACGTCCCACCATGTTCTGCCCCATGTCCAGAATGTAGCCGTGGTCGGTCTTGGTGATGGAGACCGGCTTCACGATGTCCTGGACAGCGATGTTGGGGTTCGGCTGGAGAACCAGCTTTCCGCCGGGGGCGTCCATCAATGAAGCGTTTGCCCAGGACGAATCGTCATATCCGGCCTTGGTCCATCCGGTCAGTTCCTTGCGGGCGTCGTAGGTCTCGCCGTCGAACTCGTTGTTGGCGCGGATCGGTCCCTCGCAGGTGATCTTCCAGCTTTCGTCGCTGACAACGGTGGCCGTGCGGCCGTCAGCATAGACAATGTCAAGCCGGTACCAAAGCCGAGGCACTCCAAAACCCTTCATCCCCGGCTCCCTCATAGTGGTGTAACGTCCGCATCCAAGGCTCACGGCAAGGGCGTTCAGTCCTTTCTTCAATGCGGACTTAACATCGAACTCATTGAAATAGACACGTTTCCTGTACTCGGAGACGGTCGGGGAAAGTTCCTGGTCGCGGGTGATGTATTCCCCGTTGATCCAAGTGTCATAGACCCCAAGGCCGCTTATGCGAAGCGTCGCCTCCTTCACCTTTCCGTCCAGATTCACTTCCTTGCGGAGGTAACGTGCGGGAAGCACGGTGTTGCCTTTGAGCACATCTCCATCATAGTTACAGCCTATCCATTTTCCGTCATGTTCAGCGGCGGAAACAGAGACGGCGGCGACAAGCGCCGCAAAGGCGGTTAAAATTCGTTTGATCATCATTTGAATATTTTAGTGTTGTTTTTTGAATATCAAGCTCAAATCCCGTTCGATGGCAGGGCCGGCGATGTTCTCGGGAACGAATGACCAATGGCCGATCCTGGCCGGATCGCCTATGACGGCTGGGTCTATCACCTGATTCTTTTTGAGATATTCATAAAGAATCTCGCGGATTTCGGGGTAGTATTCCACTGTCCTTTCGGCGATTCTGTCCGTGTCGATTCCTGCCTCGGCGAGGAGTCCCCCGCCTCCGCTGGCGCGGTAGGAGGTCATCGCGACGTTATAGGTCTCCGCAAGACTGAAAGGAGCGCCGTCCGCCATTGATGAGACCACGACCCTTGAGCCGAAAGGCTTTGTCACATCCACAGTGTAGTCGATTCCCGCGGCGGAGTCGAAGTTGTACGCCCTTTCGACGAACGACCATCCCTCCTGACCGGTCCGCGGGTCATCCTTCCGGACGATGTTCAAAACGTGGTCGGTCGATTTGGATGCCGTGACAATCCAGCGGTTGTAGGAAGCCTCAAGATAATCCTTGAGTTCCCGCCCTGTCATCCTGATGACATAGAGCTGGTTCTCGTAAGGGTAGATTGTGAACAGATCCTTGTAGATGAGCGTTCCGGCCTTGACGGTTCCGTCGTAGGTCAGCGGAGCGGCGATCGAGACCTGGGCCGGGGCGCAGCCGAGACAAAGCGTGTGGACAAGGTTCACATAGTCGCACATTCCCTTGTAGGCGTCGCGGGTGCGGATGTCCGCCTTCAGTTCGCCGACCTCCCTGGTGGTGAAGACCTGCACGGCCTGATAGTCCTCGTGGAACTTGGCCTCCATCCCGGCGTCGATCCTGTGGGGATCCACAGGAATCAGTTCCGTGGAATGCTCCCGCCTCACAACCTTGCCGCCGTCAACTGTCAGGCGCACCGTTCCGTGCCCCACATAGCGGCAGTGGCTTCCGGAGTTGATGAGCCCGATGCTGTCGCGGCAGGCCACAAGCGGCCTGTGGTCATGGGAGCAGACAACGAAATCCACTCCGCACAGGCTCTTGTACAGGTCAAGTCCCTGGCTTTCCAACATCGAGCCGTCCCCATGTCCGGTTCCAGAATGCACGGACACTATCACGACATCCGGACTCTCCTTCGCCCTGACCATATCAACATCCTCCTGGACCAGAGGCACAAGGCTCTCGAACGTCATCCCGCTCCAGAGCTTCTCCGACAGCCAGTTCTTCATGTTCGCGTTGGTGAACCCCAGCACGGCCACCTTCAGGCCTCCCCTCCTGAAAACCTTGTACAGTGGGAAATACGGTTTGCCGTCATCGTTGCGTATGGCATTCCCTCCGAGGAACGGAATCCCGAGGGCCTCCAGTTCGCGGGCCACACGGTCATAGACCCTGTGGCCGGTCTCGATGTCGTGGTTGCCGACGGTGACGGCGTCGTAGCCCATATATGCCGCCAGTCGGGGATAGACGTGGGGCGAAATGGTATCGACATAATTAAAGTAGTACGCCGCATTGTCCCCCTGAAGGAAGTCTCCCGCATCGATCAGAAGCACGTTTCCCGCCCCGGCCCCGGAGCGGACGCTGTCCACGACGGTCTTGACGGCATAGAGCGACTTCTTCACTCCCGCGCCGACGTAAGTGGAATCAAAGTAGGTTCCGTGCACGTCATTGGTGGTCAGAAGATGGATCACATAATCCCCGTCCTTGGGCCCGGATGAACACGCCGCAAGCATAAGGCCGGCGGTCGCAACGATGATTGACGAATATATTCTTCGCATAATATTATAGGAATATCTCAAAATTTCTTCTCTTTCGGGTTCCGTCAGAACTTCCCGACCTCCGTGAATCCTTCCCTTTCATTGCCTTTTCAAGGTCAAACACGACGCCCAGCTTCTGCTGGCTTCCCTGGAACCCGTCACCGGTGAAATGGAATACCGCCGAAAGCCTGAGGCTGACGAAATCCGCTATCCGTGGCTGCCAATAGACCTCCGACCTGTTGTAGCATCCGGAATGTTTCCAGCTCTTGCCGTCCGTCCGGATCCGGTAGAAACGGCTGCCGGGATAAAGGTCTGACCCATAGACTTTGCCGCCGGCGTCAACCCAATCGAAATAAGGCATCTGGCCGGTACCGTAATAGGTGTCATTCAAGACTCCGAAACTCCGATAGGCGAAGTCGAGGGTCAGCTGGCCTCCACAGGACAGGTCCAGTCCCGTTTCCCGCACCCGGTCCTGGTGGATTCCTTGAATATATGCGAGCTTGGCGCTCCAACGGAAGTCCTTCCGGCCGGAGGTCAACAGCACAAAAGGAGACACAAGGACATTGTCCACCACCCCCCTGTACTCAAGGGTGTTGGCGAAATGGTACATCGTGCCTGTCCAGCCGGCGTGGAGGAAGTCTCCCCAGAGGCCGAAGTCACCGTAAGTGAAGATCTGGAAACGTTCCCTTCGCTGATGTCCGATCATGCCCATCCAGTCCAGCCCGGCCTCGCAGTAGCCGCGGCGGGTTCTGTACTTCAGCAGTACACCTTCGATGTTGTTGTCGTAGAACCTGTTGGATTCGGAGATGAAGAGCGTCGGAATGTTCTCAAAGGCGGAATATTCCCAATAAGGGTACTGTCCGCCGAAGACAGAGAAGCGGCGCGGGAATATTCCGGCATACATCGAGAGTTGTCTTCCCTCACGCCCTCTCTCAAGATTGTACCAGAAAATCATCTCCCTTATGAGTTCCTTGTTCTGCAGGTCATCATTGTCACCCGAAGTCGGTGACTCACCCATATTCTTCATCACATCCACTCCGAGAGCCAGATTATGGGAGGTTCCGTTCCCGCCGACAGTCATGCCGATTGTGGGGGTCAGCCTTGCGGCGTGGATTGTGCCGGAACTTTCGTAAAGGTTGCCGCCGCGGTCATATTCCTTGTTGTCAAAATAATACTGAAAATCAGCCCCGTAGGTAAATGCAACCTTCTGTTGGGCGAGGCCGGCGAGAACCGGCGCCAGCAGCAGCGACATTACAATCAAGATCTTTCTCATATTCATTGGCCACGGAAGGAAAAAGCCCGCCTCCGGGGCAGCTGATGCAAAATTACTGATTATTTTGTAATTTCGCACCCATATGGAAGGACTCAAACTACAGACTCCGGTGGAAGTCGGCCGCAGTTCCGTCAGCATCTCGCTGAGAGACAAGATATTCGTGCTCGGAAGCTGCTTCGCCGACAACATCGGCCGGAAAATGTCGGATCTGGGGTTCGATGTCTGCGTCAACCCGTTCGGCACCATCTACAACCCGGTCTCTGTCTGCAACTCGGTCGCCAGGCTGTCCTCCGGCATCCCTTTCAGCAAGGATGAATGCGTGCAGATGGGCGCCGGAGCGGGTCTCGTCTGCTCGTTCAGCCACCACACCTCCTTCGCAAGGCGCACCGCTCCCGAGTTTCTCGACCTCGCCAATACGTCTCTGGAGGAAGCCTCACGCCGATGGAAAGCCGCCGCGAAAGTCATCGTCACCCTCGGCACGGCGTGGATCTATGAATATGTCCGTTCGGGCGAGGTGGTCTCGAACTGTCTGAAAATCGACGCCAAGGAATTCACCCGCCGCAGGCTTTCAGCCCGTGAGACAGTCACGTTGCTCATGAATATGACCGCACGGCATCCGGACAAGGAGTTCATCTTCACCCTCTCCCCCATCCGCCACCTCAAGGACGGCGCTCACGGCAACCAGCTCAGCAAAAGCACCCTTCTGCTCGCTTTGGACGAGGTTCTGGCAAGATGCCCCGGGCGCTGTGAATATTTCCCCGCCTACGAGATCGTGCTGGACGAGCTCAGGGACTACCGCTTCTACGCCCCTGACATGGTTCACCCTTCCGAGCAGGCCGTGGACTATCTTTGGTCGCGGTTCGTCTCTTTCGCCATCCCTTCATCGGAGTTTCCGGAACTTGAAGCAAGGAACAAGGAGTTTCGCCGTTCACAGCATCGTCCCATCCAAAGATAAATTAACATCTTAATCGTTTTTCCAGTTGCGGATTCACGCAATAATCGGCAGATTTATTTGCTTTTTTAACTTGGAAACATTACATTTGTCCCCACTTGATTCTATGCGCCAAACTACGCCGGTCAAGATTATTACCTAACGGGGACATTAACATATAATAGTTAATACAAATCCTTTTAGTAAATGAAAAAGAATCGCACTTTCAGAGTAAACGCCTTTCTCATGATGCTTCTTGCGGGATCGCTGTCATTCAGCGCCGCCGCAGCCGTCGGGGAATCCGGTTTACTGTCCGCGGCGGCCGCTCAGCAGCAGCCGGTCAAGGGAACAATCGTCGATGTCAACGGCAACCCGATTCCGGGAGCCAGCGTGATGATCCCCGGCACAACAACGGGAACAGTCACCCAGGTTGACGGAACATTCTCTCTCAATGTCGCCGACGGCGCCAAGGTCGAAATCGCCTGCCTCGGCTACTCCACCGTCACGGTCAACGCCAGGA
>CAVERO010000023.1:0-23435 GCA_963617915.1 Candidatus Methanomethylophilaceae archaeon | reverse complement strand
ACATTGTAGAAGAAGTAGTTCGGCTGATACCAGGCAAGGTCGAAGCCTTTATCCCTCCACTCGGTATAGCCCGGAGCCTGGAAATATGGAATCCAGGTGATAGGATAGCCCTTGGAATGCACGTAATCGGACACCATCGGCAGAAGCGGACTCTTGTCTTTGAATTCTTCCGTAATCCAATAGAATCCTGCAAGTTCCACATTCTCATATTTCTTGGACTTATAGGCTTTGAGAACCTCGTCCACAAACCATTTGCAGGCGGCAGCCCTGTCGTTCTCATCCGAGAAATCCGTAACCTTTCCGTCAATTACTCCCCAATATGTAGTCCCGCCTTTCTTTGTCATGGATTGCCTGTAAGGCATCGGATCAGGAATAGAGATGATTATCTGCCTTTTCTCCGCAGGTTTCCCTATACGTTTTGCGACCTCTCCGACGGCCTTGTCGATGGCGTCTATGCAGTTTCCCTCGGAGAAATAGTAATCAACGAGTTTCTTCCAGTCCGCCTGATTCGCCGAGGGCAGCCAGTTCCCTTGCTTGTCTTTCATTCCCGGCGTGAATGTCACTTCCGCAGAGTTCTCCTTGGTAGTATCCCATATCTGCAGGAGCAGGAATCCGTCAAAAAGCCAATGCTCCGAGCTGTCTCTATCCACGTACGAAACATAATCCGCGGCGTATTTCTGGTCATAGTAATTGCCCAGCTCTCCACCGGCGTAGAACAGCACGACGTCACTGGCCGTGATCTTCTTGATTTTCTTCGCGTCGGCGGTTCCGCATACCACGAGCAGTGTAAGAACCGCGATGAGAATTTGTCTGATCGTTTTCATATTCATTATTCAAAGAATGATTTATAGCGTTCGATGTAAGCCGGCTTGAGCGGAATGGCGGAAATCCTGTCAATCACGGAACCGTATTCTTTCCAGAACCTGTCCACAAGTTCGTCCATCTTCTCCGGATGGTAATAGAGCGCTTCCCTGATAGTATAGACCCGTGACATATAATCCGGGAAGAAGTAGGTTAAATCTTCGTTGTTCCGTTTAAGGTCGAAAATCGCCTCGTAGCTACGCTTCGCCGCGCCCTTAAGTCCGTCGAGCACGGCACTGTTCTCTGAATATTCAATTTCCACAACCTTCTCAGCATCGCAGCGAGTCACAGGCACATCGACCAAGACGGCGATATTCATTCCGTCGAATGACCATTTAACGTCTTCTCCATTGACAGTCACTGATTTCGGGCAAGCCACTGAAAGCAGTTTTATGCGGAAATTCCTATCCGACGGCATATTCCTGTAAGAGCCTTTCCGACCGCCGATCACAATCTTATGAATGTTTCCTCGCCGCAAAGATGTTATTTCCGTTTTGGCGAAGTTGTGGGCATAGTCGGGATCCACTCCGTCGTCCTCGTAGAGGCTGAAACTGTTGTCGCCTTCTCCCGGAGCGATAACGATGGTGATTGCCTCATCGCAGCCGTCAAGATTTGTCTGTGTCCCATCATACATCGGGATGATGGCTCCAGCTTTGACAAACATCGGATATTCATTCAGAGCATAAGTTCTTTCATATTCCTTGCCTCCTTCCAGCATTGATCCGCTGTTCCACTCATACCACTGACCTTCCGGAAGCCAGAATTTCAGACTGGAAAGTCGTTTCCCCTCTCTCGGAGCTGTTATTGGCGCAACAAATATATTGTCGCCGAACATATACTCATTCTTTCTTGAATATGACTCCTCGCATTCCGGCCACTCGTAATAGAGCGGACGACAGACAGAAACACCGGTCTCATAGGCCTTGCGGCTCATCGAATAGATATACGGATTCAAGGCATAATGAAACCTTACAGCCTCACAGATAGGCTCGAAATATTCACGCGGTTGTTCCCAAGGGTATTTGCAGATGGAAATCTGCTTTGCTGTCTGGTTTCTCATCGCTGGGGTGAGCGCTCCGAATTGCAACCATCTCAAAAGGAGTTCCGGATCATATTTGGCTGTCTGCGCAAACGGCTTCTCCGGATCCCACCACTCGTTCTGAAAGCCTCCTAGGTCGTGTGTCCAAAGGAAACAAACATTGGCAGAGGACGTGTTGTAAATTGTTTGAAAATCAAGCGATTCCCAGGCTGCAAACGTATCTCCGGAGAATCCGACAGGGTATCGGTGGCCACCGAATCCGCCGTAACGTCCAAGGAAAAGAGGACGCTTGCCTCTTGCGGCGCTGTCCTCAAAGAAGAGATAACCTCGCCATAGATTCATATCAATTGACGGGAAGCCCGGAGGCGAAACGTATGACCCATTGTCATCCCACAGAAAATCCCAGCCGAGACCATACATCTTGTCGATTTCCCTTTTGAAAAACGAACCTGCTATCTTTCGATTGGAAAGTTCGAGCGTAATTGTATCTCCGGGAGCCAGCTCAGGCCCGAGATCCTTCTTCATCGGAGCGAATGAAGATTCATTGCTGTAAAGAAAGTCTATGTGCATATTGGACGTAAGTTTCAGATGGTCGGCGTGGAAGTCCGCGAACATCTTGGCCGGATCGGGAAACAGATCCAGATTCCAGTCCCAGCCGTACCATCCGTTGATGTGACGGTCCATGTCAATGCACAGCACATCAACCGGAATGCCGTACTTCCTGTAGTTGTCGATCATCTCCCTGAACTCACCGTCAGAGTAGAGCCAGTACCACGAGTGCCAGTTGCCGTAGGCGTAGCGGGGGAGCAGGGGAATCGGCCCGGAAAACGACGTGAAATCCTTCAGCGCGGACTGATAGTCATGGCCGTAGGAGAGAAAATACCAGTCCTGTGAGCCGTTGTCCGGACGGTTTTCAATCCATTCTTCCGTTATCGGATGGCCTTGGCAGTCACCGTCTTTGACTAATACAGGCCCTTTCGAGTCATCAATAAGTGTCCATCCGTCTCTGGCAAGGATGCCGTCATCCAGTTCAACAGTCTTGCCTTCCTCCTTGCCATACATCACAGTCCTTCCCTTGACCGCATCATAGCCGTGGCGCGTGCCTTTGAGGTTCTCTTTCTGCACCATCCCGGGCTTCCAACAGAACTGGAACGGGTTGGACTTGGATGCGGCGATGCTGAGATTCTCAGAGGTGAACGCTCCGGAGTCTTTCCGGTATCTGACCGTGATGAGGTCGGTTCTGACCTCGATGAACTTCGCTCCGGTTTTTACCGTATAAGCTACGGGGGCATATTCCCTGTCCACGGCAAGAAGGGTCTTTCCGTCAATGAATCTCCCGTCGGGGGAATATTCCAATCTCACGCTGCCCGGAGAGACGAGCGTGAAGCGGACGTGGTTGTCCTTATAGGCTACATTGTCGGAAGTCTCTGCTGCTGAAATGCTTCCGACCAATGAACACACCGCAGCAATGATTACTGTCAATCGTTTCATCGTAATTGTCTATGCTCCTTTTATTGTCTGTGCTTCCTGCTGGTTGCAGTTATTCGTAGTTGTAAAATTTCTTCTGTCTGTCGGCGATGTCTTCGGCCACCCTTTCGTGGAACGCTTTCCAGTCAGGATCCTGGATATTGTCTCTGGACGGAAACATCGAGCCGCTCTCGTAGTACGTGATCGGCCAGCTGTCCAGGACTCCTTTCTCTTCATAGACATCCCAGTACTCGATCTGCCGTTGCAACGAACGAAGATTGTCAAGCTCCATCTCCAGATACATCCCGTTGGCCGACGCCTTGTCGTAGGCATTGTACAGTTGGCTCTTGTCAGGGTATTGCTCCTCGTAGAAGAGGTAGTTCGGCTGAAGCCATGCGGCATCGAAGCCGTAGTCCTTCCACTTGGTGTTGTTGTAAGCGTTGTACCACGGCACCCAGTAGAAGCCGAGCCCGTAGGAATGAATATGATCGGCTATCTTCATCCCGTTCTCTTCCCAGACGCGACCGTTCTCCTCATGCCAGTAGAATCCGATAAGCTGCAGATTCTCATAGTCCTTTCCGGCGAATTTCTTGAGGCATTCGTCCACGAACCATTTGGCGATTGTCGCCCTGTCCGCCCGGCCGTCTTCGCTTTCGTTGGAGGGATGCAACGCCACTCCGTCCAGCTCGCCCCAATCTTCGCACACAATCAGAGGAATGGTCATCACTATCTTCCTCGGAATGAATTTACCCGGGACAGAAGGCTTTATGTCCGAAATCACCTTGTCGATCTTGGAAAGGAATTTGCCGTCCGCGAAATATTCATTCATGTAGTTTGTCGTCATCTCCTTGTCCAAATGTACATTGCCCTCGGCCTCTCCGATGGACTGGCCGTTGTAGCGGCCGCTGCCCACACAGATGGCATCGAACAGCCACTGCACCCGCCCATCCTTGTCGTAGAGCAGGTAGCCTTTGTATTCCGCCTCCGTCCTGTCATATTCGAGAAGAACCATATCCCGGAAATCCGACTTCCCGATCCGGTCGGTGCTGCCCTGAGTGATCGGTATTTCCGCAAGAGTTTCCCCAGTCCCGGAATCCTTGAACCTGATCGTGCCTTCCCGGGGAAGCGGTGACGTATTGACATTCACGCTCACTTTCAGCAACACATTCTGTGACAGCTCCGCAGACACCCAGTCCTTGCAGTCTGTCAGTTCAAAAGTCCATTTCACATTTGACCTGACAACCCACCAGAACTCGCCCGCGACATAAGTTGCATCAAGTCTTTTTACATCCTCTTTTGTGTTTCGATCCGCAATGGTAATGTAGGTCTCCGGCTGTGGCTCCGGCTCCGGCTCAGGTTTCGGTTCCGGATTGGCAGCGCCCTCCGGCTTGCCGCAGGCTGACATCCACATCAGTGCGAGCATGCCGAGGAGATGCAGAGACCTTCTTGATTTCATTCCGCACATAGATGCTATTTCTTCTTGAAGAATCCCATTGTGGACTTCACCTTGCGGTTCTCAGTCTTCGTTCCGTCCCAGTTACTAACCTCGCTGTTCAGACGTTTCCCTTCACAAATCATAGTAGTGGATCCACCTCCGTCAAAATTGACGGCATAGGTACATCCGAGACCTTTCATTATCATTGCAAGCTCGTCAAGCAATGCACCGAGACTTGTCTTGATTCGCCCGTCACAGACAAAAAGAATTATCTTGCCGTCCGCTGTCTGGCCAACTGCCGTTCTGTCCGGTCTTATCCCGGGACCATAAAGGTCGTACGGTATTATTTCAAAATTGTCGTAGTAGTATTGTTTGCCTTTTTCGGTTTCCGTAAAGTCAAATGGGCATTTGCCGTCATAGAGCAGTACAGGGCCACCAGTAACCGCATATTTAGGAGACCAGGATATCGGCTCTGTCGGCATTGATGCTGAGACTTTGCTGTATTTTGTCTCTCCTTTTATTGACGGTAAAGGACGGTCATAGAAATAATTTCCCGAATTTGAACCGACCCAACAAGTTTTTGGCTTTCCGTCTGCATCAGTTCCGAATATGCCTCTGGTGGCAGGATAGTATGTCGCATATTCTTCCGGCTCAGTGGATTTGTCCAGCGAGCCCTGCAAATCATTTATGACACCGGAAATAGTCCCGTTTACGGCTGAAACGCCGATGTTGTAGTTGCCGTAGAAATATGCGGCATTGACAAGCAGCTGACAGTCAGGCTGATTGTCCTCGTACTGCTGTCCCACGGTGGTAAGGTTGTCCGGGACGCACACACGGAACTCCACATTGCCCGCCGGGATGTCGGCTATGGCGTACCAGGCGTTGAAGACCCTGCCGTTCAACTGGTCTGATGTGGTATATACCTCGATGTCGGCAGGCAATGTCGGCGTCGAGACTTTTGTCCAGTTGAAAGTGATAGGCTTCGGCTCTTCTCCGAGCGAGCCTTTCACTTCGTTGCTGTAATAAATCTTGCCCGCTGACTTGAGATATGCCCGGAAACAATATTCCTTGCCGTAGTCAATCAGAACGTTGGAAATCCCCTGCATTTCACCCAAGCTGCCTTTATCCAGAACCGGCCCGTCCTGATGTGGGTCGTTGACAGTCGGTGCGCCGGAAGTGTTCCAGCACACTCCACAGGTCGGATTGTCGGTCTTGTCAAGATTGACAAAGCTGTACCTGACTACCACGGCAGCGGGGAGAGACAGTGGGGACTCTTGAAGGAGCACCTGAGGTCTTTCCGGATCCACCAGAGTGAAACGGTCTGACCAAACGATGCCTGAGCTTTTCACGCTTCCGGCTCCGTCAGCCTTGACTCCGAAATAGTAGGACTGCCCATCCTCAAGTCCCTTGGTGACATTATAGGACGTGACGTTTTCCACCGTGAATCCGATGCGGTCGGAGACGTTCGCCTTGTCCTGCGTCAGAAAAATCGAGAAGCCTGTCTCGCCTTCGGAATTGTCTTTCCACGTGACTTTGGCCGATGTCTTTGAGGATTGGGTCACAGTCACTTCCGAAGGAGAAGCCAGAACCTGTGTCTCTTCTGGTGCGCTCTTGCCACCGCAGGACACCAGCACCGATAAAATGACCGGAATGGTGAGGAATCTTTTCATCGTGAAAATCTGTTTTCAGAAACTGTTTCAGAAGCTGTATCTTATCAGCGGATGATTCACTTATTATTTGCTCCAAAACGGAGCAGGCATCGTTTTCCGGTGACTGCTCCGTCGGGAAGCCATGCTAAAACGCTATTTGAGTTCTATTCAATTCAAATAACTGCAGAACCAGCTGTTAGTAAATGAACTCGTATAGGGATATCTCTCCGATTGAGTACCAACCTCTCCATCCCCACGGATTGCCCCAACTCTGCCTGTCCATAGTGATACCGGTCTCGCCACTGTTACAAGCGTACCACCAATAACCATTTCCAGTCATGGCAAATCGATAATAGCGGGCACTTACGGCCTTGTCATAACTAATCTCGATATGATCACCGTTAGCGTACCTCTCACTGTATTCGCCATCCTTTGTCTTACTAAGTTCGGTGATGAGGCCTACTGTGTTCATACTGCCCAATTTAACCCACTGCTCACCGCCAAGGGTCTCTGTACCTGTCGGCGTGCCCTCACCAGTAAATGCATACACATCGTATGTCAACGGGCTGTTTGCATGATAGTGATAATAGTGGTAGGTGACGAACTCTGCAAGTTTGACGCTTTTGCCGGCATCGATTGTGAAAGTCACCGGATAATTCTTAAAGTCGGCCCCGGAACCGAAACTCTTGTAACTTCCGGCAGGCTGATTCGGATCACCTTCCTTAAAGAGTGTGTACATATTCCAATAGATACCCCACGTATTGTCGAAAAGGTATTCAGCACCGTTAAATGCGACATCTGTACCTAATTGAAGTGGCTTGCAACCGGTCTTATCAACCATCTTGACACCAGATTCCTGCGACACTGTGATTTTTGCCATTTCCACACCTGTCTTGGTCTTAAGAGAGATCTGTGCGGAACGGGCAGTTGACTTTGCGTTGGCGGCGATATCGAGGGTATATTCATCTGTGCGGGAGGCCTTTGTCTGAAGGTTGGAAATCCAAGCGCAATCAGATGGCAGGCTGATGACATATCCGTCTTTCTCAAGATCGGTAGTCACGGAGAAGTTTATCGTCTCACCGGCAGGTTTCGCCTTGATCTCGTTCGCCGAGACGGTGAACTCGCAGCCGACAAAGTTGATGACACGTACGATGGATTTGTCGGCGCGTGTGGCAAAGACAACAACTTTGCCTGTCTCGGCTGTAGCCGGGGCAGTGATGACAATCACCTTCTTTTCAGTATCCACAGTCGCGCTTATGTTACCGGTGGCGATGCAGTCAACTATCGTGGTCTCGTCTCCTCCCGTGAGAGTGTAAGGAATCTCCACAGTGCCACCTGCTGACACAAGTGTCTGGTTTTCTGAAAGAGTGAAAGCAAATGGCTGCTCCTTAGGAATTTCGATGGTGCTGCCGTCCTGAAGCGTGAACACGACCTTGTCATCGCCGTCTTTCACATCTTTGAAGAGATAGCAGTGGTCCATTTTGCCACTGAGGGGTTTCCAGTCATCGCCGTCAAGTGATATGTACCAAGTCTCTTCATCTGCGACATACTTGAACTGAGGCGTTACAGGCGCGGCAACGGACACTTTGTTCCCCTTGTCGTCAAGGAGATATTCGCCGTTGATGGTCCAGTAGAGGATTCCGTCCTCGTTTACCACTCCGATCACAGGGGCAACAGCATCTTTACCGTTGTCACCCTTGTCGCCCTTCTCGCCGGTCTCGCCCTTGTCGCCTTTCTCTCCTGTTTTTCCGGTCTCACCCTTGTCACCTTTCTCGCCTTTTGCACCGTTGGTGATTGTGGCGGTCTTCCCGTTTGAGAAGATGATCTCATAACCGTTGTCCGTTTCGGTTACTGACATTACGGTGACAGCATTCTTGTACTGTTCCATAATGGTCTTGAGATCTGTGACATCCGTATTCATCGTCTTGCACAGAGCCTCAAGGTCACTGACCTTGGTCTCAACGACATCCAGTCTGGTCTTGAGCTCAGAGTCATCGTAGCATCCCGTAGCCAAAAGGCCAAGCATTGCGGCAGCCGCGAAAGTCAAAATCTTTTTCATAATGTTATCGTATTTTTAATTGTTTCTGATTGAGGGTCTAGTAGTCAATATATTTGTACAGGGAAATCTCCGACAGCGTGCACCATCCGAGCCACCCCCAAGGAATGCCCCAGGACTGCTTGTTGCGGCTGATGCCGGTCTCGTCGGCTTTCACGGCGTACCACCAGTATCCGTTTCCTGTCATGGCGAAACGGTAGTAGCGTGCCGGGAATGCGTTTTCTTCATCGATGCTGATGATGTCGCCCTGCGCCAGTTCATCGAAATAGTCGCCGGTCTTGTACTTGGCGTCGTACTCGAGGATTTTCCCGACATTGTTCTTGCTGCCGATCTTCACCCATCCTTCTTCGCCTTCGAAGAGCTCACTCCCGAGCGGTTCGTCTCCGGTAGGCGTGCCGTTCGTCTTGTAGGCATAGATATCATAGGTAAGAGGAGTCTGTGCCTCGAACTGATAGTAGTGATAGGTAACGAACTTCGCAAGGTTGATCCGCTCTCCGGCGTCAATGGTAAAAGTCATCGGATGATCCTGGATCTTGTAGTCATTCATATTAAAGCTGAAGGACTTGTATCCGACTCCTGTCGGCTTGGTCGGATCACCATCCTTATAAGTGTAGTAGTTATTTCTGTAAATTGTCCACGCTCCGTCGAACAGATATTGCTCCGTTCCCGCATCCCACTGGGAATCTCCGCTGAGAACTATCGGTTTGAGGGTCGATTTATCGACGAGCACGTTTGTGACAGGGGCGACAGGCAGGACGGCGGCTGTGAAGCTGAAGTTGGCGTAGTCCGGGCTGGAGAAGGTAATTTCAGCCTCATTCGTATTGAGAAGTTTCGCAAGCTTCCCGTCAAACACCAGCAGACTTCCGGTCTTGTCATATTCTTCCAGCCATGAACCGTTCTTGACAGTGTATGTCCAGTCAAAATTGGCGTCAACATCTATCTTAAGTTGGCAACCGCGCACACCGAGATCGATGCTCTCCGGCACTGAGGCGCTGAAACGGAAGTAGTTCACAGGCTTTACCGTCGCCTTGGCATAGAAGGCAGGATCGGACGGAGAAGTGAACTCGATTTCCGCCGGAACGCTTTCATCGAACTTCACGCCCGGATCCAGCTGGAATATCAGTTTGGACTGTGTCTTGCTGAATTCCTTGAGCCAGGCACCGTTCTTGACGGTGTATTCCCAGTCGTCAGCCGGTTCGGTGAGAGTCAGCGCAAGAGCTTCGCCTTTCTTTACGGCCACGCTCTCAGGACATTCCACGCCCATGTTCACTACGAACGCAGGCTGGGTCACCTGAACTCTTTCCACAATAGTTCCGGCAGTGAATTCCAGTACGGACGAACGGTCAAGTCCTGTCGCGTTTCGCTCGGCGACAAGTCTTATCTCGGTCTCATCTTTGCCGACCTTCGGAGAAATCTTGAACCATTTGTCGGACACCGACATCTTCCACTCCACGTTGGATGACACCGTGAATATGATGTCATTTGCGTCGGATGTCAGTTCGATTGATTTCTTTGAAGGTGTGATGTACCCGTCCTCCGTCTTGTCGCAGCCAATGGCCGCAACAAGGGTGAGGAGTGTCAAAATTATGATATTCAGTCTTTTCATCATATTCAATGATTATTCGTGATTACTCATCGATGTTGTATTGCCAAACTTCAAGTTCGCAGACGGAATAGGCGTTGACATTTTTTGGATTGTTCCAGTTCGAATCGATCTTATCTTGATAGATTGACATGAAGTTCTTAATCAACTTCACACGATAGTATCTTGCTTCCGGAACATCAGAATAGTTGAATTCAATGATCATTCCTTCCGAGAATATCGGGTCGGTGCTGTTTGAAGGGAGGCTTGCCGCCAACTCAAACCTGTCGGAAAAGTCTGCCGAAGCTATGAGCTGCCAGTTACCCCAGTCCCCGGACGGTTCTCCGTCAAGTGTCCATGCATAGATCTCAAACTGTGCGCCTTCTTCTCTGGTGTAAGGCAAATAAGGCCAGAACACCATCTTGGCGACTCTCATTTTTGCTCCTAAGTCCACCGTGTAGGCATTACCGTATTTCTCGCCATTGGCCCCGGTCATATCACCGGTATCCATCGCCCATCCGAAAGACCTGTATCCGATCGAACTCCATTGATGATTGTCGTCATCGTAAGTTGGCTTGGCTGTCATATAAATGCCGTCAAAGAGGTGCTTAGGCAGAGAACCATACTTGCCTTCAGGGTTTGTGGTCGTGCTCAATTTCGCCGGATTGGCGTCTCCTTCAAGTCCGGTGACGACCGAGCATTGAGTCCTGTCAACTTTGATTGTCGCGGCTCTGAACGCTGTCATCGAATAGGTGACATCTTTCTCGAGGTTGTTTACCACGAAAGTATAGGCCTTGCTGGCGCTGAGATCCGCTGTCAGTTCATCCAGTGCGCCATCCTTACGGACGACTCTTGACGGGTAAGACACCTTGATTGACACTGAAGAAAAGTCCTTCGTCTCTTTGAACACAAAAGTTATGGTGTGCGCATCATTGTCCACCACGCCTTCCACCGTCTCGTCTCCGACTGTTGCGGTTGCGCTCTTCACAAGCTGCGTCAGCGGGTACTGCGGTATCTCGGTGTCGAACTTCTTCTCGACATCGCAGGACGCGAAGCCGAGGCAGGCCGTCGCCAATATCATTATTGTATTGAATAAACGTTTCATTTCCAATTGTTTTAAGATTCTACCACCAAGGATTCTGAGTAAGTCCCGGACTCTTGTTGATTTCATCCTGCGGTATCGGGAAAAGATAGAACTGCTTCTTGAAAGTACGGGTCTCGATGATGGTTCTCTTGTAGAAATCCGTTGTCTTGAAACTGTTTTTCGTAGGATCTCCGGCTGTCGTTCCGCGTGCCGAGAGGCCCCAGACAGGACCGCCGTCTCCGAATTTGCCTACCTCATTGGACGTCACGGCATTGGCGGACGCATCCATGCAGAGGAGCCGCCTGTGGCAGGTGAAGAACCTGTCACCCTCGAAGTTGAGCTCGATCTGACGCTCGCGGAGGATGTATTTGCGCTGTGCGTCCTTGTCGCCCTTGATTTCCGGATACGTGTCGAAGATGCTCGGCAGACCGGCTCTCCGGCGGATCATATCCCAGTACGTCTTTATGTCGGGATTTGACGGGTCATATTCATTCAGAGCCTCCACATAGTTGAGAAGTATCTCGCCGTAACGGATATAGACCGTCACGTAGTTCTTGGAGAATGTCAGATTTGAGAAGTCTCCCGGAATGATCCTCTTGTGAGTGAGGAATCCCGTGTGAGGATAGTAGGTGATGTTGTCATTGTTGGACATTCCGCCGTAGTAAACCTCGAGCCTGCCCCATCCGTCCTGCTGGTCTTCACGGTTGTTGAACGCATTCATCCATTCCTTGTCGGACGGATAGAAGATCTGCACCCTGTGGTTGTAGTTGATGGAAGCATAGAAACGCGGCTCCCTGTTCGCGAACATATTCCAGTCGCCTTTCGAATGTCCCCAGCTGTCGAGAGTCTTGAGGTCGTTGATGAGTCCTTTCCTTCCTTCATCAGTGGATTCGTCGAATTTCGGCTGTCCATTCGTTACAGGATTGTAGTGCTCTCCGTTGGATGTGGCGAAACCTGTCTCCACATATCCGGACAGAGGGTCTTCTATGCCACGGCCGTTTTCCATATAGAATGCGTCCACAAGACGGAGCGTCGGTGCCGTACCGCCATTGAATTTCACCTTGGCGTTGACCGGAAGAGTGTGGTACAGATAGCCGTAGCGCGGAGGATAGTCATTCCATTTGCTCCTGGCGATCTGAATCGTTCCGAAGATGATCTCCTCGTTCCACCCGGTCATTTCGATATTGTAATAAGCCTTGTAAGGGTTGTAGTCGGCGGAATTGATATCGTTCTTCTCACCGTAGAACAACCCGAGACCTGTTTCTCCCTGATGCTGCTCGGCAAGGTCAATGACCGATTTAGCGGCGTCAGCCGCCTTTTTCCACTTGTCGGCATCATAGGATTCAGCGACAAGAGGGTTTCCGTCGTTGTCCCTCAGGAGAGAGTAGTAGTCTGAGTTGCCGTTCCACTGCGGAGATGCCGCCAGAAGAAGAGCCTGGGCCTTGACCGCATTGCAGGCGACCTTCGTCGCACGCCCGGGATTGACTTCATCGGACAGGTAGGAATATGGCAGAAGCTCATACGCCTTGTCCATACACTCCACGATATAGTCGATGCACTCGTCGAACGGAGTTCTCTGCTTATTCCCGAAATCGGTCGACAACGGCATCTTTTCCTTGACCAGCACGACAGGACCGTACTGGCGCACAAGCAGCCAATAATAGTAGCCCCTGAGGAATATGGCCTCGCCCAGATATCTTGTCTTCAAGTCATTGGCCAGCTCCGTGCAGCGCCCTATGTTGTTCTCGAACTCGAAGCTCGCCCTGATGGCCTTGTAGTAGGTCGCCCAAATGTTGTTTGTCGGGGTTGTAGGGTCCCAGCTTCCCTCGTTCAATTGGATGAACGGGCTCCAAGGAATGTCGCACTCGTCCGACAGACCGTACCACAGGCCGTTCCAGTCTGATTCGACGCAGTTTTTTTCCGGCAGGGCGGCGTAGATGTTCGTCAGATAGGAGAGAACCTCATTGCGGTTGGTCCACACCATCTCGTCCGTTTTCATGTCATCAGGCATCTTGTCAAGGTAGCTGCACCCCGCCAGAAGAATCGCCGATGAGATCAGTATAAGATATTTTTTCATTGCTTTCATCGTTTAGAATGTGAACCTTACACCAAAGTTGTATTTGCGGGTAAGAGGATAGCTGCTGCCATCGCTTGAGCCTGTCTCGGGGTCCCACATGTCCCAAGGTGAATGCATCCACAGATTGCTTCCCACAAAGTAGATTCTGAAAGCCTGACATCCCCACTTCTTGAGCCAGTCACCCTTGAATGTGTATCCTGCCTCGACATCCGACAGACGTATGAGACTTCCGTCATAGATGGTCTTCGTGGATGTCTTCTGGTTGTTGGTGTTCTTGTACTCGGTGAGTCTCGGGTAGTAAGCGTCCGGATCCGGGTTGTCGGCGGACCAGCGGTCAAGAGCCTTGGCGAAGAGGTTGCCGTTCTTCACTCCGCCGTTGAACGGGAACCAGGCACCTCCGAGATAGTAGGACACGTTCGCCTGTCCTCTGAAGAACACGCCGAGATCAAGTCCTTTCCAGGTCATCTGGGCACCGAAACCGTAGTTGATTTCCGGTACATTGGAGTAGCCTATGGCCACTTCATCGTGCTCATCCACGACTCCGTCCTTGTTGTAGTCGAGGTATTTGACGTCGCCGGGTGACAATGTCAGTCCGAACTGCGAAGGGCTGAGGTCAATCTCGTCCTGATCGGCGAAATATCCGAGCGCGACATATCCGAATCTCTGGTTGAGACGATGTCCGGTACGACTGCGCCAGCTGTCAGTAGGAGCTTCGTCTTTCTCCAGGACCTTGTTGCGGGCAAACGAGAAGTTGCCATAGAGGCGGTAGCCCACTTGTCCGATGTGGTGGTTCAACTCTCCAGTGAATTCAAATCCCTGATTGTTGAGCACGCCCATATTGGCAAGCGGCGCGCTGTTGAGACCGGCGATTCCCGGAATGGTGTTTCTCTGAATGAGAATGTCCCAGCGGCGCTCGAAGAAATAGTCGAGGTCAAAAGAGAGAAGCGAGTTGAAGAGCTTGACTTCGAGACCGATGTCTTTCTTGAGACCTTTCTCCCAAGTCAGATTCTCGACACCCTCCTGAGCTTCGCCGACACCGCTGGACCAGCTGGCGGATTTTCCGAAGTTGTGTCCGCCCAGACCCGAACCCCAAGTGGAGAGATAGGCAAAACGTCCGGAAGCCAGCACATCTGAACCGACAAGGCCCATTGAGGCTCTCAGCTTGAGGTGGTTAACATACGGCTTGACGCCTTTCCACCACGGTTCGTTCGAGATGAGATATCCTACAGCCCCGGCCGGAAAGAATCCGAAGCGCTGTCCCTTCGCAAAGTTCTCGGAACCGTTGTATCCGGCGTTGAATTCCGCAAAATAACGGTCGTCATACGAGTAGGTCGTTCGGAATGCAAGGCCCTGCTTGCGATAAGGAAGCGAAGCTATCGATGAGCCTGCGGAAAGAAGAACGTAGTTGCGCTGATAGTACATCATCATCGCTCCCACACGATGCTTTCCGGCGAAGTTCCTGTCGTAGTTCACCTGCGCCTTGATCTCGTCAGCCCTGTTGCCGCTTGTGGACGCCCCATAGTTGAGGAATTCATCGCCGACGTATGTCTGCGTCACTTTGTAGAGCCCGGTCTCGTCATCCACTCCCAGAACCGCATATCTCGAAGAATATTTTCCTCGGGCCTGAATGGATGTGATGTTGAAGTCGTAGGAAAATGCGAGGTTGGCGCTCAGCCCCTTCGTGAGCATGCCAAGATCCTGCTTGACGATGATCTGGGACATTATCTGGGTCTGATACGTCTTGTTGTACCCGGAACCGAAAAGACGTTCCGCAGGGTTGTTCGTGTTGTTGCCGGTCGAGCCGCCCCACGCCCACTTTATGTTACCGTTCTCGTCATATCCGATAGGAACCCTCACCGGAGTGGATATAGGGTCGAGGTTGTAGGCCATCGTGAACAACTGTGACGCCTGGGCCTGATAGTTGTTGTTGGCCGTAATAGGCCTCGGCTGGTGAGAATCAGTCATATTGGCTCCGATTTCGAGGGACAGCACCGTGGATTTGGTGATGTTTATGTCGATGTTGGAGCGGAAGTTATATCTCTTGACGTGGATATTCGTGCTGTAGTCGGTGTCCGGGCTGGTGTACAGGTTGCCGTTGTCCTGAATGTAGGCCGCAGTCACGTAATATCTTGCGCGCTCTCCACCGCCTCTGATGCTGAGTGAGGTCTGCTCGTTGTTGGACCAGCGGGTGAACAGCTCGTCAAACCAGTTCACATTCGGATACATATACGGATCCGTCCTGGCTTCCGTCTTGAGGATCTGCTCGTCGGTGAAGACAGTCCTGCCGCAGGCCTCGTTGTAGAGCCTCATGTAGTTGGCACCGTCGAGAAGCTCCGGCATATTCGTCAGCTCGGAGATTCCGCCCTCGATCTTGACATCGATCTGGGCTTTCTGTGCTACACCTTTGCGGGTCGTGACGAGAACCACTCCGTTAGCCGCGCGCACACCATAGACCGCTGTCGCGGACGCATCCTTGAGGATGGAAATGGTCTCGATCTCCTCGATGGCAAGGTTGGACATGCTCCTCTCGACACCGTCAACCAGGATGAGCGGCGCGCTTGAATTCAGGGATGATATGCCTCGAATCCAGAACTCCGCATTGTCCATGCCCGGCTCGCCGGTTCTCTGGACGACGACGGCTCCTGCCACCTTTCCGGCCAAAGCATTGGTCAGGTTTCTTTGAGGAATCTCCAGTTCTGTGTTGGCCACTGAGGAGATTGCTCCGATTACGGATGCTTTTCTCTGGTGACCCATACCCACGACAACTGCCTGGTCCAGTTCTGTGGCGTCATCCTGAAGGTAGATGTTCAGTTCCAATGATTTCGGAACTGTTACAGTCTGAGTCTTGTAACCCATGCTGGTAACCTCCAGTTTGACTCCAGGCCCGGAGACTTCGATCGAATAGTAGCCATTGATGTCGGTCATGGTTCCTGTAGTCGTTCCGGCAATGAGAATTGCCGTCCCGGGAACAGGCTGTCCCGTGCCGTCGATGACCTTACCTTTGACCGTGACCTTGTCCTGGGTTGTGACGTTGGCCGGGCTTCCTTCCGTGGCGGCTACGCTTGCGTCAGCTCCGAAAGAAGGAACCGACAACAATGCGACCAGCAGGATAAAAGCTATCCTACGTCTTCCCATTGTTAATTGATCAGTCATAGTATTTCATTAAATATTAGATGATAAACAAAGTCGTTGTATTGTATTGAATAAAAATGTGGCTTTCCCAGTTCTTGTGTGCAAATGTAGCAATATATTTTCATTTTGAAAATAATTTTACTATTATTTTTAAAATATCTTGTATAGCTACGTTGTCGTAATCACTATATTGAGTTTAATTATAGTCCTGAGTGGCCATATTCTTTCAAAATGGCCATAAAATGCTTATCTTTGTTATCGCAAACCTTGAAGTAGTAGGGAACGATGCTACAGATTCAGGGTTTGAGAACAGAAAAAACAGTATGGCAAACATCAACGACAAAGAGTCTTTTCTGAACCATATCAACGGCAGAAACTCTTTCCTGAAGCATCTGATTCTTGAGAATTGCGTCTATGACAAGCAGTTCACCCTTGCGGACCTGAGCCGTGAGTATGACACTTCCGTCCCGACGGCCTCCAGGATTGTGACCGACCTGATTGACGACGGCTTCGTTAAGGAGATTGGCAAGATGGAGTCTTCCAGCGGGCGTAAGCCGGTGATTTATGGCCTTAATCCGGAAGCCGGCAACTTTGTCGGGGTGGATGTGAAACAGGATTACCTTTCAGTCGCGGTCACGAACTTTATGGGAGAATTGAGCTTTTATAAGGAGAATATCAAGTTCACTCTGACCAACACCGAGGAATCCTGCCGAAGGATGTGCGACGTTGTCAGGGACTGTCTCAAGTCCTCCAAGGTTGACCTCTCGAAAATACGCAGCTATGGATTCATATTCTCAGGCCGTGTCAACTGTAACTCCGGCTATTGCTTTTCATATTTCATAAGTGAGGACAAGCCTATCGCCAACATTCTAGAAAAGGAACTGGGATTGCCTGTCTATATAGAGAATGATTCCAGGGCAATCGCCTACGCCGAGTACATGTCGAGTGAAAGCCCGGAAAAGACATTCATTGTCTTCAACGTGAGCTGGGGTCTGGGACTCGGCATGATAATAGACGGCAAGTTGGGTTACGGACGGTCCGGATTCTCGGGCGAAATCGGGCATTTCCCTCTCTTCGACAATAAACGGATATGCCGCTGCGGAAAGATCGGCTGCCTTGAGACCGAGGCTTCCGGCTCGGCTCTCCACAGGATTGTGCTTGAGGAGATGGCGGCGGGGCAGCCGTCGCTTCTGAACAAAAAATTCAAGGCCGGAGAGGAAATTACTCTGAATGACATACTTGACGCGGCTGATGCCGAGGACACCGTTGTCATCGAGGCTGTCGAGAAAGTCGGCAAGGCACTCGGTCAGGCGATAGCCGGAATGATCAACCTGTTCAATCCTGGAGTTATCGTCATAGCCGGTTCCCTTGCGCGCGCGCATAAATATTTAATGACCCCGATCAAAGGCTGCGTCAACAAGCTCGCCCTTGCGATTGTCAGCAGCGACACCTCCATCATCGTCACCCGTCTGGGCGAAAAGGCCGGCGCGATCGGCGCAAGCTACATCGCTAAAGTCAGGATGCTCGGAATAATCTGACGCTATGAACATGAAGCCTCTTCACAAGCCCTTTCTCGCCGTCCTTGCCTTGACGCTTATGCCGTCCTGCGCGTGGCATGATGAATATTCAGACATCGTTGCCGTGATTCCTGAACCTCAAGAGGTCCGGTTGCTCGGCGGATTCTCCAATGCCGATGGCTGTGAACGTAACGATGTGACTGACAGAACTCTTGGAGACGGAGAGTACCGCATATTCATAAAAAATGGCAAGATGTCCGTGACCGCCGCATCTTCCAGAGGCTTCCTTTATGCGGACCAGACCCTTCTCCAGCTGAAAGGTGATGACGGGAATTATCCTGATGTGGAGATCCGTGACTGGCCTCGTTTTGGTCACCGTGGTTTGCTTCTGGATTGCAGCAGACATTTCTTTTCGATTGAAGAAGTCCGTAAGGTTTTGGATCTTATGGCTTTGCATAAGTTGAACGTGCTCCATTGGCATCTGACAGATGATCAGGGTTGGAGGATAGAGATTGACTCTTGGCCTCGCCTGACCGAGGTCGGAGCCTGGAGAACGGGCAACCGGCTCGGCAGGGGAGGAACGGACATCGGCCCGGACAATGAACCTTACGGAGGATTCTACACCAAGGAGGAACTTCGTTCCGTCGTTGAATATGCCGCCTCTCGGGGCATCGACATTATGCCGGAGATAGATCTTCCCGGGCATATGCTTGCCGCTTTGGCCTCGTACCCTGAATTAGGCTGTACGGGCGGTCCATACGAAGTCTCGGCCTATGGCGGCATCTCACAGGATGTCCTCTGTGCCGGTAACGGGAAGACCTACAGGTTCATAGAGGATGTCCTGACGGAAGTTATGGAAATATTCCCTTATGAATATATTCACATAGGCGGCGACGAGTGTCCGAAGAACCGTTGGGCGGCCTGTTCAAAGTGTCAGTCCCGGATAAAGGAACTCGGGTTGGAGGCCGACAAGGAACACTCCGCCGAGCAACTGCTCCAAGGCTATGTCACGGAGCGTGTCGGCAAGTTCCTTAAGGCACACGGAAGGAGGCTTGTCGGCTGGGACGAGATTCTAGAGGGGGACGCTCCGCTTGACGCTGTCGTGATGTCGTGGCGGGGAAGCGATGGCGGAATAAAGGCTTCGGGACTTGGTCACGATGTCATAATGACTCCGAATCTGAATATGTACCTGGACTATTGCCAGAGCGAGAACCGGGAGTCCGAGCCTGACGGCATCGGCGGCTATGTCCCTGTCTGGAAGGTCTATGAATATGAGCCGTTTTCACTTGGGATGACAAATGAGCAGAAGTCTCATATTCTGGGAGTTCAGGCGAATCTTTGGGCGGAATTCATCTCCACGGACGCACATCTGGAATATATGCTGCTTCCTCGCCTGGCCGCATTGAGCGAAGTCCAGTGGTGTGAGCCGGGCAGAAAATCGTTCGACAGGTTTATGAAGGACATTTCCAGAATGACATCTGTGTACGGGAAAATGGGCTGCAACTATGCCAAGCACGTTTTCTCTGTGGTTCATCAGTTGAAGTCCCTGGATGAAGGCGTCGAGTTTACATTCCACACCGCGGGGGACGGGGAAATCCGTTACACGGTCGATGGCTCTGAACCGGCGGAGGACTCTCGGCTTTACGCCGGACCCTTTGTGGTTTCCGAAAGACCGGCTATTGTCAAGGCCGCCGTCTATCGTGACGGCAAGCGCTCGGAGACATATTCCGGAAACGTTCTCGCCAACAAGGCCTATCGCAGGAAGGTTACAGTCGGCACTGAAAAGGCCTGGAATTACAGATGGCAGCCTGACGAGTCTCTGGTGGACGGTCTCCGCGGCGGAACCAACTTCAACACCGACAGCTTTGTCGCCTGGAACGAAGAACCGATGGAAGTCACTTTGGATCTTGGCTCTCCGGCAGGGACCCAGGCGGTCGCTGAATCTGCCGAAACGCCGCAGCCTGCCGAGCGGGTCGCTGAGCTTGTCGAAACGCCGCAGCCTGCCGAGCGGGTCGCTGAGCTTGTCGAAGCACCGCAGCGCACGGTTGCCATCCCGACATATTCATCAGTCACCCTCTGCACCCTGGTTGACAAACTGAACTACATCTTCGCCCCGTCCTCGATTGAGGTCAGCCTTTCCGATGATGGTGAGAACTTTGATGCCGTGGCCAAATTGAACCTGGCCGCCGACAATCCTTCCGATCCGGACGGCCTCCGGGAGATTCCGGTCTCGTTCCAAGAGTCCAATGCCCGTTACGTCCGCATAAAGGCTCCGGCCGTGTTCCCGATTCCTGACTGGCATCCGGGACGCGGCCACCGCGCTTTCATATTCGTTGATGAGATTGTCGTGGAATAACTCAGGTCACTTCGGCAGGCTCAGTGACCGATGACGTTCATCCTGTCGAAGTTAAACTATAGAACAGTTCTCTGCGGTCGCTGAGCTTGTCAAAGCACCGAAACAACTTGAATGTAAAAAAGTCAGATATGTCAAACAAAGAATCTTCCAACACCGGCCGCCTCCTCTCGCTTGACGCTCTGAGGGGCTTTGATATGATGTTCATTATGGGTTTGAGCGCCATTATCGCCAATTTCTGCGGTCTCTTTCCCGGAGGAGAGAACTGTTGGCTCGCCTCCCAAATGTCCCACGTGGACTGGGAAGGGTTCCACCATCACGATACGATCTTTGCCTTGTTCCTGTTCATCTCGGGAATGACATTCCCATATTCATCATCCAAAAAGCTCGCGAAGGGAATGAGCCGCTCCCGGCTTTGCCTTGACGTGCTGCGCCGCGCCTGCGTCCTGATATTCCTTGGCCTTGTCTATCAAGGAATATTCCAGTTCCACTTCGCCACTCTGAGGTTCCCGAGTGTCCTCGGCAGGATCGGGCTCGCCTGGGCTATCGCGGCCATTCTGTATGTGTACACGGGAAAGAAGACACAGTGGGGCATCGCCGTAGGCATTCTGGTCGGCTATTTCCTCTTGTTGAGGTTTGTCGTAGCCCCTGACGCTCCGGCCGGAGCCGATTCCTTCTCCAAGGAAGGCAACATCGCCTATTACATTGACAGGATTCTGATGCCGGACCATATTTATAAGAAAGGCCTTGGGGATCCGGAAGGTTTGTTGAGTACGATTCCGGCTGTTGTGACCGCAATGCTCGGAATGTTCACTGGGCGATATGTCAAGGAATCCAAGGACTCCGGAAACCGCAAGACCGTAAAGATGCTTGCCGCCGCAGTCATCCTTGCTGTTGTCGCCGCCGTTTGGTCAATCTGGTTCCCTGTTGTCAAGAGCCTGTGGACCAGTACTTTCGTGCTTGCGGCAGCGGCCTGGTCGGTCGGCCTGTTCGCCATATTCCACTATCTCATTGACGTCAAAGGCTGGCGCAAAGGCGTTGTCTTCTTTCAGGTTGTCGGTATGAACTCGATCACCATTTATCTCGGACAGAGTATATTGCGTTTTGACTCGATGACGGATTTCTTCTTCGGCGGTGTCATGAGTCTTCTTCCCGAATCCTGGTCCAAACTCGTGTTCAGCCTCGGCTACTTCGCTCTCTGCTGGCTCCTGCTCTACTTCCTCTACAAGAAAAACTGCTTCCTGAAAGTTTAGCCGGGTCCCGCTTAGAAGCTGTTTTGATTTGTTTGTTTGAAGTTTTTTCACCTCAAAGAACATTTCAAACAAATCAAAACAGCTTCTAAGTCTACTGTGGATATCCTATGCGATTTCTTGCCGCATCGGAAAAAATGGATTAATTTTGAAGCCTAAATTCTCCGTCCGTCTATGACAGAAAAAATCATCATTCTGGATTTCGGTTCGCAGGTCACGCAGCTCATCGGCCGCAGGCTCCGCGAACTGAACGTTTATTGTGAAATCTATCCGTTCAACAAAGTGCCGGCGCTTGACTCCGCCGTCAAGGGCGTCATCCTCTCCGGAAGCCCTTGCTCGGTGCGTGACAAGAACGCCCCGCAGATCGACCTCGGAGGCATCAAAGGCCGGTTCCCTCTTCTGGGAATATGCTACGGCGCGCAGTACCTTGCCCACAAGTTCGGCGGCGAGGTGCTCGGCTCCTTGGCCCGGGAATATGGCCGCGCGATGATGGATGTGGTTGACCCTGACTCACCTCTGCTTAAAGGCGTCTCGCCTCGTTCGCAGGTCTGGATGTCGCACGGGGACACAATCGCCCGTCTGCCGGAGGGTGCGGAAGTGATCGCCTCTACCGAGAGCGTGGCCAACGCCGCCTTCCACATCAAGGGTGAGCAGACCTACGCCGTGCAGTTCCATCCGGAAGTCTTCCACACGACCGAAGGCACGAAGATTCTCGGCAATTTCGCTTTGGGAATATGCGGCTGCAAGGGCGACTGGACCCCGGCCTCGTTCATCGAGACCACGGTCGCCAGCCTTCGCGAGCAGATAGGGGACGGGAAGGTCATCCTCGGCCTCAGCGGAGGGGTTGACTCGACGGTCGCCGGAGTGCTCCTGAACAAAGCCATAGGCCACAACCTCACCTGCATATTCGTGAACAACGGACTTTTGAGGAAGAATGAATATGAGGATGTCCTGGCCTCGTACAAGGACATGGATCTCAATGTCATCGGTGCGGACGCCTCCAAGGAGTTCCTTGAAGCTCTCGCCGGAGTGACTGAGCCGGAGGCCAAGAGGAAGATCATCGGGAGGCTCTTCGTGGAGACCTTCGACAAGTACGCCCGCACCATCGAGAACGCCCGCTGGCTAGCCCAGGGAACCATCTACCCTGATGTGATCGAGTCCGCCGGCATCGAGGGCATCGCCTCCAAGATCAAGTCCCACCACAATGTGGGAGGACTTCCCGAGAAGATGAACCTGAAGATTGTCGAGCCGCTGCGTTCCCTTTTCAAGGACGAAGTGCGCAGGGTGGGCCGCGCCCTCGGCATCAAGGAGGAACTTGTCGGACGGCATCCTTTCCCGGGGCCTTCACTCGCCATCCGCATCATCGGCGACATCACGGAGGAGAAGCTGAATGTCCTCCGCGAGGCCGACGACATATTCATAAAGGGGCTTCGGGAATATGATTGCTCCGCTCTTCATCTGCCGTCCGCTTCGGATCCCCGCATCGAGGCTTCGAACCTCTATGACGCCATCTGGCAGGCCGGGGTCATCCTTCTGCCGATAAAGAGCGTGGGAGTGATGGGTGACGAGCGCACCTACGAGAATCCGGTCGCCCTCCGCGCCGTGGTCTCAACCGATGCGATGACCGCCGACTGGTTCCGTTTCCCGTACGACTTCCTCGCACAGGTCAGCAACGACATCATCAACAAGGTCAAGGGGGTCAACCGCGTAGTCTATGACATATCCTCCAAACCGCCCGCAACCATCGAGTGGGAATAGGCAAACAAAACAGGCCCGGCATCAAAAACGCCGGGCCTGTTCCTGTTCATGGAATCCTACTTCTTTGTCAGTGTCGTGGTCGTGGTGTTGTAGGCGTAGGAATACCCGTCATACCACAGGCACCAGTTCCCGAAGGTCAGCACACCGTCCTCCCAAGTCACGGTGACCGGGTCTG
>CAVERO010000022.1:0-23777 GCA_963617915.1 Candidatus Methanomethylophilaceae archaeon | reverse complement strand
ATTTAGGCCAAAAAGACGAACAAAAGCACCAAGTTATTTTTTAGGAATCACTTAATAGATTTTCCAGCCGCGGCCGCCGCTCCGGAGCAGGACGAGTGGCCGCGGCCGCTTGTCTTTACGGAAATAATTCCGATATTTATGTTCTGTTTGCCGTGATAGCGGACGGCATCGGGAGTGTAGATGAGAAAGAACTGGATATTTTTGACATTGGCGTTCATGACAGTCCTGTCTTGCGCCAAGGAAGAGGCATTTGAAACCATTGACGAAAAACCGGCCGGGACCTTGGACAATTCCGTCGTGCCGGGAGTCGCGCTGGTGGAGTTCAGCGACGAGATGGTGGCCTTGATTGAGGATGACCTCCTTCAGGGAAAGGTCGTCACACGGTCGATGGGGCTTAACCAGGCCTTGGACGAATTGGGCATCAAGTCGATAAAGAGGGCTTTCCCTGACGCCGGAGAGTTCGAGCCGCGTCACCGGGAGGCCGGGCTGCACAGGTGCTACATCATTGAATATTCCGATTCCGTCCCTCCGACAAGGGCTTCCTCCGAATTGGAGGCGATTCCGGGTGTGAAGAATGTCGAGAGCCAGCGCACAATTGTTTCGGATGGCCTTAGCGACCCAATGTTCTCTTACCAGTGGGGACTTTATGACTCTTCGTACCCCAGGCATGACATCAATGTCGTCCCGGTGTGGAATTATTACACGGATGGCGATCCCGGGGTGGTGGTCGCTGTCATCGACTACGGCATCGACACGACTCATCCCGACCTTGCGGGCAATTGTTCCGAGACAAACTACAGTACCATTGACAAAAGCGGAACCGTTGTGGCCGGACGGCACGGAACCCATGTGGCCGGCATAATCGCAGCCGTCAACAACAATGGTCTCGGTGTCCGCGGAGTGGCGGGAGGAAACGCCGCGAAGGGGAGGAAAGGCGCGACCCTTATGTCCTGCGAGATATTCCGCGATGTCGTGTCGAACGGCAAGACTGTGACAAAGCAGGGAAGCACCTACTCTGCAATCACATGGGCGGCGGACCACGGGGCGGTCATCTGCCAGAACAGCTGGTCCTACGTTGTGGACAAGGACGGGGACAAAGTCCTCAGTGAAGAGGAGATAGCGGACGCCCTCAAACGCGAGGTAGGTGTTCTGGACAGGCTTGCGATCGACTATTTCATAAAAAATGCGGGGTGCGACAAGGATGGGAACCAGCTTCCGGACTCTCCGATGAAAGGCGGTCTGGTTGTGTTCGCCGCCGGCAACAACAATCTCAGCAACGCGGCTCCGGCGAACTATGCGCCGGTAGTCGCGGTCGCGGCCCTCGCACGTGACGGCAGCAAGGCCAGTTACTCGAACTACGGTGATTTTGTGGACCTTGCGGCTCCCGGCTCAAGCGTTTACAGCACGCTTCCCGGCGGTGCCTATGGGAATATGTCAGGGACATCCATGGCCTGCCCCCATGTCTCCGGGGTCGCGGCCTTGATTGTCTCGCGTTGCGGCGGCCAGGGGTTCACCTGCGACATGCTTAAGGATAAGCTCCTGAAAACAAGGCGGACTGACATCGTTCCTTCGGGCATGGGCGGTCTTGTGGATGCCGTGGCCGCGCTGAACTACGGCGAAGACTTCAAGCCCGGAAAGGCGGACAACATAAAGACAGCGGTCAGGACAAATTCGGTGGACATCACCTGGACGGCTGTCGGCAATGCGGACGGTTATCCCGCATACGGCTACAAAGTCATCATGGGAAAGGACAAGTCTTCGGTGGCCAACGCGGATCCGTCGAAAAATGACCTCGACGGCATGTTGACAAAGGAGGTTGTGTCAAAGGCGGCGGTCGGGGAGACCGAGAAAGTCACCTTCACCGGTCTGGACTTCTCGTCAACCTATTATGTGAGGGTCGTCGGCTACTCCTGCGTGAATGTCTATGGGGATTCATCCCCGGTCGCCGAGTTCAAGACAATCTTCAACAACCCTCCGGTCATCGAGAGCGACATCACCGGCGAACTCATCCTCCGTTCCCACGAACGGAAAATGATCAGTCTCGTCATCACCGACCCTGACAGACACTCCATCTCCGTTGCATACAAGTCCGGAAGCCCGGCGGACACATTCTCCGGACTTGAGAAAGGAGAGGCCACAATCACAATCAACGCCCCGGCCGCGGAACCCGGAACCTACACGGCGACACTCACCGCCACCGATGCCTACGGTGCCGCCACATCCCTCGCCGTCACCTACACCATTCTGACGAACATACCTCCCGTAAAACTCAAGGAAGCCTCCAACCTTCTGATAACTGGGATAGGGGAAACCTTCACCCTGAACCTGAACGAATATCTCAACGACCCTGACGGCGAGACTCTTGAGTATGAACTCCTGTCCGGCGATCCGGAGACCGTACGTCTGGTCTGTGACGGGGGAAATGTCATCGGGACTGTGCTGAGGTATGGCTTCAGCACTGTGACCGTCAAGGCCACGGACGCTGCCGGAACCTCGGCGGAAATCAGTTTCAAAGTTCTGGCCAGGGATCCTTCAATTGAATATTCCGCCTATCCTAATCCGGTCAAGGATTACCTGAACATCGCGACCGGTGCCGAACCCGAGAATCTGTCCGTGAGGATTGTCTCTCAGACCGGCCGCATTGTCTATGAGGCTTCGGCGCTAAAGGCAAGCGCTTTCGAGCCGGCCGGAATCGACCTCTCCGGGCTAAGTCCGGGAAGATACCCGGCGACAATCCGGAAAGGCTCCCGGACATACTCGTTCGTCGTTGTGAAATATTGACCGTGTGCGCAGGACAGCACGCTTAGAAGCTGTTTTGATTTGTTTGTTTGAAGATTTTTCACCTCAAAGAACATTTCAAACAAATCAAAACAGCTTCTAATACTCCGGGGTGAAATTGCGGAGCGCGGTCATCAGGGTTTCCTCGAAGACATCTTGTTCGTGCTCTGAAAGGAACCCGACCTCAATCGGCACCTGAAAGAGCCTGACCTTCAGCTGCTCCGGGATTTTCCGATAGTCCAGAATCCTCTGGCAGTCCTTCTCGGTCGTCGCCACGACAGCCGTGGGATGCTCCTTCACGGCGTTCATTATCTTCTTGATGTCGAAGCGGTTGTAGTTGTGGTGGTCCATGAAGCTGAACCGCTTCACGATTTTGTGATCGTCGCTGAGGTACATCCGCAGGGGAGTGTCCTTGGCTATTCCGGAAAAGAGGATGAGCTTCTGTGAGTAGGCGTACCTCCGGTCTCCCTCCTCGAAGATAGGCTGGAGCTGGTTGTACCAGATTGTCGTGAACAGCAGAGTCTTGACCGCACCCTTCTTGTCAGTCCCGGTGCAGGTCTTGAGGTCATAGTCCTTCAGACCGAACGACTTGGCCCACTCGGTTTTCTGCTCGTCCTCCAGATAGGCCGGACACTTGGACACGATGATGATGTTGGCGTGGTGAAGCCTTTCCGGCAGGTCGCGCAGCCTCCCGAAAGGCAGCAGCTTGTCCTTGTACGTCGGACGGTTGTAGTCCACGAGGACGATGTTGAAGTATGCTCTCAGGGTTCTGTACTGGAACGCGTCGTCAAGGACTATCAGATCCGCCGGAGGAATCGAAGCCCCGGCGCACTTGCGGGCGCGCCTCTCGGTCTTGAGCTTCTCCGGGTGGCAGAGAATGTCGGTGGCTTTTATCCTTTGCCTGTCCACCGCCACCGTCATCCCCGGGAATTTCCTTTTTATCTGGAGAGGCTCGTCGCCATATTCCTTGACCTTTCCGTCCTTTTCGACCAGCTGGAAACCGCTGCTGTTGCGCTTGTGCCCCCTTGACAGCACCGCGATATTCCTGTAGCCCCAGTCGTCGCTCCGCATCAGGGTGCGCAGAATCATCTCGGTGTGGGGAGTCTTGCCCGTCCCGCCCGCTGTGATGTTGCCGACACAGATGGTCGGCACCTCACAGGTACCAACCTTGAAAATGCCGTGGTCGTAGCAGGCGTGCCTCAACTTCAGCGTCAGATAATATGGTGCAAGAATGATCTTGTCAAGCATAGGATGCAAAGATACAAAAAATCATAAGCCATAGACGCTGTTTGTCTCTGAAATTTCTGTGTTTCCCCACTTTTCGGCGATATATTCCAGAATCTTGAACACTTCCTCCGGGTCATTCTCCGTCACAAGGCGCATCCGGGTCTCCTTGAAGTCGGGCAGTCCCTTGAAATAGCAGGAGAGGTGGCGGCGCATCTCATAGACTCCGGTCGGCAGGCCTTTGAGATCCAGCGAGAGCCGCATCTGCCTTTTCGCGAGCTCGACCCGCTCCCGCACCCCGAGCGGCGGAAGTTCCTCCCCGGTGGCGAGGAAGTGCTTGATTTCCTTGAATATCCAAGGATGGCCGAAGGACGCTCTTCCGACCATAATCCCGTCCACTCCGTAGCGGTCGAACGCCTCCTTGGCCTTCCGGGCGGAGTTGATGTCGCCGTTGCCTATTATGGGAATATTCATCCTCGGGTTCCGTTTGACCTCTCCGATGAGCGTCCAGTCAGCCTCGCCCTTGTACATCTGGCAGCGGGTGCGCCCGTGGATTGTGAGGGCCTTGATTCCCGTGTCCTGAAGCCTTTCGGCCAGTTCCACGATGATCTTGCTGCCCTCGTCCCAGCCGAGGCGGGTCTTGACCGTGACCGGCTTCCTGACGGCCTCGACGATGCGCCTGGTGATCGTCACCATCTTGTCCGGCTCCTTCATCATCCCCGAGCCGGCTCCGCGGCCCGCGATCTTGCTCACCGGACAGCCGAAATTGATGTCGATCAGGTCGCATCCGTGCCCGCCGACAATCTCTTGGGCGTGGTCGGCCATCCTTGCGGCCTCGACCATCGCGTCAGGGTCGCTGCCGTAGATCTGGATTCCGACCGGAGCCTCGCTTTCCGAGGTCTTGAGTTTCCCGAAGGCCTTTCTGGCGTCCCGTATCAGGCCTTCCGCCGGGATGAACTCCGTGTAAACCGCGTCAGCTCCCTGCTCCCTGCATATTCCTCTGAAAGAAGCGTCTGTGACATCCTCCATAGGCGCCAGAAGCACCGGCCTTTCGCCGAGATTTATGTTGCCGATTGTCATATTGTCGCTATTCCTTGACTTTCTTTCCGCTTGGCATTTTCCTTGCGGACGTGAGTTCCAATTGTCTGCAAAATTACTATTTTTGCAGGATAGATTAAAATAAGTAGTGTATTTGTATGAAAGAGATAAAGACAATCGGAGTGCTGACCTCTGGCGGGGACGCACCGGGTATGAACGCCGCCATCAGAGCCGTGACCCGTTCGGCCATCTATAACGGATGGAAGGTGCTGGGAATCTACCGGGGTTACGAAGGCCTCATCAACGGTGATTTCAAGGAACTGACCACCGAGAGTGTCAGCAGCACTATCCAGAGGGGCGGCACGATACTGAAAACCGCCCGCAGCGAGGAGTTCATGACAGTGGAAGGCCGCAGGAAAGCCTATGACAATCTCGTGAAGTTCGGCGTTGACGCCCTGATTGTCATTGGAGGCAACGGGTCGCTAGCCGGCGCGCAGGAGTTTGCCCACGAATATGACACCCCGGTCATCGGTCTGCCGGGTACGATTGACAACGACCTCTACGGGACTGACTACACAATCGGTTACGACACGGCGCTCAACACCATCGTCGAGTGCGTGGACAAGATCAGGGACACGGCGACATCCCACGACCGCATATTCTTTGTCGAGGTGATGGGCCGCGACGCCGGATTCCTCGCGCAGAACTCCGCCATTGCCGCTGGTGCGGAGGCCGCCATCATCCCTGAGGACAAGACCGACGTTGACCAGCTTGAGAAATTCATCAGCCACGGCTGCCGCAAGAGCAAGAACAGCTCGATAGTCCTCGTCTCAGAAAGCCCGAAGGACGGTGGAGCGATGCACTACGCCGAGAGGGTAAGGCAGGAATACCCTGAATATGACGTCCGCGTCACCATTCTCGGCCATCTCCAGCGCGGAGGCTGCCCTTCCGCCTACGACAGGATTCTCGCCAGCCGTCTCGGCTACGCCAGCATCGAGGCTCTTCAGGAAGGCCAGCGGAACATCATGGTCGGCATCTCCAACAACGAGATAGTCTATGTCCCGATCGGCAAGGCCATCAAGCTCGACAAGCCGATTGACAAGGAGCTCATCAACGTCCTCGCCGTCCTGTCCATTTAGCGGTGCGTTCTGGCGGCGCCGGCTCTGTGGCGCGTTCCGGCGGCCTCCCACTCCCGCAGGTTTGCAGAACCTCGCGCACCTGGAGCCGCATCCCGCTGCCGTTCAGTCTGTTGCGGTTTTAGGTGTTGAGGGCGAGAAGATTATCGATAATTCTGGGTTATTTACAAACTTGGGTTTGCGGCAATAACGTCTTCGGGCACAAGAATAAGGTGGAAACATGGGGAAGGTATTTAGTACATCAGCCCTAATGACCATAACGGAATCTTGGCTCCGGCAGGGCGTTCGATTCCGTCCGCTGCCACATACGAGTCCGGGATTCCTGCTATCTGTGAGAATGTTTTCCCCTCTCCTCCCACTTCAATGGTGTATTTCCCGTCAATTTTGAAATCCCCGGAGTCCTTGCCATATTCCACGAGATGCAGTGCTGAAAGCTGATTTATTGCGAACGTCTCTCTGACCGTACCTATCTTGATGTCCGATGAAAGTACATACAGCAAGTTTGAATTGTCAAGATATATTTTGTCCGGTTTCTGCATTTTCTTCACGGAAAGCATATCGGAATACAATAATTTTATCAGTTTTGCCTCATCAAGATATTTCAGATAGGCCAACACGGTGTTCCTTTCCAGCCCAATACTTTTAGAAAGGCTTGCGATACTTACCTGAAAAGGAAGATTATTGGCTAACACGTATAGCAATGCTTTGATTTTTCTATTGTTGGCGACGTCAACATTCCTTTCTTGCGTCAGCTCGGAATCGATTATGTAATTAGTGACATTTTCCACCAAAGTGGCATAGTCAGCAGTGTTCTCGTAATAATATGGGTAATACCCGTGTTCCAGATACTGGGCGAACCTTTCAACCGGACGGCACATTCGGCAGACCTCATCACAAACCTTCCAAGAATCATTCAGGATGGTTTCCAAGGTGAAAACCGGAATATCAAAGTCATTGTCGAACTTCAGAAACTCGCGAAACGACAAGCCAGGCATCTCGTACGGCACGCACCTTCTGGACAGATCGGCATCACCGTTTTGGATTTTTAGAAGTGATGAACCGCTGATCACGACTTTAAGTTCTGGATAAAGGTCATATATTTCTTTTATTTCCTTGCTCCAGAACGGGTATTTATGAATCTCGTCAATTAACAACCGCTTGCCTCCATATTTTACAAAAGTGTCCGCAAGGTCAAGCAGGGAATGGGTCGTAAAATACATCGAATCCATCGAGCAGTACAACACTTCTCTGGATCCATCTTTGTAATTGAGTTTTATGTATTGCTTCATCAATGTCGATTTTCCTACGCCCTTTGGACCTTTAATCGATATAAGTCTTGAATCCCAATTAATCCGCCGCATCATTGAACGGATGATTTTCATTGGTGTTTCAGAGATGTACTTGTCATGTCTAATAAAAAGAGTGTCCATATCTTATTGAATTTCTTGCAAATATAATAAAATGCTTTTTATGGAAAGCATTTTATCCGAAAAAATGATTTCCGTAAAAAGCATTTTGCGGAGATATGAAGTGATTATCACTCCGTTGTGACCTTCCTGTGATTCACTTCAATTCTGGCCGTATCCCATAGTTCAGGAGCGTCCTGGCGGTGCCGCACTCCCATATGGAATGAATATGCCCCTGAATGTCCCCGGTTGGTTCCGGTGTGGGCATTCAGGGGCGTGGGTTATCGGTGGGTCAGGCTACGGGCGTTCGGTGATGCTGCCGAGGCGGGACCAGAGCCAGTGGGATGCGTAGAGGGCTTTGGTGCCTTTCGGGACGGTAACCTTGACGGCGGAGCGGTCTGTGTTTACGAAAAATAAAAACGAATCATACGACTCACGTGTGGATATTCTGTCAATGTCTTTCTTCGTCTTCCAATTCAGTTCGATCTCAAGAGGGGTTTTGGATTCGTTGAATAATCTTAATCCGATATCTTTTACGGATTCCGGGATGATGATCTTGTCGATACCGGTACGAGTGATTGAGTAGTGATCAATAACCTCCACTCCATCCTTGACGGTGAACACTCCGGTGGTCTTTTCCGGAAGCCAGGACAGTACTTCTGTCTCTTTGCTGAATGTTCCGTTTGATGCTGAATAATAGCGATGAGAATACAACGCTCCTTTGTGGGTATAATAATAGTCCCGTTGACTTGCCGAGATCTTTGATTTGGTGACGATCTCAAGTTTCGGACAGCCTTGAAACACTGGATTGAGGGTATTAAACGATTGCATCGTGGAGGAGAATGCTATCCTTTCAAGATTTGAGCAGCCGCAGAAAGCATAGGGGCCAATGCTTTCAATCCCTTCGCCAAGAGTTACGGTTTTAAGGTCGGCGCACATGTAGAACGCCCGGATCCATATTCCTTTGACCGGATATGTGATCCCGTCATATTCAATCTGTCCGGGGATTGTGATGTTTCCGCTGTATTTGCTTCCGTCCGGGGCGGGAATAACTTGAACCTCGCCTGGATGATATTCATACCACAGTCCGCCAACTTTGAATTTTGATGCCGGCTTTTTCACGGTGACGGTGCAGTAGGACTTGAATCCGCCGTCCTCGGTTGTCACGCTGATCTTCGTTGTTCCGGCGGCGACACCTTGCACAGAGCCCTTGTGATCGACTGTCGCGATGGACGGAGATTCAGACTCCCATTTCACAATCTGGTTGGTCGCATCCGTCGGTCTGATCGTGTGAGAGAGTGTGTATGTTCCGGATACGGGCAGGGTCAAGGCCCGCGGATTGACCTCCACGCCGGTGACAGATACATACAGGCTCTTCACGTTGACCTTGCAGGCGGCGGTCTTTCCGCCGTCCTCTGTTGTGACTGTGACGGTCGCCACGCCGGCCTTCAGAGCCGTGACCTTCCCGTTCCCGTCCACGGATGCGATGTCGGCCTTGTCGGACTTCCACGTCACATTCCTGTTGGTCGCATTGTCCGGCTTGACCGTTGCGGCAAGGGTTTCGGAGGATCCTTCTGTCAGAGTCAATTCTGTTCTGTCAAGTGACACATCGGCGACACTCACCGTTTTCTCTTTGACTGTTACCGTACATTTTCCGGACTTGCCTTCGGCAGTGGCGGTTATGGTGGCGGCGCCGGCCTTCAGCCCTTGCACGTTGCCGCTGCCATCAACGCTGGCGACGACCTTGTCGGAGGATGACCAGGTCACGGTTCTGTCGGCGGCCGCCGCAGGAGAAATCTTGGCGGTCAACTTCGTGGATTCGCCTTCAGTGATCTCAATCCGGTCAGGAGAGACGGCGACGGAGGAGACGGTTGTCTCTTCTGTTTCCTTACCTTTGCAGGAAACGATGAGCAAAACCGTGACTGTTGACACCAGAAAGGTGTGCGAAAAGTGCCTTGCTAAAAAACTATTCATAACTGGTTGTGTATTATTTAATTGGTTTTCATATTCTTCTATTGTAGGATCACTTCGGTCGGCTCGGTGGCCTCAAGGGTTACCCTCTTTTCTGAATGTTCCTATCGCAAAAATAACCGGCTGGCCACAAAAATAATATGGCAATAAAGGCATTTTATGTCTCTTTTGCCATATTGTTCGTTTGCGCCTTCCCGCACACCTGGAAGCCGGTGTCGGCTCTGCGGCGCGTTCAGGCGGCATCTCGGTCTCGCAGGTGTGCAAGACCTCGCACACCTGCGAGTGCCTCCCGCCCGCTGTTCAGTGTGTTGCGGTTTCAGGTGTGAATATTCCCGCACATCTACGAGCGCTTCCCGCCCGCTGTTCGGCGGTTGTGGTCTTTCCGCACCATTTTGTTCCTTCAATCAGGACTAATCCTGCCGCTTCAAGGTTATCTTTGAGAATGCCGTTGGCTACTCTGTTTCTATAATTTCCCTTATGACAAAATTGGGGGTTATTTTCAAAATAATCAAATTATTAGGTGATTTCATTCCGCCAGTTGGCCGGTTTTCATTCCGCCAGTTGGCGCAATACGGCTTTCGGATGTGTTGTGTGGGGGCCGTGAAGCGGCACAATAACGTGTCTCCGGGGACAGGAAAAAGGCGGAAACATTGAGATAGTGGAGAATCATTGAGGAATATTGGGAAATATGGCGAAATATTGAGAAATATTGAGAAATATTGAGAAATATTGGGAAATATGACGGAAAAGACACAGGTTGCCCTTTTCGTCATATTTTTTATGGGGGGGGTGCACTATCTTTGCGAAAGTTGGAACGGATGAGAAATAGGGACTGTAATATGCTGTAATATACCTTAATATACTTTAATATACTTTAATATACTGGAACCAATATCAATCATTAAAATTTTGCAAAGATGAAAAAACACTTTCTGAGAAGCGCATTCTTCGCCGCCATGGCAGCGCTGATGCTCGCCTCCGCAGGATGCGGGAAAGATGACAAGAAGGAGGATCCGACGCCGGAGAACCTCGCCCCGAAGTTCGACGCCGCGTTCGCAGCAGCACTGCAAAGCAAGGGTGTCATAAAAGACGCCAAGAACATCACGGCGGAGGAAATCGCCGGTGTAACGAGCATCGATGTCTCCGGAACGTTCTCGAACCGGGGTACCCTTACATCCCTGAAAGGGATTGAACTCTTCACGGCTCTTACCTCCCTCAATTTCAACTACAACAACCTGGCGACCCTGGATCTCAAGTCCAACACAAGGCTTGAAAGTCTGTCCTGCACGAACAACAACCTGACAAGCCTGGATCTGCGGCCAAACACCGGACTCGTGAGTCTGAACTGCAGTTACAATTATCTGAAAGAGATCAAGGTTGACGGGCTTACTAAACTTGAGACCCTCAACTTTTCATACAACGAAAACCCTATGAAAATCATTGATGTCTCCACTTGCTCCGCACTTAAGGAAATCGTTTTCCGGGAATGCGGAATTCAGAACCTCGATGTAACAAAGAATGCGAATCTTGAGGTGATAAACGCCTACTTCAACGACCTTGAGTCGATAGACATCACGCAGAATCCGAAGCTCAAGTTCCTGGAAGTGGCAGCTAATCCCGGCAAAGGCGACAGCTACGATGGAATCTTCTATGTTTACGTCCCGAAAGACTTCGAGGTGAACAACCCTCCGGTGAATTTCACGCGGGATGGATGGAAGTTCCAGACCAGGGACGTGAGGCTGATTTATTACCGCAAGTAGCGGCGGCACGGGCAGACAGTTACAGCATACCCATAAGTACCTATATATAATATTAATCTGAACGGAGGAAGGCCAAAAAGACACTTTTTGGCCTTCCTTTTTCATATATCCAACCCCCGGTCACTTCGTGACAGCCCCCGAGGGCACGAGGAAGGATTCCCCGAAACCCTTTCTGTCGCGTTGCTCCGAGGTTATAGTATTCAAATGAACCTTGGGGAGGGGTAGGAATATTCAGATATTTTTCTCATTTTTGTCAAACTTATGCCCGCGCCCAAACCTCCGCTCCGGCATAGGATTGACATGAAGCCGGTAAGAATCGTACTGACCAACATATTCCTTCTTTTCGCCCTGTCCGCATATTCCCAGAATGTGGTGGACTCCCTCCTTACGGCGTTCGACCGCCAGAAAGGAGACCGGGCAAGACTCACCGCGGAAGCCTTTTTTGACTATCTCGCCAAAGAGGACTTCACCGAAGAGCCCGTAAGGCTGCTTCCCCGCAGCAAGGCGGACAGCGTCAAGGCCTTGGCCTGGTATTGGGCGGGAGAGTGGTACTACGACGTCCAGGACTACGACAAGTCCATCAATTACGCCCTCAAGGCTCTTGCTGCCGGCAGGAAGACCATGCCCAAAGAGCTGGAGTGCGACTGCGACAACATCCTTTCCATAGCATATTTCCGCAAGTCCGACTATCACAAGTCGTTGGAATATGCCCGGGCGACCCTTGCCCTGGGACGGGAACTCAAGGATGACATCCGGGTTTCGGGCTCGCTGAACACTCTGGCCGGAATCTGCCTTGCGTCCAAGCAGCCGGCGGAGGGAGAGAAGTACATTCTCGAGGCCATCCGCATCTGCGAAAGGCAGAAGGATTCGCTGAAACTGGCTGTCCGCTGCGGAATGGCTGCGGAAATCTACCACAGCATGGGGGAGGATGAGAAGAGCCTTGAATATTCCGGTCGCGCCCGCGACATCAACAAGGCTCTTGGACTCGAGGCCAAGGTGGCAGTCAGGCTGTCGCAGATGGCGGCGGCGCAGATTTCCCTCGGCAGGTATGACGATGCGGAGAAATCCCTTCTAGAGGCTCTCCCGAAGCTGGAAAAGGCCGGGAACCTGCAGTCCTGGGCCATCTCCTGCAACCAGATGGGCGACATCTGTCTCAGGAAAGGAGACCACGACAGGGCGGTCGGATATTTCCGGTCGGCGCTCAAGGTGTTCACCGAGAAAGGGGACGCTTACAATAAGTGCCATTCACACTATGGCCTCAGCAGGGCGCTCACTCCTCGCAACTCCGACGAGGCCGTGGAGCATCTGATGCAGTACACCCAGATCAAGGACTCCCTCTACAACAGCGAGATGAACCAGGGACTCAATGAGTACAACGCCCGCTACCGCAACGAACAGATTTCCGGCGAGCGGGACAGGCATCTCAGCGCCAAGCGCAGGATTCTGATGGGCGGAATCGCGCTCGTTGCCTTGCTTGCCTATGCGGTCTGGCATCTCATGCGGAGGAACAAGTCCATCAGGACCACCCTCGACAACACGAAGAGCAAGCTTGATTCGGAAAGAAGGCTCTCGGCGTCACGTCTGTCCCGGATTCCGGAACGGGATGTGGTTGGCCCTTTGAAGGATGAAATCAGGAAGCAGATTCTGGAGGGGCGGGATGTGGACCTTCAGGAGGCGGCTTCCGCGCTTTGCACCACAAGGTCGAACCTCAACCGCCAGATAAAGGCCCAGACCGGGGGCAGCAGCAGTTCCTTGGTGACTGAGGTCAGAATCGAGATGGCCAAGGAGATTCTGGACGCGCAGAAAGACAAACCCATCGCCGATGTGGCTTCGCTTTGCGGCATCAACGACGTGTCTTATTTCATAACCCTTTTCAAGAAAGCGACCGGAACAACGCCGAAGCAATGGCGCGACGGCAACAAACAATAGGGGTTTTTGCGGGAAATATGGCCAAAGAGACACGATTTGCCCCTTTGGCCATATTCTTTTCGGGATGTACAGTTTAACTTTGCCGTACCCACTTACATAAATAAATCACATGTACACAAACTAAAACATTTTTTTATGGCTTACACAGAAACAACAAAGACCACTTACGGTCAGCGCGTGAAGAAATCCTTCGGAGGCATCGGCTCCGGCCTGCTGCTCCTCGTAGTCGGCACAATCCTCCTTTGGTGGAACGAAGGCAGGGCGGTCAAGACGACCAAAATGCTCAAAGAGGCCGCCGGCGTGACCGTCGAGATGACCGACATCGGCACGATTGACCCGCAGTTTGACGGAAAACTGGTGCACGCCACCGGAATGACAGCCACGATTGACTCCCTTATCGACCCTGACTTCGGCATAGGGGTGACGGGCGTGAAGCTGGTCAGGAAGGTCGAGTACTACCAGTGGGTGGAGAAATCAAAGAGCACGACCAAGGACAAGGTCGGCGGCAGCCAGGAGACCACCACAACCTACACCTATGAGAAGAAATGGGTGAGCTCTCCGGTCAATTCCGAGGAATTCCACGATCCGGAGTATCAGGGAGCGAACAGAATCAAGATTGTGGTTGACGACCTGAGGCAGACGGCCGAGAACGTGACGTTCGGAGCTTACAGGCTGAGCAAGAGCCAGATCGCCTCAATCTCCGGCGAGCAGCCGTATGTCTTCTCGGAGAGCGACACCGAGAGAATCACCAATGAACTGTTCAAGGAGGAATGCCAGGCCGACACGACCCTTTCTGTGAAGATTCAGAACAACGTGGTCAGCTTCGGCCGGAAGACCGGCACTCCTGAGGTCGGCGACGTGCGCGTGACATTCACGAAGGTGCTTCCGTGCGAGGTTTCCCTTATGGCCCAGGTGAGCGGCGACACGTTCGTTCCTTTCACCGCCAAGAACGGGAAGAGTTTCGATGTGCTCCAGACGGGCGTGCTGTCGGCTGACCAGATGTACGAGGGTCAGCACTCGGCCAACAAGATGTGGCTCTGGATTCTGAGGATTCTGGGCATATTCCTTGTCATCGGCGGACTTAAGGGCATATTCGGCTTCCTCGAGACTCTGGCCAAGGTGGTTCCGTTCATCGCCAACATCATCGGCGCGGGGGTCGGCCTTGTCTGCTCTCTGGTGGGCTTCGCCTGGTCGTTCATCGTGATAGCCATCGCCTGGCTTGCCTACAGGCCTGTCCTGGGAATATCCCTGATTGTCATCGCCGTCGCTTTGATCGTGCTTCTTGCCCGCAAGAAGAAGGCCGCCGCGGCCGCATAGCGCCGACCGGTCGATAATATTCAAATACCTATTAATTACAAAACCAAAATGAAAATGTCAGTTAACATCAAAAAAACGTTGGGGGCGGTCCTCGCTCTCTCGCTTTCACTGTCAATGAATATGCCCGCACAGGGGCAGAACCTTCTGAACCAGCTCGGAAAACGCGCCAAGAACGCCGCGACCACAAGGACGACGATGGGCGTGGACAGAGCCATCCAGAAAGGCTTGGACAAGGTTGAAGATGCCATCGAGAAAGGCGCGAACGACGCCATGAGAGGCCGCGGAGGAAAAGGCCAGGCTCCTGTGGTGAGCAACGGCCGTGTGGCCTCAGGCAACAACGGAACAATCTACTACGTCAGCGAGTCCGGCAACAACAAGAACGACGGCTTAAGCCCGTCAACCCCTGTGAAGAACATCCAGAAGGCGTTGGACATCGCCCCTGCCGGTTCCACCGTCTATGTGGCGGCTGGCAACTACTATGGGCTTCTCCGCAGCGGGAACATCTTCGTCCGCAAGCCGGTTTACATCTACGGAGGCTTCAACGAGGATTTCACCCAGCGTGATGTCCTGAACCACCGCACGATGGTTCAGCCGACTCCGGAGTCCAACGGCAGCGCCAAGGCGGCGACCATCCAGCTTGAGGTGAACGTCGGCAAGTACGACAACAACCTTGAGTACAGCAACCCTGACGTACTGTTCGACGGAATCATCTTCGACCGCGGCAACTCTATTTCCTACTATGCCGGCAACGACGAGACACAGAAGGGACAGCCGGAAGGCGTGGAGACCCCTAAGATGAATCCTATCGGAACCAAGGGCCTCGGAGGACCTGACCTCTCCAACACCGATACCTACACCAAGGAGAGCTGCATCCTCTACCTGAACAACTCGAACCTGAACCTCACAGTGCACGACTGCGCGTTCATCAACGCTCCGAACCACGTGATCCTCGGGCTTTTCAGAGGCACGCTGGACATCGACAACAACATCTTCGTGAACTGCAGGATGGAGGCGATGGACGCCCGCGGCTCTGACCCGAAGGTGAACTCCAAGATCAATTTCACCAACAACACATTGCTCTTCATGTGGTCGTTCAAGCAGAACCTTGAGACGATGGGGTACGGCTTCCGTTTCCAGCCGGGCACGGACTGCTACCTTGCCAACAACATCTTCGGATGCTCAATGTTCACCGCTCTTGACTACACGCACATCGACAGCGACAAGAACCGTGAGGCCACACGTCAGACCAGCGTGGTGAACAATGTGTTCTTCCTCAACAGGATGGGTGACCTTTCAATTCCTGGAGGCGGCACTTTCATCAACATCAACAGCACTGACTTCTCGGATGTTGACTATCTCGACTCCGAAAGCGGCAACACGACGGTCAAGGATGCGAACATATTCAAAGGAAAGATTGACGAGGCTTACCTGAAAGGTTTCCTCAACGCATCCTACTCCGCCGAGATGCAGAGTAACCCTAATTCGGCGGTCAACACTTTCCGGGCGGCTCTTGGCATGAACCAGATCGGCACGATGACTTCCTCGGTCACGATGTACGCCAACCGCTACAATTGGGAGAAGGCTCTCCTGCTCTTCGGCGCGATGCCTGGGTACGGCGCGCAGATGCCTAAGTAAGCAATCCTTAAAATAGGAAACAGCTTTAATTTTTTGTGTGTTTTTGCTTGATGTTTCCGGGAGGAAGAATATGAGGCCGGGCGCGCCCTGTCCGGGTGAATGCCCGCCCATATTCTTTCCCTCGGGAATGTTGCTTGCCGGAGCTTTTCAAGGCCGTTGATTGCCGCCTTTCGAGCCATCTAACGGATTAAGTTTGAATATTTCGGAAAAAATGCTTAAATTTGCGACCCCTATGTTGTGTAGGGATCGCAATTTTTTATGTTAAACCATTAAAGATCAAGACAGTGGACACACTTAGCTACAAAACGGTTTCCTTGAACAAGGACACTGTAAAGAAAGAGTGGGTTGTCATCGATGCCACGGATCTGGCACTCGGACGTCTTGCCTCAAGGGTCGCTCTTGTCCTCCGCGGCAAGAACAAACCCGGATTCACCCCTCACGTTGACTGCGGTGACAACGTCATCGTCATCAACGCCGAGAAGGTCATCCTCAAAGGCAAAAAGATGACCGACCGTGTTTACGTTCGCTACACCGGTTATCCGGGCGGGCAGCGTTTCACGACTCCGAAGGAGATCCTCGCGAAGAGACCCGCTGAACTCGTAAGGAGAGCAGTGAAGGGTATGCTCCCCAAGACACGCCTTGGCGACAAGATCATCGGCAACCTGTACATTTATGCGGGTCCGGAGCATCCTCACCAGGCACAGAACCCTAGAGAAATTAAGTTGAACGAAATCTAACAGAGCAAATGGAACAGAAAAACGCCCTTGGAAGACGTAAATCAGCCGTGGCTCGTGTTTATCTCGCAGCTGGACAAGGCAATGTCACAATCAACGGCCGCAGTGTTGAGGAGTACTTCAAGACTGACGCTCTCCGTTACATTGTGAACCAGCCTTTCGCCGTTACGAAGACAGAAGGTCAGTTTGACGTGAAGGTTAACGTTGTCGGTGGCGGCACAAAAGGCCAGGCCGAAGCGATCAGACTCGGAATATCCCGCGCCTTGAGCGATCTGGATAGAGAGGCTTACCGCGCGGCTCTCAAGGCTGAAGGCTTCCTGACACGTGACTCCCGCGAAGTCGAGAGGAAGAAACCTGGTCAGCCGAGCGCACGCGCACACTTCCAGTTCAGCAAGCGTTAGTCTTGGCCTGACAGCGAAGCAGCATAAGCTGGTTTATGAAAAAGCACAGTCCGGTGCTTCAAATCCCGCGGACTTGTCGCCGGATGGGAATCCGGTGAGAGCTGCCGGGGATTGCCGGGACCGCGGAAAATCCCGGAGATTGGTCGGAGACCACTGCTCGGGGATTGAAGAAAAGAGCCTTCAGGCTGTCGGCAAAAGGTCTGGAGGAAAGTTTAAAACAAAAAACAGAATTTTAAAATGCCACGCACAAATTTCCAAGAACTTCTTGATGCAGGTGTACATTTCGGACATCTGGCCAGGAAATGGAACCCTAAGATGGCTCCATACATCTTTGACCAGAAGAACGGAATCCACATCATCGACCTGCACAAGACCATCGTCAAGATAGACGAGGCTGCCGATGCAATGAAAGAGCTTGCGCGTTCAGGTCGCAAGATTCTCTTCGTAGCCACAAAGAAACAGGCTAAGGAGATCGTTGCCGAGAAGGCTACGGCAGTCAACATGCCATCGATAACCGAGCGCTGGGCCGGAGGTATGCTTACCAACTTCCCTACAATCCGCAAGGCTATCAAGAAGATGAACACCATCGACAAGATGAAGGAAGACGGCACGTTCGAGAAGCTCGCCAAGAGGGAGCGTCTGCAGATCACCCGTCAGAGAGAGAAGCTTGAGAAGAACCTTGGCTCCATCAAGGACATGAGCCGTCTTCCGTCCGCGCTCTTTGTGGTTGACATCCAGAAGGAGGCCAACGCCGTCAAGGAGGCCAACCGCCTCAACATTCCGGTATTCGCATTGGTTGACACTTGTTGCGATCCTACCCCGATTGATTATGTGATACCGGCTAACGACGACGCTACGAAGTCGATTGAGACCATAGTGAATGTCCTCTGCAAGGCCATCGAAGAAGGTCTGAACGAGAGGAAGCTTGAGAAGGAGAAAGAGGCCGGCAGCGAGGCCGCCGAGGGTGAGGCTCTCGCCAACCCTACAGGCAAGAGGCTCCGCGCCCGCAAAACCGCGAAGCCGGTCGATGTAGAGGCCGAGGCCGCACCTGCGGTTGAGGCTCCGGCTGCCGAGGAACCAAAGGCTGAATAATTAAAGGAGAACGAGTTATGGCAATTACTGCACAAGACGTAATGAAATTACGCAAGATGACGTCCGCCGGCATGATGGATTGCAAGAAGGCTCTCGCCGAGGCTGAGGGTGATTTCGAGAAAGCAGTCAACATCATCCGCGAGAAGGGTAAGCTCGTCGCCGCGAAGCGCGCCGACCGCGAGACTTCCGAGGGTGCGGTTCTCGTCCGCATTCAGGGCGGCAAAGGTGTTATCGTATGCCTTGGCTGCGAGACCGACTTCGTCTCCGCCACCCCTGACTTCAAGGCTCTCGCAACGGAGATCGCTGACGCCGCTATCGCGTCATTCCCTGCCGACATCGAAGGCCTGAAAGCCAGCAAGTGCTCGAACGGCCACACCGTCGAGGAGGAGATTTCCGCCCAGACAGGCAAGACCGGCGAGAAGCATGTCCTCGCTTACTATGCCGCTCTTGAGGCTCCGTTCATCGGTGACTATGTGCACTTCAACGGTAAGCTCGGAGCCATCGTCGCCTTCAACAAGGAGGTTCCGGCGGAACTCGGAAAGGCTGTCGCCCAGCAGGTGACCGCCATGAACCCTGTCTCTGTCTCTCCTGCCGACTGCCCTGCCGAGGTTGTCGAGAAGGAGCGTGAGCTCGCGGTCCAGAAGACCAAGGACGAAATGGTTCAGAAGGCTGTCGAGGCCGCTCTCAAGAAGGTGGGCATCAACCCTGCGCACGTTGACAGCGAGGCTCACATCGAGTCCAACACCGCCAAGGGCTGGATTACTGCGGAGCAGGCTGACCAGGCCCGTGAGATCATCAAGACCGTCTCCGCCGAAAAGGCCGCGTCTCTTCCTGAGCAGATGATCCAGAACATCGCCAACGGACGTATCCAGAAATTCTTCAAGGAGCAGACGCTCGAGGAGCAGGAGTTCGTACAGTCAGATGAGAAGCTGTCAGTGGCCGCTTACATCAAGTCTGTTGATCCAGAAGCCAAAGTTGTGGCTTTCAAGAGATTCTCGCTCAGCGACTAAAATCCCGTTGACGGAGGGTCTGCCGCTGAGGCAGTCTCTGAATATGAATGAATAAACCCCGGAAGTTTATGGCTTCCGGGGTTTTCGGTTATATGTCCGAATCCTTACAGAGCAGGCGGGGTGCACTGGTCTTCTGTCAGGGTTCCGGTCTTGTTGTCCGCGACATCCCACCACACCCTGTTGCTGGTGTTGTCCTCTCCGCCGGAGAGTTGTTTCACTGCCTCAAGGTAGTTGTCCTTGTTGTAGGCGATGTCGGTGTCAGAGTAGTAGCCGATGCGGTAAGGGTAGTGTGAGTTCCCGAGGGTCACGGCTCCCGGACCTACCGGAAGGTAAGGGATGTCCAGTCTTCTCCAGTCGGACCAGGCCTCGACTCCGTCAGACAGATAGCTGGCGATCCATCTCTGGATGGCTATCTGCTCAAGTCCGTTTGATGGGTTGTAGGCCACGGCCTCGGAACTTACATATTCATCAGCTCCGGTCGCTCCCCACTGCTCGAACGAGGCCTTGACGCCTTTCTCGTACAGGCTCTTTGCATCTGCTGAGATCCAGCCCCTGTACGCCGCTTCCGCTTCCGTGAGAAGCACCCGCGCGGTCGGGATCACAGGGAATGTGGCGTCCACGGCCAGCATGCTGCTGTTCACGCTGCAGCAGCTGGTGTTGAAAGCCGAGACGGCGTTGTTGTCGTTGAGGCCGAACGGAACTCCATAGAATGAGCTGTGCTGGTCTCTCGGGAATTTGGCCTCGTCGCGCGCCCCCTTGTAGCCCTCGATGTCGAAATATTCAAACATCCTGTTGTCTTTCAGGGATTTCATCTGCTCCACTATGAAATAGTTCGGCACGGCATTGAATCCGGCCGCGGAGTAGTCAGGCGAGCACCAGTAGTAGAGACGATTCCACGTGAGTTCGTCGTAGCTGTAGTAGAAGCCGTCGGAGACGCTTTCCATGCCTCCGTCGTTGTAGGCGGCCGCGAACCGGGTCTTGCCCACCGCAGGGGCGACGTCGCAGAGTTTGATTGCCAGCAACATTCGCAGGGACGCGTTGAACTTCTTCCATTTGGAGATGTTTCCGTCGTAGAGGATGTCGGCGGAAGAAAGAGCGTCGCTCTCGTCAAACTGCTTGTAAGCTTCGGTCAAGGACTCGTCGAGCTGAGTATAGACAGACTCCTGTGAGTCATACGCCGGCTTCCAGTTGTCCTCCGATGAGCCTTTGAACGCTTCGGAAAGGATGATCGGGCCGTTGATGTCAGTGAGGGACATGAAGAAGTAGGCTGCAAGTGTCTTTGCCGCCGCGATCTGGTTGGCATTGGATCCGAACGACTTCACGTTGGACTGGTCCTTCTGGCTTTCATCCTCGTTCATCTCCACGATCATGTTCAAGTTCTTTAGAGGATAGAGGTAGATGGTGCTTGTGGAGTACTGTATTGTGGTCCCCAGAGGCCCGTACTGGTTGTTCTTGGACTCGGACAGGTAGCCCGGCCACTCCTGCTGCCAAGGGTCGTAGCCGTTTGTGGTCGATCCGAGGACAAAATACGGCACGTACTGGCAGGCGTAGCTGAACAGGTATTCAGTGAACGCCGTGGACGGTTTGTTCGGATCCTCGTTGATGTCTCCGAAATCCGTGATGTCATCGCATGAAGGCAATGTGACGGCCAAGGCCGCCGCCGTGAAAAGTATCTTGTGTATGGTTTTCATAATGTTCATCTCCTATGCTTTAGAAAGTAAGATTGATTGAGAAACCGAATGTCCTTGTGGACAAAGCCTGGCCTCCCTCAAGGTAGTTGTACGAAACGCCGGCGATTTCGGAAGGGTCAATGTTCGGGCAGGCCGAGTAGATGAGCCAAGGGTTTGTGGCGACAAGGGCCACGCTTGCGTTGGTGAGGCCTATCCCCGCTTTCTTGAGGATCTTGCCCGGGATGTCGTACCGGAGGGAAACCTCGCGAAGCTTGACGTAGGTCTTGTCGTAGATCCAGTTGTCGTCATTGTAGTAGGCCAGATAGTGGTAGTACCTGTAGGCGTCGACGTAGCCGGACAGCGGATTGCCGTCGGCATCGACTCCTTCCATATAGACACCTCCGCCGGTGGCCACTGGTTCACGCTCGTTCACACCGCGGTTGTTGATTTTGGCCGTGGAGGCGAGAACTCCGGAGCCGGCCCCCCACATGTTCGTCCACGACACAAGCTGTCCGCCGATGGTGAAGTCAAGAGACGCGTTGAATGTAAGGTTCTTGTACCTGAAGGAAGTTGAGAATCCTCCTGTGAGGTCAGGCTGCACGTTTCCGACTTCCTTTTCCACGCCTCTCTCCCACGTAGGCCTGACATCTCCCCAGGCGGCGCTGCCTTTCTGGAGAACCGGTTTGCCGTCCTCGTTGGTCACCCAGCGTGAGCCTGACGTGATGACGCCGATAGGCTTCCCTTCGATGGCCTTGAGGTACCAGGCATCGTAGAATTTATTCCAGTAGATGGTGTATTCGGTCTGGTCAGGGGCAAGGGTGATGAGCTTATTGTTGTTCTTGGCGATGTTCCCGGAAAGTGTCCACTCGATGTCGCGTGTACGTACCGGGGTTCCGCCCAGAGAGACCTCGATTCCATGGTTGCGTACCATTCCGGCGTTGAGCCTGCGGTAGGCATAGCCCGACTGAGGCAGCACGTTGGCCGAGATGATGTCGTTCTTGGTGTCCTTGCGGTAGATGTTGATGTCGCCGAAGAGTCTGTTGCCGAACAGTTTGAACTCCGTTCCGACCTCATAGGATGTGGAGATGGTCGGTTTGATTGATGAGTTGACCTGTGTCTTAGGCTCGTACATTGTCGTGAGACCGTGCGCCTTTGTGTCTACGGTGTAGGTAGGGTAGATGTTGTAGGCGCTGAGCGTGGAACCGACCTGAGCCACGGAACCTCTGATTTTCCAGAAGTTGAGCCAGGAGGCATCAATCAGCTTGCTGGCCATGAAAGACACGGAACCGCCGCCGTAAAGGAACGAGTTGTTGTCATTGGCCAGACGGGAGTCAATGTCGTAACGGATCGATCCGTCGAGATAGACGAGATCGTCCCAGCCTACAGTCGCGGTGCCGAAGAACGAGCGGGTCTTGAAGTGAGACTCTTCGTTGTTGGTGCTGTAGGTGCTTGCGGACGCTGCAAGATTGAAGAATCCCGGCACTGACAGGCCTCCGTTCGTGTAGCTGTTGAGGTAGTAATAGTCGTACTTTCTCGTCTCCGCGAACACGGCCGTCTCCACGGAGAGGCGGTTGTCCACGAAGTGGTCGCTCCACGTGGCGTAGGCCTGTGCGGTGAAGTCATTGGTCTGGGAGTGATAGGTGCGGAAGTATGGATCGAAAACTGTCGAGCCGTTGCCGTGTTTCGCATCGTAGCGGCTGGATGTGATGTTGTTGTTGACGCGGACTCCGACGCGCACGTCTCCCGGCAGCAGTGAATACACGTCAGCGGTGACCAGGTGGTAGTTGTTGTAGGAGTAGTTGTTGTAGTTGTTCAGCGTTCCGAACGGGTTGTCGTGGAAGTTGGCCGCAAGATTGTCCGTGCTGACGATGTTCCAGGTTCTCCATGAGCCGTCCGGCCTCTGATAGTCCTTCAAATCCTTGATGTTGACGTTGGTCTGTCCCCATTGCGTGAATTCGCAGACCACATTTCCGTCTGCCGAATATCCTTCGGTGGCCGCGTTCTTTGTCTTGCGGTAGCGGTAGCGGTAGCTGACATCGGCGTTGAGCCAGCTGGCCGGCTTGAACGAAGAGGTCACGCTGAATGAACGGCGGGTCGCGTTAGAGTTGTACATTATTCCCTGACGCTCGACATTGTTGAACGCCACCCTTGTCCTGAAACCGTTCCCTGCCTTTGAGAACGCCACGTTGGTGTTGTTTGTCCAGGCGGCGCGGGTAAGGTCGCGCAGGTTCAGACGGGATTTCCAGGAGTAGGCCTTGCCGTATTGGTCCGAGGTAGGGTCCCAGGAAAGGCCGGAACGCACCAGTGTTGTGCCGTCGTAGCGTGGCCCCCAGTTCTCATCGCTCTCATAGTCCATAACGTAGGTGCCGTCGTCAAGAAGGGTGAGCAGGTTGGCGGCCGATGTCCAGTCTGTGGCGTCCGGATTCTCGGAGTTGGCGGCGTAGTAGGAGACGTTGGCCGCGCTTGAGCCGCCACCATAGAGTTTGTTGACATCGATATGGTTGTAGTAGGTCTCGACAGATGTTGTGGTCGAGAATTCGATGGTGCTCTTTCCGTCAGCCGCTTTCTTCGTGGTGATGACCACCGCGCCGTTGGCTCCCCGGGAGCCGTAGAGGGCTGTTGCGGAAGGGCCTTTCAGGACGTTGAGGCTTTCCACGTCCTCCATGTTCACGGAAG
>CAVERO010000021.1:0-24027 GCA_963617915.1 Candidatus Methanomethylophilaceae archaeon | reverse complement strand
TGTGCCACCGGCACACTCCTTCTTCACAAACAAATTTATCCGCAAAAATCCTTCACAAAACCTTACCAACTTATTTTTTCATCATCACTAAAAGGCAAATATACGAAAATTATTCGACCTCATCGGTAAGTACATACCATATTATGGGAGTAATCTCCGAATATCCCATCCGGCGGTAAATGTCGGCGTAGCGGGCGACCTGACGGCGGTAGCGGCTGTTTTTCTCTCCGAACTTATAGTCGATGACAGTCACTTTCCCGTCCTTGACCAGAACCCTGTCCGGACGATGGATTTGACCGTCCGTGTCAATCAGTCCGGTCTCGTTCAACACTTCCGTTCCATCAGCCGGAAACCACTCGGGATGAGCGGCCACCCGCCGGGTGAGAATGCCCAGGTAGTCCTCTTCCTGTCCGGCGTCGATTTCTCCGGCCTCGAAGGCATGCCGGACGGCATCGGGAAGATCCGACAAGGTCACGACTTCGGAAAGGATGCCGTGCAGCACCGTGCCGTTGAGTCTGGCCTCGTTCCTGGTCTCGTCGCAGAAGAAGTCTATGGAGTCGGCGCTGAACTTGAGCCTTCCGCGCTCCCGGACATCCGAATCTTCGTCTTCAGCAGAAGGGTTCAGCGGATAAGAAGGATAACCGGGCATCAGTTCCGAAATGGTGTCGGCCTTCCGCTCAAGGGCGGCGTAGTTGTAGATTTCGCCTTTTGAGAAGGCAATCCGGTCTTCATTTTCTTCTCTGCTGTAACCCAATGCCTCTCCGTGACCATACAGATAGGCATAGAGAATCTGCGAGAAGTCCGTGAAGTCGCACGGGGGGACCGGCGCTTCGACAGGCTCAGCGACCGGGACAATGGCGTCAGCGACCTTGGCCGGCGGAACTGACGCGATGACCGTCAACCCGTTGACAGGCCTTGTCAAAGCCACATAGAAGGTGTTGATGTTGTCCACAAGCTGGAACAGCATCTCCTTCCGGCTTCCGTCCAGGAAAAGCGAATCCTCATTCGACGGCTTCCTGAGCGACACGTTATAGACCCCGTCGGCCACGCCCTCAAGTTCGGTTCCCTTCACCGAAGGGCGGGTCCAGTGCTTCTCGCTGCGGAAAAGCCCGATTTCCTCGGCGAACGGGAAAATCACGTGCCGGAACTCAAGCCCTTTAGACTTGTGGATTGTCATCACCCTGACAGACTCCGGATCGGAAGGCGAACTGATCTTTGGGTCTGCCTCCTGCCACGCCTTCAGGAATCCGTCGATGGCGTTCCCGCTTACGGCCACATAGTCCTGCACGAAGTCCATCAACGCCTGAACATATTGCGTCTCGGACTCGAAAAGCTCCGAATCTCGGGCCTTGAGGATGCGCAGAAGCTGCTCGCAGAGGTCGGACAGGGACAGGCACGACAGTTCGGCGACATTGATGTCCAGTTCCCCGGCAAGGAAAGAGCCGATGGTGTCATCCTCGTTTCCGACCGAGGACAGGAGCGACACGACCTGACGGGCCACGGCGGATGACTTCAAATGCAGCGAGTCATCGGAAATCACACTGATTCCATTGTCCATAAGGAACATGGCGACTTCGGAGCCGTGCCTGTTGCTCCTCACGAGCACAGTGATCTCGCCGTACCTCGCCCCGGCCTCGCGCACCTTGTTCACAGCGTCCAGAATCTCCCGCATCTCATCCTCCTTGTCGCAGAAAACGACATCGACACTCCCGCCGGCGGCATCCTTTGACTTCACAAGCTGTGCGGCGTCCGAATATATTTCCCTGATTCTGAAGTCAGGCTCATCTCCAGAAATGCTGTCGAGAACCGAGGAGGCATATTCAAAGAAACCGTTGTTGAATCCGACTATATTCCTGAGGCTCCGGTAGTTGCTGTCAAGGGTCTCCACTCCGCACTGTGAGAACTCGTCTTGGACCTCGCGCGCCATCATCCGCCAGTCGGAACCGCGCCAGCGGTAGATGCTCTGCTTCACGTCACCGACGAGAAGGTTCTCCTTACCCTGGGCCACACTGTTCTCGATCAGCGGACGGAAATTGTCCCACTGGATCCTCGATGTGTCCTGGAACTCGTCCAGCAGGAAATGCTCGAAGCGCACTCCGAGTTTCTCGTAGATGAACGGAGCGTCCGTGCCGTCGATGATGTTCCGCAGAATCACGTTGGAGTCGTCGATGCTCAGCACATTCTTCTCCTTCATCAGCGCGCGGAACTCCCTGTCCAGATCCCCGGCGATTCCCAATTCATTGAGAATCTGCGAGATTTTGGAAGCAGTGACATAGACCTTATACTTTTCAATGAATATCCCACAGTACCTCTGAAGCAGCGGCATCAACCGCCCTTCCAACGGTGCGTACCTGTTCAAATCCGCCTTTCTGAACCACTTGCTGAAATCCTCACTGTTTCTGAATATGGTCGCAGACGGGTAGGCCGGCTCGTCCTTCGGAGCCGACGCAGCGCATACATAGATGGAATTGAAGCACTTACGGGAGAAATCCTCATTGGACAACCCCTCATCCGCGGCCGCTCCGACAAAAGCCTTTGCGGCGTCCCTGACCTCCTTCCTGAAAGAATCAATCACCCCGGACAGCGCCTTCTTCATCCTCGAAAGATTCTCTTTTGAATATTCCCTCTCCTCGTCAATGCCGAATTCTTCGACAGCGGCCCGGTGCTCGTCCGATTTGAGGGTCATCGCCACACTCTTAAGTTTTTTCTCCAGATTGTAGCGCTCCCCTTTCTCCAGATCCTCCATCACACTCTGTGTCAGCCATTCGAGAAGTTCCTTGTTGTCAGCCGACAGGGAGTCCAGCACCCTGTCCACACTTTCGGAGACAAGCGACTCACGGTCAAGCTCAACCTGATAGGTCGCAAACTGCCCGATCTCTCTGGAGAAGGCCTTGAGGGTCTGCTGGAAGAAGCGGTCGATGGTGCTGACAGCGAACGAACCATAGTCGTGAAGGATGTCGCACAGCACGGTCTGCGCCCTGCGCCGAAGCGCTTCCTCTGAGTCGAAAGCCGGGACAAGATCCTCATAATAAGGAGAATCCTCCGGTTTCCCCGCGAGCAGGTGCAACTCCTTCAGAATCCGGCTTTTCATCTCATCCGTGGCCTTGTTGGTGAATGTCACGGCAAGGATGTGCCTGTACGAGTATCTCTCTTCATCCGTCAGCAGAAGCCTTATGTATGTTTTGGCCAGGTTGAAGGTCTTTCCCGACCCGGCCGACGCTTTCATTATCCTGATCATTTTCCTGTCCTCACTGTTTTCATCATCATCCTTATCTTGCCTTTCTTTCCTATATTCCAGAGCATCCTTATCTTCCGCAAATCATTCTGAAGTCGCAATACGAACAGGTTTTCTCCTCTTCGGTACGTCTGAACGGCACATCCGTCGAAGAAATCTCCGAAAGAAGACCGTGGAGCCTCTCTTCGGTAAGTTTCATGAACTCCTCGCTGACGGGGACTTCCTTGACCGGCTCAGTGAAAAGGTTCGCCGGAGGGTAGATGACGTTGACCATCCTCTGCCCCCTGTATTCTTCTGACCCTCTACAGAAGACATCGTAGAGATAAAGCTGGAAGGCGATCTTAGGCCGTCCCTCGTTGTCTGGGCCGAACAAGGCGTCGACCACCGCACCGGCATTGTCGTCGGTGATGTTGACATCCTTGTCCTCAACCTTGCCAGTCTTGTAGTCCACAATCCTTATCTCCCCTTGGCGAAGACTGTCCAACCTGTCCACATAGCCGATGAAGTGGAAGCCGTCGATGTCATGGAGAAACTGTTTTTCAAGCCCAAGGATCTCAAACCCGTCGTGGCCTGAGGATTTCAGGAGTTCCCGATCCCTTTGCAGAGTCTTGACGACATATTCCACAATCACATCCTCCACGACCAGGTCGCGCCCCGTAACCTCCAGGGAATGAAGCTGCTCAAGGATAAGACTCCGCACCATCTCCTTTATCGCCGGGCGCTTGCGCAGAAGGGCGGCAAGATAATCATCGGTCACCATTTTCCCTCCGGCCATTCCCGGAGAATAGAGCCTCTGCATCGTGCCGTGATAGACATCGCCCAGCATTCCGGCGTCCAGATCCTCCGAGACCTCGTTCTGTCTGCGGAGGCCCTTGACGGTGGCGTAATAGAATTTCGCAGGGCAGTCAAGGTAATTCTTAAGTGCGGATGCAGAGAGCCTGGCCCGTCTTATGGTCAGGACATCCTCCTCGGTCTTCGCTATCTCCTTCGGGGAGAAATCCCCGGAGGCGTTCGCCTTGACGAAGCTGCGTCTGACCGGCACGCCGAAATGATATTCAAGCTGCTTTATGTAGCGGCTTTCCTCTCCGCTCTTCATCCCCTCCGTTCTGGAGTCATAGACCAGCGTCACTTTCTCCGCCCTCTGGATCAGACGGTAGAAATAGTATGCCCAGACGGCGTCCTGGAACTCGTAGGTCGGAAGACCGAAGCCCTTGCGCAGCTCCGGAGGGATGAACGACGAGCTGACGCTCCGCCTCGGGAACATCCCCTCGTTGCAGGAGAGGATCATCACCTGACTGAAGTCCAAGGCCCTGGTCTCCAGCGGCCCCATGACCTGGAGACCTTTCAGGGGCTCTCCGTTGAACGGGACCGACACCGGGCCAAGAAGCTGGTCAAGAAGCCGCACATAAGTCATCGGAAGGACTTCTAGGCCGGCGGTCTGCAACTGGCTTATGGCATTGTACGCGGCCTTGGCGAACTCCAGTTCGATGGCCATCGAAGAGTCCTCGGCCAGTTTCGGGGCAAGCCCTTTGACCAGAGCCTTCTGGTAGTCGGCAAAAGCTGAAATCTGCTCCTTGGAAGCCGACTTCGGATCCGTCACCGCCGGTCGGAACAGCAGATCGAAGACAGGAATGCCGGACAGGTCTTCCTGCGGGATGTAGTACTTCATCCCGTCCTTGATCTCCTTGATTCTGGCTCTCACGGCGTCATCCCCCTTGGTGACTTTTCTGAATATGCTGGAGGAGAACAGAGACCAGACCTGATTGTGGTAATAGTACCACTTCCCGTCCTTCCGCCTGAGGTGCATCTGCATCGCCGAGACCAGGGTCAGGAAATCGAAGAACGCGCTGCTGCTCATCGGGTAGCCCATCGTGACGTTGATGTCCTCGATTTCCTCCGGGATGGAGTTCAGCACAGGGACAAGCAGGGACTCGTCCGGAAGCACGACCGCACACCTTTCGTCCTTGACCACCGAAGGAATCAGTTTAGTCTGGCCGACCGATGACGGAACGCTTATCACCTCGACCTCCGGGGTTGTCAGCCCCTCCGGATCAAGCCCGAAAGCCTGCGGGAAGTCCTTGACGTTCCGCGACATGAAGAATGAGGACTTGTTCAGTGGATTCCTCACCATCTCCCCGGAATAGTCCCAGCAGAACTCCGCAAGACCGGCGTCCCTCATCCGCCTCATGACCTTTTTCTCGCACTCGTTCAACGCGTTGAGACCCACAAAGACATACTCTTTCACATCCCCGAACGCCGCCTTCAGCACGTCCACCGCCGGTTCCGTGCCAAGCCGCGCCGCGAGAGAACGGTAAACCATCCCCTCGTAGGCCAGCCCCTTGGCGGAAAGCCTCTCCCGGAAACTGTCGTAAAGCGGCAGAAGAATATTCCAGACTTGCAGGAAGCGTTCCTTCACGTTCGGATTGTCGGAGTTCAGATTCACGGTAAGCCGCCCCTCGCTGCTGAAATGGCTGATGAAGCTCTCAATCGCCTTCTTTTGATTCTCGGTGAGATAGGAATATGAGTCCTGGATTTCCTTGAACTCGGCCACGTTGGCGAACAGCCCCTTGGGATCGACCAGGTACTTGTCCACATCGTCGAAATCCCCCAGGATCACGTCTCCCCAGAAGATGAACTCGTCCAAGGTCTCGTGCTTGGGATTGAGAGCCTTGTAGCACTCGTACAGATTCAGCAGCAGGTTCACCCTGTCAGCCGGTCTGTCCCCGGAGATGCGGAAAAAGAAATCGTTGATCGTCAGCATCGTCGGCGCCACAATCGGAGTCCCGCCCTCCTTCACCGCCTCGCCGAGGTACTTCGTGAAGAAGACCTGGCTCCGCCTGTTCGGGAAGATGAAGCACAAGTCGGAAATCCCGCCCCGCGCCATGTAGTGGTCAGCAACCTGCTTAAGGAATGGTGTCATGCCCGGTTATAGTTTTTTATCATTATAGTTTTACATTGCCCCGACATTTTCAGGCGACATCAAATGCGTCGCCGTTTTCAGTCACATCGCTCCGAATGTCGGACACAATTTTCTTCCTGACGAATATAGCAATTATATTTCTTGTGGCAAATATAACCGGAGCTTGTGCCAAAATCCGGCACAAGGAGCATTTTTTTCACATTTTCCGACAAATATTTCTTATTTTGAATGATTCTATTTTGTAAATTCAAAATATGGTCTTATATTTGCGGCTGGAAACAACTATGGTTCGTTTCATTTTGTTTGACTTTTAATGGATTCAGTTATGAAAAAGAAATTCAGATGTCTGGTCTGCGGCTATGTTTATGAAGGCGAGAACCCTCCGGCTGAATGCCCACTTTGCCACGCCCCGGCGAGCAAGTTCGTAGAGGTCGAGGTCAAGGAGGAAGGAGGCAAGCCTGATTGGGCCTGCGAGCACCACATCGGCGACGGCCAGGTAGAGGACAAGGAAGTCGTCCAGGGTCTCAGGGATCATTTCAACGGAGAGTGCACGGAGGTAGGAATGTACCTTGCGATGAGCCGTCAGGCCGAACGCGAGGGCTACCCGGAAATTGCCGAAGCGTTCAAGAGGTACGCTTTCGAGGAGGCCGAGCACGCCGCCAAGTTCGCCGAGCTTCTCGGTGACGTGGTCTGGGACACCAAGACCAACCTCGAGAAGCGTTATCAGGCCGAGGCGGGAGCATGCGAGGGCAAGCTAGACATAGCCACCAGAGCCAAGCAGCTCGGCTACGACGCCGTCCACGACACAGTCCACGAGATGGCCAAGGACGAGGCCCGTCACGGCGCCGGCTTCTACGGCCTCCTCACCCGCTACTTCGGCAAGTAGTCGTTAAGCATAGTCATCTGACTATAAACGCAATAAAGAATCGCCTTCTGTTGATTGACGCTAAAGGCGATTCTTTATTATTCGCTCGACTTTCGCAAGCAGAATATCGCATAGAGCGGTATGGCTTGCAGGTCATCGATCAAGCCAAAGTTCTTTTTTGAGAACCTTATTGCCTGCGCGGAGGAGTACAGCTGCCGGAATTTATTGAAACTCACCGATTTCGTCCGGATGGCTTTCTTGACTTCAACAGGGACAACTCCTTTGTCGCCCTGAATTACGAAATCAACCTCCCCGACATTCTCGTTCTTCCAATAATAGAGTTTGTGACCAGCGGCGGTGAGAGCCTGGGCGACATAGTTCTCGGTCATTCCGCCCATAAAATTGTTGTCCACCTCAATCTCGGAAAGGAGTAGTTGGGCCGGCATTCCGGAATGCTGGGTGAGCAGGCCGACATCGTTCATATAAATCTTGAAATCGGACGGATCCACATATGCCTTCAGAGGCAGGAACGCCGAATCCACAAGGTCGCACTGATATATAAGTCCGGCATACTTAAGCCAGTCAAGAGACGCACCGAATATGGTGGCCGTGCCTCCTTTCCTGACCACCTTGTACTGGAACTTGAGATTCTCCTTCGCAAGCTGCGAGGGAATGGAATTGTAGCAGGCACGAATCTTTACCGACTCGCTTTCTGTCGCATATTGGGTGGTATCCGCCATATAATCCCTCAGAATGTCGATTTGAGCCTCCGCGGCGGCGACAATGCTCCCGGATACGGAATATTTCAACACAGCCTCTGGCATTCCGCCGACAACGAGATATTGCCTGTAGGCTTCCAGAGCCGCCTTGTGACTGGCTTCCGGCATTGCGGACATATCGCGGAAATGCTCGCGTATCTGACCTGCAAGCCCTTCTCGTCCGGTCGCCCATAGGAACTCCTCCATATCCATAGGATACAGATCCAGATTCTTGACCTTTCCAACGGGATATATAGCCTCGTCTTTCCTAATCTTCACTCCCAGAAGACTTCCGGCTGCTGCGACACAGTACTGCGGGGCCTCTTCACAGAACATCTTCAGCGACATCAACGCACGACCGGACTTCTGGATCTCATCCAAGATTATCAATGTCTCGCCAGGACATATCTTAACTCCGTAGGAAGCCTCGATGGCTTCGATGATTCTCTGCGGCTTCAAATCCCCTTCGAAGGTCTGTACCATCGATGCGTTCTGCGCCAAATTGACACGGACACAATTCTTGAAATGGTTCCGACCGAACCACTCCTCAAGAATATATGTCTTTCCGACCTGACGCGCTCCGTTCAGAAGGAGCGGTTTCCTGTCAGGGGAAGATTTCCAGTCAATCAGCTGCTGTTCTATCTTGCGTCTCATAAAAACAATTGTTAACCGAATGCAAAATTATCGAAACTCTATGAAAAAATCAAAATAATATGATAAATTTATAGAGTTTTGGCCGATCTATCAAGCGTTAAAGAATTGGTCAATTCTCGGGCATTGTCAAAAATTTTCCGTGCACGTTAACGAGAATTGAGAAATATTCCCTACTTTTGCCGAGGTAAACGACGTGCGCCACCGCGTCCACAAGGCGTACCGAAACAGCACGGACATTAACACAAACAACAAATCAAGCATCATGGCAAGAATCATAACATTCGGGGAAATCATGCTCCGACTGGCCACGCCAGGACATCTCAGGTTTTCGCAGGCCCACGAATTCGAGGCCACATTCGGTGGAGGAGAGGCCAACGTGGCGGTCTCGCTGGCCAACTACGGACAGGACGCGCAGTTTGTGACGGCGCTTCCGGACAACGACATAGCCAAGGAGTGCCTCGCCGAGCTTCGCGGACTCGGAGTCGGAGTGGAGTTCTGCATCAAGAGCGGTGACAGAATCGGAATCTACTACATCGAGAAAGGGGCCGTCTCACGTCCCAGCAAGGTGATCTATGACCGCGCCCACTCATCGGTTGCCGAGATCAGGCCGGGAATGATCGATTGGGACAAGGTGTTCGAGAAAGCGGACTGGTTCCACTGGACCGGGATAACACCCGCAATCAGCCAGAGTTGCGCCGAAGTCTGCCTTGAGGCCATTCAAGCGGCGAACAGACACGGAGTGAAAGTCTCCTGCGACCTCAACTACAGAAAGAATCTCTGGAAATACGGCAAGAACGCATCCGAGATCATGCCGGCGCTTGTGGCCGGTTGCGATGTGATCATCGGCAACGAGGAGGATGCCGAAAAGGTCTTCGGCATCAAGCCCAAGGGCTTCAACGCTGAGGCCGGAGTGATTGACTCCTCCAAGTTTGAGTTTGTCGCCAAGTCGCTTATGGAGAGGTTCCCGAATGCCTCGAAAGTGGCGATCACCCTCCGCGGATCGGTCAACGCCGACCACAACACTTGGGGTGCCGTCCTGTACGATGGCAAGACTCTTTACTCGTCCAGACGCTACGACATCACCCACATAGTTGACAGGGTCGGAGGCGGAGACTCCTTCGGCGGAGGACTGATCTACGGGCTCCTCAACTATGGCGATAACCAGAAAGCCCTTGACTTCGCCGTGGCCGCATCGTGCCTCAAGCACACGATTGAGGGCGACTACAACCGCGTAAGCACAAAAGAAGTGGAGACTCTGATGAACGGAAACGGCTCTGGACGCGTCTCTCGATAGAGGATATTCAAAGACTACTGATATGGCAAGACACAACAAGATTCAGGTGATCTCAACAGCCCTCGGTACGGGGCTCGTGCCTGTGTTCTACAATGACGATCTTGAGACATCGAAGGCAGTGCTGAAGGCATGCCATGACGGCGGGATCAGCATGTTCGAATTCACGAACAGGGGCGATTTCGCTCATGAGATTTTCGCCGGGCTGGTAAAATACGCCGAAGGAAACCTTCCGGGAATGATCCTCGGCGCAGGTTCGGTGATCGACGCTCCGACAGCGGCGCTTTACCTTCAGGAGGGGGCGAACTTCATCGTAGGCCCTCTCTTCAACCCGGAGATAGCGGAACTGTGCAACCGGCGTGTTGTCCCTTACATTCCGGGATGCGGCTCCGTCACGGAAGTAGGCAACGCCCAGGCGGCAGGATGCGACATCTGCAAGGTGTTCCCGGGTGATGTGCTGGGACCATCCTTCGTGAAAAGCGTCAAGGCTCCGATGCCGTGGACTCAAGTCCTGGTCACAGGCGGTGTCAAACCAGAAGAGGAGAACATCCGCGGCTGGTTCAAGGCCGGTGCCTCGTGCGTCGGGATGGGCAGCAACCTCTTCCCGAAAGAGGTCATAAAGGCCCGTGACTGGGACGCGGTCACAAAACTCTGCTGCGACTCCCTCTCCATCATCGCCGAGGCAAAACATTGATGTTCAAGATTATACTACTAATAGACTGCGCCAGCGAGTTTGACAGAAAACTGCTCCGGGGCATCATGAAATATTCCAAAGAAAACGGGCCGTGGCTCTTCTACCGCATCCCGTCTGATTTCCGTATGGCAAAAGGACGGGAAGAATGGGTCATAGAGTGGGCTCGGAAATGGAATGCCGACGCTGTGATCGGGCGCTGCGACGAGGATAAGATCGGACTCCTAGGCCGGCTGGACATCCCCATCGTACTTCAGAACAACAAGACACGAAGTAACATATATTCCAATCTGACAGGAGATTATGTGGGTACCGGACGACTTGCGGCGCAATATTTCAAAAAGAAATTGTTCACGAACTTCGCGTTCTTCGGAGTCCGCGGCATCATATGGTCTGAAGAGCGCTGTAAAGGTTTCAGGGATGCCGTGGCATCAGACGGATGCGGTTTCAGCGCATTCAATGCAGAACCGGGGGAGACTTTCGACAGGGACAGGATCCTCTTCTGGCTCAAGAGCCTTCCTAAACCGGTAGCACTGTTCTGTTGCGACGACGCACACGCTCTGTACATCACCGAGACCTGCAACATGGCCGGGATACGCATCCCGGAAGAGATTTCCCTGCTTGGTGTTGACAATGATGAACTGCTCTGCGGAATCTCAGACCCGCCGATCTCGTCAGTGGAACTTGACGTGGAACGCGGAGGGTACCAGACCTGTGCCCTTCTTCACAGGCAGATTCTTGACGGGACACGCCAGCCGTTCAACGTCGTAATCAATCCGATCGAAGTAGTGCAGAGACAATCCAGCCATCTCTACAATATCAAGGACCCTAATGTGGCGAGAATAGTGGACTTCATCGACGGGAACTTCAGTTCCGATCTGGAGATGGACAGCATTCTCGGACTTGTCCCGCTGTCGCGTCGCAGCATTGAGACAAAATTCCGGAAAGAGATGGGAACAACCATCTACCAATATATTCTTAAAAACCGGGTGGAGCATTTAGCCCACCTTCTTCTCACGTCAGACCGACCCGTGTTCGAGATCGCCGACGAAGTCGGATTCGGGGACAATGGAAACTTCTCCCGCATCTTCAGAAAAATGAAAGGATGCTCCCCTCTGGAGTATCGTCAGAAAAATTGCGCTTTTCGACAATAGATTTACGCTTTTTCTGCGCTATAACACAACAATACCCTCTATATTTGCGAATAATAGCCTGACTATGTGAACCACCACATACACAGGCTAATGACCATTCGCTCTTATTATCATATCATGGAAAACAAACGGCAATACTACGTTTCGCTGACAATGCTGGGGTGTCTGTTTTTCATCTTCGGACTTGTCTCCTGGGTGAACTCCATCCTGATCCCTTACTTCAAGATAGCCTGTGAGTTGAAAAGCGGGGTTCAGACTTATCTGGTGACCTTCGCGTTCTACATCGCATATCTTGTCATGACTGTTCCGGCGTCATTCCTGCTGCGGAAGACCGGCTACAAGAAAGGCACGATGATCGGCCTTTGGATAATGGCGGCCGGAGCCCTGCTTTTCTGGCCAGCCGCGATGACAAGGACATACGGGCTGTTCCTGCTCGCCTTGTTCACGATGGGGACGGCTCTGGCGATCCTTCAGTCAGTCGCCAATCCGTTCGTAACGATCATCGGTCCTTACGAGAGCGCCGCCAAGAGAATCAGTGTGATGGGGATCTGCAACAAATTCGCCGGCATCATCGCCCCGCTGGTCTTCGCAGCCCTTGTGATCCGTCCCCAGGACAAAGAGGTCATGGACATGGTCGAGGCCGGATTGCTTGACGGACCCGCCAAGGAGGCTGCGCTTGACGGCATGATACAAGGAGTCATCGTCCCTTATGTGGTGCTGGCAGTCCTTCTTTTCGCATTCGGAATCCTGTTCTTCAAATCACCTGTCCAGGACATCAACCCGGACAGCGCGAATGGTTCAGACACACCGGAAAAAGACAGAAAGACAATCTGGGAATATCCTTACCTTATCCTCGGAGTGCTGGCTCTTTTCTGCCATCTGGGCAGCCAGCAGATCTCCGTCAGCACGATTATCGGCTACGCCCAGAGCATAGGGATGGATCTGGAAGCGGCGAAGGTGTTCCCTTCCTACACCCTTGGATGCATCCTCTTCGGCTACCTTCTCGGAGTATTTCTCATCCCGAAACACCTCAGCCAGCAGAAATCACTCGTCATCTGCACGGTCACGGGACTTGCGCTCTCGATTCTTGTCCTGCTTCTTCCGTTAAAAGCGTCCCTGTGGAGCCTTGTCCTGCTCGGAATCCCGAACTCACTGATCTATGCGGGAATATGGCCGCTGGCAATCAGAGGTCTCGGCCGATGGACCAGTCTCGGATCGTCACTCCTCGTGATGGCGCTCTGCGGAAACGCGGTGCTCCCGCTCATCTACGGCTATGCCTCAGACCACATGGGACTTCAGGCCTCTTACTGGCTTCTTATTCCATGCTTCGCCTACATGATATTCTACGCGGTTCACGGTTATAAGATAGAAAAATGGTAACAGCACTGACCAACGGAAGAATAATACTTCCTTACAAGATCGTCACAGGCGTTCTTGTCCTTGAGGACGGCCTGGTAAAGGGAATCGCGGACAGCACCCCCGCCGGAGCCGAAATCATTGATTGCGAGGGCGATTATGTAAGCCCCGGATTCATCGACATGCACACCCACGGAGCCGGAGGAGCCGACTTCATGGACGGAACCGTCGAGGCTTTCCTCACGGCCGCCAGGATGCACGCCGTCCACGGTACCACCCTGCTATGCCCCACAACGCTGACCAGCACCAACGAGATTCTCTTCGAGTCATTCGAGACCTACAGAAAGGCCGTCAAGGAGAACAAGGACGGAGCCGGATTCGGCGGAATGCATCTGGAAGGGCCGTATTTCAGTCCGAAGTTCGCCGGAGCCCAGGATTCCAGATACTTGAGAAATCCGGAGCCGGCCGAATACATGGAGATTCTGGACAGATGTCCGGATCTTGCCAGATGGAGTTTCGCCCCTGAGCTGGAAGGTGCTCCGGAATTCGCCGCTGAACTCAAGAGAAGGGGCATAGTAGCCTCAATCGGCCACACTGACGCGACGTTCGCCGACTGCGACGCCGCCTACAAGGCCGGAGCCTCCATGATGACCCATTTCTACTCCTGCATGAGCACAATCTCAAGACGAAATGCCTATCGCTACGCCGGAGTCATTGAGTACGGCTACTGGCAGGACGGAATGAGGATTGAGATCATCGCTGACGGAATCCATGTGCCGCAAGACCTGCTCCGCCTCCTTCTCAAGATAAAAGGAATCGGCAACATCTCCCTTGTCACCGACTCCATGAGAGCCGCCGGAATGTCTGAAGGAAAGAGCGTGCTCGGAAGTCTCGCTGACGGACAGGAGGTCATAGTCGAGGACGGCGTGGCCAAACTCATGGACCGCAGCGCGTTCGCAGGCAGCGTGGCAACGGCCGACAGGCTTGTGCGCACGATGGTGAACATTGCCGGATGTTCAGTCTGCGAGGCCGTAAGGATGATCACCGTAAACCCTGCGAAGGTGATGGGATTCCACGACAGGAAAGGTTCGTTGGAGCCGGGGAAAGACGCGGACATCGTGGTGTTCGATGACGACATCTGCGTGAAGAGGACAATCGTAAATGGAAACATAATTTATTAGATCATGACAATCAAGACATTCAAGTCAGACAATCTGGACGTGAAAGTGTTTGGATCCAGAGGAGACATGGGCAGGGCTGCGGCCGCCGATGTCGCAGCCTGCATCAAAGAGACACTGGCAGTCAAAAAGGAAATCTATATGGTCTTCGCCGCAGCTCCGTCACAGAACGAGTTCCTCGAAGCCCTGGCCTCAACGGAAGGCATCGAGTGGAGGCACATCCATGCCCTTCACATGGATGAATATGTGAACCTTCCGGCGGACGCGCCTCAAGGTTTCGGCAATTTCCTGCGCAGGGCGATCTTTGACAAGGTACCTTTCGCGAGCGTTGACTACATCGGGACAGACAGAGACTCGGAGGCGACCTGCCGGAGATATTCGGAGATATTGAGGTCTGTGACCATCGACATCGTGTGCATGGGCATCGGAGAGAACGGCCACATAGCCTTCAACGACCCGCATGTCGCGGATTTCAACGACCCCCTTCTTATCAAGAAAGTCAATCTCGACGAGAAATGCCGCATGCAGCAGGTTCACGATGGTTGCTTCAAGGAAATCTCGGAAGTTCCAGAATATGCCCTGACCCTGACGGTTCCGGCGATGTTCAACGCCGACCACCTGTTCTGTGTCGTGCCGGCCGCCACAAAGGCCGACGCCGTAAAGGCCACGGTCTTCGGGCCGGTGTCCGAGAAATGTCCGGCATCTGTGCTCCGCAGACACAGGAGCGCCATCCTCTACACGGACAGCGACAGCGCCAAGTACATAATGGACTGATCTTATGCGAGGAATAGCGAAACACTTTCTGACTATTGCGGGACTCGTCCTGGCATGTCATCTGTCTCTGTCCGCCAAGTCTTTTGAGGTCAGGGCCGTTTACCTTGACTTCAGGACTCAGGTGATGACAATGCCGGCAATGAAAGCCTTTGTGGCCGATGCAGCCGCGAAAGGCATGAACGCCGTCGTGGTGGAGTGGGAGGCCACTTTCCCTTTCAAAGACAATCTTGTACTTAGAAACCGCCTTGCGTTCTCGGAAGCCGAAGTGGAGGATTTCATCGGTTACTGCTCAAGTCTCGACGTCGATGTTATCCCTCTTCAGAACTGTTTCGGGCATTCAGAGTACATCCTTAGGCACGAGCGTTACGCAGTTCTGAAAGAAGACAGGAAAGACTGCTCGCAGGTCTGTCCGATGAAGGCGGAAGATGCGGAAGGAATATTCAGAAGCATCTTCTCCGAGATCGCTCGGGCACACCCGTCTGAATACATCCACATCGGATGCGACGAGACAAGGCTGCTTGGACATTGCAGTGAATGCCGCAGGAAAATCCTGAAAGAAGGAGTTTCCAGACTCTATGTGGACTATGTCTCAAGAATGTGCCGGATCGTGTCCTCGCTCGGAAAGCGACCGATGATATGGGCAGACATCATTCTGAAATACCCGGAGGCACTTCAATCTCTGCCGAATGACGTCATCATCGTCGATTGGAACTACGGATGGAATCAGAATCACTTCGGAAAGATGGACAACCTCAGGAATTCCGGCCGTGAGATCTGGGGAGCATGCTCGCTGCGCTCGCATCCGGACAATCTCTACCTCGTGCAGTGGAGGAAACACCTTGAGAATATCTTCGGCTACACTTCCTACGCCGCGGATTGCGGGTTCAAGGGAATAATCAACACCTCCTGGTCAACATCCGGGACATACGGTTACATCTATGATGACAAGAACGAGGTGATTAACATCCAACCGGTAAGGGAGGTGTACCCGCAGAACGGTTTTGACATGCTGATGACTGCCTATTCCGATGCCCTTTCCGACAATCCGCCCGCTCCGGATGAGTTTCTGGAGGATTACTGCCACACAAGGCTCGGATTGAGCAATGCGGAAGACATCGCGGCCGTCAAGGATTATTTCAACATGACCCAGAATCCGGTATATTCATTTCAGGGGGACACCGCGAGAGTCGAGGAGGAGCTTCAGAAATGCCTCGTGGTCAGGAAGCGGCTTGGAATCGTAAGATTCAAGGGAGAGGCCGCTGATGTGGCAAGACATCTTGTGCTGATGCTTGACATCCGAATCAATTATCTAAGGTTCAAGCGGACAGACTTGCGCATGGAATCAAAGGAGTTTTCCGCCACGGACGTGTCCGGAACTCTCGCCGAATTGGAGAGAATCGACAAGGAGAACGGAAAGCTCAGGAAAGATTTCATCAGGCTCAACGGCCAATACCTCAAGGATGCCGGCCAGTCTTTCAACGAATGGAGCTACCGTGGAAAAATCCATGACAGGATCGAGGTGCTCAAGAACATAAGTAAACCTTAAAGCGACAACGAGATGAATATTTCAAGATTGATCGCGCCGTTGACGGCCGTTTTCTTCGCTCTGTCCTGCTCGACAGACGAGGCGGAGAAAAAGGGATCGACAATAAATGAGATCGACATCATCGAAATCGACCACAGCAAAGATGAGACGAAGATAAGCCGTGAAGAGTGCCTTAAACTGGCCGGAGTAACAGACCTCATGGCACAGAAGGCAGAGGACTATGCCAAGGCCACAGACAGCGAAAAGGAACTTTTCAACTGCGTGTATGTCTATTCGGCAAGTCTCGCCAGATACGCTGACGCTCCAAAAAAACTTGCCGCCAGAATCGCCCTGATGGGCTTCAGCGGTGTTTATCTCAGCCCCGGAAGCGACCGATTGACCACGGCTGACAGCTGGCTCAGGACATTCATCTCGACTTGCACCGGTCTCGGAATCGAGGTCTATGCGACATATTACGAGGACAAGTCGGTCTTTCAGGGCGAGGTGGGAGCGGAAGCCTGCCTTCAAAAAATCATCACCTACAACCGGAATGTGGATCCGGAGGAGCGTTTCAGAGGTGTCGCGGCTGATCTTGAACCACACACCATCAAATCCGACATCGGGCTTGGGTGGGTATGGGACACAGAACGTGGCAACGGTGTCGGCGGAGCAAACGAGAATCTGCTCAAGACTACCCTAAGCCGGCTTGGCTACGCCAGGAAGAAGCTTGCCGTCGCCGGACTGAAACTTCAGGAGGCAATCTGGTGGAAGTACCAGGAACTATACAATGCGGGCAGTGTAGCCTACGGTGATGTGAACCAGTTCTGCGAGGTCTGCGACTGGGTGTCCATCATGGCGTACCGCAACTCCACAGAGAAGATCCTGCAGGTCTGCGAACCTGTCTTCAAGGCTTGCGGAAAGGCATCTTCCGTGAGCGTCTGCGTGAAGACCGCCACAAACGACGATCTTTCCACAAGTCTTCAACCTAACGGTTGGAGCGCGCTTCTGGAGACCATGTCGACACTGAAGACCCTCGGCCACGATTGCCTCAAAGGTCTCGATGTTTTTCAGTATGACGCACTTGAGACTATGTGGGAATGGAAAAATGACAAAAACTAATAACTATTTGGTATGAACAGGTTGGTAAAATATTTGGCGACAGTGATTCTGCTTTCAGTGTCACTGCTGGCTTCCGGACAGGCCGTCCAGATAAGCGGTGTTGTACTGGAGGACTCACAATCAGGCGCCCTGCCGGTCATCGGAGCGGGTGTCAAGGTAAAGGACACATCCAACGGAGCCGTCACAGATCTTGACGGACGGTTCTCGCTGTCAGCGCGGGAAGGAGATGTGCTTGAGGTCAGCTGTCTTGGCTACCGCGGTGTGACAGTGACCGTGGGCAAGGACAACTACTACAAAATTTTCATCGAACCGGAGTCAATGATGCTCGACCAGCTGGTCGTGGTAGGCTACGGTTCAATGAAGAAGAGTGATCTCGCGACATCCATCACGTCCGTCAACACAGAGGATATGAAGATCTTCCCTGCGGCGACCGCCGCCGAGATGTTGCGCGGCCGCGCCGCCGGCGTGACCGTAACAAGCGCTTCCGGCCGTCCGGGATCGGTCCCGTCAATCAAGATCCGCGGAACGAGATCCATCTCGGCGAGCAACACCCCACTCTACATCATTGACGGGAGTGTCGCCTCAGACACGGAGTTCGCGATGATCAACTCTGACGACATCGAGTCCATCGAGATCCTCAAGGACGCGGCATCCCAGGCAATCTACGGAGCCCGGGCGAGCGACGGTGTGATTCTGGTGACCACCAAACGCGGAAAGGCCGGAGAGAGCACCGTGACCTACAACGGCTACGTCGGATTCCAGACACTTCACAATAATTTCGACTACTACACAGCTGACGAATATCTCGCCCTCAGGCGCGAGGCCGTGGCAAATGACATGGGTGTCATCGACGCCGCGACCATACCGATCGCCACAGCCCTTGCGGACGATGTGATGGCGCAGGTTTACAAGAGCGGCGAATATGTCGACTGGGAGAGCCTCATGTTCAAGAAGGCGGCCATGTACCACAGCCATGAACTCAATTTCAAGGGCGGAACAGAGAAGTTGAAGGCGATGGCCAGTGTGGGCTATTTCAATCAGGACGGTATCATGAAAGTGAACTCCGGCTACGACCGGATCAGTTCCAGGGTGAACCTCGACTATCAGGTGAAGAAATGGTTGAAACTGGGGGTCAACACCTCTTTCGGATTCTCCAACCGGGAAATCGAGAACGGAGCATTCTACCAGTTCATCACCCGCTCACCGCTTTCACAGATTTACGACGAAAACGGAGACTCCATCCCTTACATCAACAGCAACAAGGACACGAACCCTGCCTACAGTGCGCTTCATGACACCCATGATGCGAAAGCGAACAATTACAGGATCAATGCGTTCACAGACATAACCCCGTTCAAGGGATTCACCTACAGGTTCAATGTCTCTTACTACAACAGGGTGAACGAGGAAGGGCACTCCCGTGACTCCTACTACCCTAACGGCGGAGGTTCGACAGCGTCTCTGCTCAACACCACCAACACGCAGATTCTTCTCGAGAACTCCATCAGGTACGACGTGCCTCTTGTGAACGAGAAGCACAAGCTCAACATCACGGCTGTGCAGTCCGTTGACAAGTCACTGCGCAAGACTTTGGGATATTCAGTGGCCAACCTTCCGGTTGACAAGACCTACAACTACATCGCCAACGGCGAGGTGACAAGCCAGCAGAGAGCATACTCAGAGAACAATCTCGTGTCCTTCATGGTGAGGGCGCAATACAACCTGATGGACAAGTACCTGTTCAACCTTGCCGTCCGCCGTGACGGTTCCAGCCGTTTCGGCGCGGACAACAAATGGGGAACATTCCCGTCAGTGGCCTTCGCGTGGAGAGCTTCCGAGGAAAACTTCCTCAAGGATGTCTCCTGCGTGAACAATCTCAAGCTCAGGACCAGCTACGGAATCGTGGGCAACCAGAACGGAATCGACAACTATGCCACCCTCGGAGTCGCGAAAGCGATGCCGGGCGAGTTCGGAGACACCTACTACATGGGCTACCTTCCGGGCACCGACCTTCCGAACAAGAACCTCAAATGGGAACAGTCCGGCACAGCAAACGTAGGACTTGATTTCGGGATCCTTGACAACAGGATCTTCGGAACCGTCGAGTACTACAACACCCGCACGACCAACCTGCTTGTCTCCAGGGCGCTGAACGCTTCGCTCGGCTACAATTCAATGCTGGACAACCTGGGCGAGACCAGGACCAACGGAATCGACTTCAACGCCACCTTCGACATCATCCGGAGCGAGGACCTCAACTGGAGCGTCTCCACCAACATCAGCCAGTTCCGGGGCAAGATCGTGAAAATCGACGACACCGTTGACGAGAACGGCAATTATGTCAGCCAGCCGGGCAACAACTGGATCATAGGCGCTCCGATAAACATCTATTATGACTACAAGGCGGACGGAGTTTACCAGTACGACGACTTCGACGTGATCAGTGACAACGGAACCATCACCTACAACCTCAAGCCTACCGTGGACACGGACGGCGACGGAATCGCGGACGCACCGCTCTCCCGCAACGACAAGGTGGAGCCGGGCAGCGTGAAACTCCGTGACGTGAACGGCGACGGAAAGATCAACGAGGATGACAGGGTCGTCTATGAGAGAGACCCGGACGCGACATTCTCCCTTTCGACAAACCTCAGATGGAAGGGCTTCGACTTCTTCATGGACTGGTACGCCGTCATGGGAGGCTATGTTCTGAATCCTCTGATGTATGACGGTGAATATGGAGGTGACCTCAGGGGACGCTCCAACGGCATGAAGGTGGACTACTGGACACCTTACAACGCTTCCAACACGGCTCCGAGGCCAAAATACGGATCCGAGGTCCCTTACATGAGGACGCTCGCCTATCAGGATGCGTCCTACCTGAGACTGAGGACCGTCCAGCTCGGCTACACCCTTCCGAAGAAGGTGACATCGAAGATGAAGATCCAGAATCTCCGCTTCTATGTGACCGCGACCAACCTGCTGACATTCACCAAGGTGCTGTCCTACAGCCCGGAAGTCACAGGCAATCTCTACCCGGAGACCCAGCAGACAGTGTTCGGCGTTAACTTTTCCTTCTAAAAAGCATGACGATGAAAAAGACATCCATTATAATCATTTCAGTGTTGGCCATGACCCTTTGCGCCTCATGCGACAACCTGCTCAACCTTGAGTCGGAGACATCTGTCACCACCAACTACCTCAAGACCGACAAAGACGGCCTGAAAAGGGCCATTGCCGGACTGTATGTCTATGAAAGAGACAACATCGTTGACAATTCGGACTCGAAGGGCATAGTGATCCTTCCGCAGTTGTTCGACTTCAACACAGACATATTCCTGTTCAACGCCGGTAACTGGGCTTCTCTTGGAAGGCTTACCGACCTGACCCCGGATTCCGGAATCCTTGAGGATTACTGGAAGTTCTGGTATGCGATCGCAGGACGGGCCAACGAGATCATCGCCTCGGCGGAAAACCTCGGACTTAAGGATTCTGAGATCAACAAGATCCACGGAGAGGCCTGTCTCTTCAGGGCGAGAGCCTATTTCGAACTCTGGAAACGTTTCGAGAGGATCTACCTCAACACCGAGCCTACAGACGCATCAAACCTAAACAGGGACTACAAGCCGGCCACAAGGGAGGAAGTGTTCACCCTGCTGAAAAGCGACCTCGAAACGGCCATCGAAGCTCTTCCTTACGAGATTCCTGTTTACAACAACGGAATCATGTACGGGATGTACACCAAGGCCACGGCAAAGCATGTGCGCGCCCAGGTGGCAATGTGGGAAGATGACTGGGACTGCGTGATCACCCAGACGGAAGACATTCTCCGGGATGCGAAGGGCATCACCGAACTGGAGAGCGACCCCGCCACGGTCTTCAATTCTGAGAATCTCCGGTCCAAGGAAGTCCTGTACGCCTACCAGTTCTCGAAGAACACCGGCGGAGGAGGTGTGATCACCGGAACGACACTGAAGGGGCATCCCATCTCGGTTTATGTAACATCCAGATACTCAAGCGTGGACGGAGCCATCAGCGCCAGCGACCAAGGCGGGTTCGGCTACGGCAGAGACTACCCGAACCAGCATCTTCTCGACATGTACGGGGCCAAGGACAAACGTCTTGACTGCTACTTCGTGAGAAAGTTCTACTACAACGATCCTGCCCGCCCCGAGACTTACGGCAAGGAAATTGTACCGAAAAACGATGCGTCATACATCACCAATCTGCACACGATGAGCCGCAAGCATGCGGATTTCTGGACCAACTCGGACGAGCCAGACCGCAAGACCAGTTTCAGGGATCTTATCGTTTACCGCCTTGCGGAGACGGTGCTGATGTGCTCAGAGGCATATTTCCACAAGGGAGACAATGCCAATGCAGTGAAATATTTCAACATGACGTACGAACGTGCCGGAAACGACAGGTTCGAAGGGACGCTCTCGCTTGAGGACATTCTTGATGAATATGCAAGGGAACTCAACTTCGAAGGCGTAAGATGGCCTCTTCTGAAGAGACTTGGACTCCTCGGCGAGTACTGCCGGAAATGGGAGGGAGAATCCATGGCCGAGAATCCTTACCTGAACAAAGATTTCACCTTCGCCCGCCAGAATTTCGTCATCGGAAAGCATGAGTGCTGGCCAATCCCAAGCAATCAGATACTTCTAATGGGCGGATCCACGGTTTACCCTCAGAATGAAGGATGGAACTAAAAGAACACTCGAAAATGAAAAGAATAGGATATATCGCGCTGTTTGCCGCCACAATCATCTCTGCGGCGTGCGCGAAAGAGGAAACCAAAGAGGATTTCTTCAACATCGATGAGACGGACGTGATTCTGACGGACTATAATTCAGGATCCAAAGACATCCTTCTCGCCACAAACACGGTACCGACAGCGACACTTGACGGAACTGCCGAATGGTTGAGCGCCGATATAACACCTCGCCGCCTGACCATTACATACAAGGAGAACACGGCCGAAGAAGACAGGACCGCCGAGATCAATGTCGTGGCCGGAAGCATTCTGGCGACCGTCACCGTCACGCAACCGGGCCACAAGACCGAGCCTGAACCGGAGCCCGAGCCTGAACCGGAGCCACTCTATAAGATCTATGATGTGTGGTATCAGAACGGAATAGCGGCCGGCATAGTGTTCTGGGTCGCGGAGGACGGGCAATCCGCTCTTGTCGTAAGCCTTGACAGGACTGCGACGACTGTGGCCTGGTCAAAGGACGGATCACATGCAATCGGCACAGGCGAGGACGACGGCGTGGCCAACACTGCCCTGCTCCGCGTGAGCGAGGAAGCCGCCTTCATCCCCGCGCTTGAGTTCTGCGACGCTCATGGCGAAGGCTGGTTCTGGCCGGCCATGAACGAGATGAAGAAGCTGTTCGAAGCCTACAACGGAACCGCCTTCGACGCGGCGACAGTGGCGATTCCTGCGTCAATCACCCAGAAAGAGAAAGATGCCCGTGCGGCTTTCGAGAAAGTGATTGCCAACAATGGCGGGACAGCCCTCAACACAGGAACGGAGAACAGCAATGGAGACCAGTATTGGACAAGTACCGAGCAGACGGACGAGGGCACCGGGAAAGTCTATGGATCAACAATGCGTTTCGGAAAGGTCTATGCATCGACTCCAGCGGACCAGATGGGCAAGACCGGTGACTCCAAGAGATACGTGCGCTGCATGAAGTATGTGAGCGGGGAACCGGAGAAACCTATTCAGACCAAGTTCCCGGTTTACAAAGAGAGCGGGAAGAATGTCGGCATCATCTACTGGACATCAGAGGACGGAAAGACTTCCAAGGTCCTGAGTCTCGCCCGTTCAGAGGATGTTCCGTGGTCAAGTGCCGCAGCTCCGGCTTTCCTCAACGCCATCAGCACAGATGACGGCGCGGCGAACACCGCTGCGATAAAAACCAGCGTCGAGGCCAAGGAGATTCCGGCCATAGCGTTCTGCTCAAGTCTGGGCGAGGAATGGTACTGGCCATCGCTTGACGAACTCGTCGAGATCTTCAATGTTTACAATGGCGTGGCCTACAATCCGGACGAGAAATCCAAGGTTCCAGCCGAGATCTCCGACGAGGAGAAGGAGGCAAGGGCGGCGTTTGACCTCTCGCTCACCACCTACGGAGGCACAGTGATGAACACGGCCGCCGAGAGCAAAAACGGCGACAGGTACTGGGCCAGCACCGAGCTTCAGGATGCCAAGGGTACCGCCTACGGTTCTTTCATGCGGTTCGGCAAGGCTTACAAGTCAACGGTCGCCGACACCCCCGGCAAGGGCAAGAGCGGTGACGGACGCTTCGTCCGCTGCATAAGGACAATCAAAAACGACTAAGATATTATGATACGAATGACAGAAAGCTGGCGCTGGTATGGGCCGGATGACCCCGTGAGCCTGAGTTTCATCAAGCAGGCGGGGGTGACAGACATCGTCCATGCGTTGCACCATATTCCTAACGGCGAGGTCTGGACAGTGGAGGAGATCCGCCGGAGACA
>CAVERO010000020.1:0-24237 GCA_963617915.1 Candidatus Methanomethylophilaceae archaeon | reverse complement strand
GAACCTGAAGTTTTTCACTCTCAAACCTTCAAACAAACAAATCAAAACAGCTTCTTACACAATATCAGCTGGCGGGGGTACAGTGGCAGAAAAAAGGAAAATCAGGAATTTTGTGCGTTACCAGAATTCCTGATTTTCCTTTTTTCTGCCACATGTGTATTGCAATTGCCGTATATTCAGGTAAAAAAAAACTTTCCGCTCGCGGTAAGGTGTTCTGATGGAGATGCGCTTCCGCATCTGGCATTAATGCTGCCTCACGGCCTTGACTCCAAGGAATTCCGCTTTGGCGTCCGATCAGCCTTTGCCTGCTGGACAGAAAGTGTACGCAAAGGTACACATTATTTTGTTATCTCCAAATATTTTTCTGCAATTTGTTGAAAAAATTATTTATCTGACACGTAATAAGTCTTTATTGTATAATAAAATCACGTGCTTTATACTTACTTGAAGTAGTATTTCAAGTAAAACCAAAATCCCGGTAGCCGTCCAACCCAACGTCTCGTCCCCGCATTGGCCACCGGGAAAAGTCGCGCTGCCTGACGCTACATGCATTGGGCGGAGATATTCCCGTCAATGGCCTCTACCGAGTTTGCGATCACTTCCATGCTTGTCCTTTCAATGCCGTCGGCGGAGGTGTATTTCTGCGACCTGAGTCTGCCCGTCACATAGACTGGAAAACCTTTCTGGATGACATCCAGTGACGTGATGCCTTTGACTCCTTCCCAAGCCGTCACATTGTGCCATGTGGTCTCGATGACAGGCTCACCGTTCCTTCCCTTGTAGGCGAAATTTGTCGCGACGGAGAAGTGCGCCACCCGCGTCTCCCCGACCTTGAGAATGTTGACATTGCCGACATTCCCCCGGATTTCAATTCTGTTCAATTGTTCCATAATTCAAGTTGTTTTGAAGTTTTGTCTGACGCAAAGTTATCAAGTGTTCACGCTCCGGAGGCGGCAGATAAAAAAATATCAGCGAGTTTTTTCTGAATATTGACGGAACCTCGCTTTTCCTGTCTTTTGCATCTGACAGGAAATAGATTTTCTTATTGACGTAATGCCTTTCTTATATTCATAAATAATTGTTGTGCCTCCCAAAGAAAAGCTTTATCGCAGCAGAGAAATAATTGTGGGCAGGACGCTCGACAAGAAACAGAAAAATATTCCTGAAGTTTCTTGTCTGTCATTTCTTTTTCCGCAAAAGCCTTGCATATTTGCGGGAGACAGAGTCGGCGGCGCAACGGGTGTTCCGGATGCATCGCTTAAGTCCTGTCAAGGCACGTAGCATGATTTACAGGGAAGATGAACAGAGGGGGAGATGTCTGGAGTGTGGGGATGTTCTTCCTTACGGACGCAGCGACATGAAGTTCTGCTGTGTCAGCTGCAAAAGCAGGTACCACTATGTCAATGGAGGCCATCTCAAAGGCCTCCGGCTGAAAACCATCGGGACTCTTGACCGGAATCACGAGATTCTGGCGGCCCTGTTGGAGAAAGGCGTCACCTCAATGAATATTCCAGACCTTGCGCAGATGGGATACAAGTTTGACTGCATCACATCCTACCACAAGGTCAGGAATCACAATGAATATCGCTGTTTCGACCTGAAATACAATCTCTCGGAAAGCCGTATGTTCGGACTTGCGAGAGTGGAGGTCAGTCCTCCGGCGAAGAAGCGTTAGGCCTCCACGGCGCACTCATCATCCTTTCCCGGATCCTTGAACAGGAACACGAACAGGATGCCGACGAGCAGGGCGTAACCGGCGAAGACGTACCAGGCGGTGGCCCAGTCAGGCTGTGCGGCGTTATAGACGTAATGGTTCACGACCTTGCCCGCGGCCCAGGTTCCGATTGAGGCTCCAAGGCCGTTGGTCATCAGCATGAACAGTCCCTGTGCGCTGGAGCGGATGTCCTTTGTGGTCTTGCGGTTCACGTAGAGGGACCCCGAGATGTTGAAGAAATCGAATGCGACTCCATAGACAAGGCAGGAGAGGATGAACAGCCATACTCCCGAGCCCGGATTGCCGATTCCGAAGAATCCGAACCTGAGCACCCATGCGAACATCGCGATGAGCATCACCTTCTTGATGCCGAATTTCTTCATGAAAAACGGAATGAGAAGAATGCACAGGGTCTCGGACATCTGGCTGAGCGAGATCAGGGCGTTGGCGTTGCGCGCGCCCCATGCGTCGGCATATTCAGGACTTCCGGTGAATGAGGAGATGAAAGAGTTGGCGTAGCCGTTCGTGATCTGGAGAGACGCGCCGAGGAGCATCGAGAATATGAAGAACACCGCCATCTGCCTGTCTTTGAACAGGGAGAACGCCTTGAGTCCGCTGGCTTCCATGAAGCTGCTGCCGCTGGCTTTCTTGACAGGCACATTCGGCAGGCTAAGGGCATAGAGTCCGAGAACCAGGCTGAGGACTCCGGATGTGAAGAACTGGAAGTAGCTGTGCTGGTACTGGATGCCCGAAGGATCCTTCATGAAGTTCACGAAGAGCATCGTGCAGATGAAGCCGACGGTTCCGAACACGCGGATCGGGGGGAATGCCTTTACGGTGTCTTTTCCCGCTCCCTCAAGACCGGCGTAGGCCACAGAGTTGGTCAGGGCGATTGTCGGCATGTAGAACGCCACGCTGATCGTGTAGAGGATGAAGAAGACGCTGAAATTGAAATCCGGGCTGACGACGTAGGCTCCGCCGGTCAGATTGACATTGCCCATAGCGTAAAGTCCGGTTGCGAACATCGTGACACCCGCGATCAGTTGGCAGAGGGAAAGTGTCTTCTGCGCCGGAATCCATCTGTCGGCGACGATGCCGACCAGCGCCGGCATGAAGATGGAGACAAAACCTTGGGTGGCGAAGAACAGCCATATCTGCGGGCCGAGACCGGCCTTGCCGAGAAAACTTCCCATTGAGGTCAGGTATGCTCCCCAGATTGCGTACTGGAGGAAGTTCATGATGATCAGCCTGATGCTGATGTGCTTGTTGCTCATATCGTTATCGTTTTTTTTGTTATTTGTCCAGGGTCAAAACGAACAAATGTACAAGTTTTCGGCTAAAAATCACTATCTTTGAGGGTTATTTTTAAAACAGATTCTAATAAAGGATGGTGTTCAGAGAACTCGCCAAGGATCCCGGCTCAAGGGCAAGGACAGGGGTTTTCACTACCGGCCACGGAGAAGTGAAGACTCCGATATTCATGCCCGTTGGGACTGTGGGTTCAGTCAAAGGGGTGTATCACAGGGATTTGAAGGAAGATGTCAAGGCCGAGATCATCCTTGGCAACACCTACCATCTCTATCTGAGGCCTGGGCTCGACACATTGCGTAAGGCGGGAGGTCTGCACAAGTTTGAGAACTGGGACAGGCCGATTCTGACTGACAGCGGCGGATTCCAGGTCTTTTCGCTGACCAAGATCCGCAAGATTACCGAGGAGGGCTGCCGGTTCCAGTCCCACATAGACGGCTCCAGACATACCTTCACTCCGGAGAACAATGTGGACACCCAGAGGGTTATCGGAGCGGACATCATGATGGCGCTGGACGAGTGCTGCCCGGGAGACGCCGACGAGAGGTATGCCGCAAAGTCTTTGAAACTTACGCAGGGCTGGCTGGAGCGTTATTTCAAGCGCTTTTGCGAGACCGAGCCTCTGTACGGGTACGGTCAGGTGATGTTTCCGATCATCCAGGGCTGCGTCTATCCGGAACTCCGCAAGAGAGCCGTTGACCACGCCGTGAGTCTTGTGGGTGACAACCCTGCGGCAGGTGGTTTCGCGATCGGCGGACTTGCGGTAGGGGAGCCTACCGAGAAGATGTACGAGATGCTGGAACTTGTCTGCCCGATTCTGCCGGACAACAGGCCGAGATACCTTATGGGGGTCGGCACACCTGCCAACATCCTTGAGGGAATCGCAAGGGGAGTTGATATGTTCGACTGCGTGATGCCTACCCGCAACGGCCGCAACGGCATGCTGTTCACGTGGAACGGCATAATGAACATGCGCAATTCCAAATGGGCCGAGGATTTCTCGCCGATCGATCCGCAGGGTGCCTCGTTCGTCGACCGGACATATTCAAGGGCCTATCTGCATCATCTTTTCATCGCGAAGGAGATGTTCGCCGCCATGATCGCGAGCGAGCACAATCTGGCATTCTACCTCGACCTTGTCCGCGAGGCGCGGCGGCACATCGAGGCAGGGGATTTCGCCTCATGGAAGGAAGTGACAGTCAAAAGAATAAGTTCAAGACTTTAGGAATATGAACGTGGGATTGAAGAAGATAGACCGGTACATCATAAAGAAGTTCATAATGACCTTCTTTATAGCCCTTCTTCTCATCATCGGAATCGTCATAATCTTCGACATCAGCGAGAAGATCAACCATTTTGTCGAGAACAAGGCTCCGCTGCACGCAATAGTCTTTGACTATTACATGAACTTCGTCCCTTATTTTGTGAACATGTTCAGTCCGCTGTTCGTGTTCATCACGGTGATATTCTTCACTTCCAGGATGGCCGCCAACAGCGAGATCATCGCCATCCTTTCCTGCGGCGTGAGCTACAGGAGGATGATGGTGCCGTACATGGTTTCGGCGCTTCTTATCGCCACTCTTTCGCTTTCGCTCAACCTTTGGGTGATTCCAAGGTCCAATGTCAGGCGAATCAATTTCGAGCTTAAGTATGTCAAGCACAGGAACTCGCTATCTTCCAACAACGTCCATTACCAGATCGACCCCGGCAAGTTTGTCTCTGTGGCGTCTTTCAGTTCCTGGAACAACACCGCCTACGATTTCACTCTTGAAGACATAGAGAACAACAGGCTCGTAAAGAAAATCTCGGCCGAAAAGGCCGTCTGGGACAGCACTTTCAATGGCTGGAAACTGAAGAATTACTTTATCAGGGAATACACCGAGGGACTTCAGGACCGTGTGACCATCGGAGCGGAGCTGGACACCGTGCTCAGTCTGACGGTCACGGATTTTTACCGCAACAAGAAAACCGTCGAGACCTTGCCTGCTGGGCAGCTTAACGGGCTGATAGCCACGCAGAAAATGAGAGGCGACGCCAACGTGATGTACGCTCTGATAGAGAAAAACAACCGTTTCGCCCTGCCGTTTTCGGCTTTCATCCTGACCCTTATGGGCGTAAGCCTTTCCTCAAGAAAGCGCAGGGGAGGCATAGGTCTGAACATAGGAATCGGTATTGCCTTGAGTTTCACCTACATCCTCTTCATGCGGTTCAGCCAGATGTTCGTCTATTCCGGAGCGTTGCCGCCGGTTGTCGCTCTGTGGCTTCCAAACGTGATATTCGGTGTAATCGCCGCTGTCATCTATAATCGGGCTTCTAAATAACTTAATATTTATGTCACACCACACCTTATCCACACTGAAACGATCCATTGTCGGAGTTCAGTTCATGTTCGTGGCCTTCGGCTCCACGGTTCTTGTTCCTCTTCTGGTAGGATTCGATCCGGCCATCGCTCTGCTCGCCGCCGGTCTGGGCACACTTCTTTTCCACGCCGTCACCGGAGGCAAGGTCCCAATCTATCTGGGCAGCAGCTTTGCGTTCATCGCTCCGATCATCAAGGCCACCGAACTTTATGGAATGCCGGGAATGTTCTGCGGACTTGTCGCCGTGGGGTTGGTGTACGTCCTTATGAGCTTCCTTGTCAAACTCTTCGGCATCGGCCTCATAAAGAAACTTTTCCCTCCGATTGTCATCGGCCCTGTCATCATCCTGATAGGTCTTTCCCTGGCCGGAACGGGTGTGGACATGGCAAGCAAGAACTGGGTTCTGGCTCTGATTTCCCTGCTTGTCGCGATTGTCTGCTCGTGCTGGGGCAAGGGCATGGTCAAACTCATTCCTGTTGTGTTCGGAGCCATGGCCGGGTACATAGCCGCCGTGATTTTCTACAGAAGCTCCATGGATTTTTCTGTCGTGGCCGATGCGCCTTGGTTCCAGATGCCACATTTCTCAAAGATGAGTCTTTCTTGGCAGGCCATTGTCTTCATGGCTCCCGTGGCTATCGCACCGATCATCGAGCATGTGGGTGATGTCTATGCGATCAGCGAGATCGCGGGCAAGGACTATGTCAAGGATCCAGGGCTTCACCGCACCATGCTCGGCGACGGACTTGCCTGCGTGCTTGCGGCATTCCTCGGCGGCGCTCCTGTGACGACATATTCGGAAGTGACAGGCGCAGTGTCGCTCACCAAGGTGACAGATCCTTCCTGCATGCGGATCGCGGCACTTTCAGCGATTCTGATTTCTCTGGTCGGAAAGGTCGGCGCGGCGATCCAGACGATCCCTACGGCTGTTCTCGGAGGCATCATGCTGCTTTTGTTCGGAAGCATCGCCTCTGTCGGAATCAACAACATGGTTAAGGCAAGGATTGACATGAACAAGACCCGCAACCTGATCATCGCCTCGCTCATCCTCACAATCGGAATCGGCGGCGCTGTCATCAGTTTCGGCAAATTCTCCCTCGCCGGCATCGGTCTCGCCTCGATCGTCGGTGTCATACTGAACCTTATCATTCCGGACAAGAAAGAGGCTGAAGAGGTCAATTCCTGACGAATATTCAACCCCCGGTCACTTCGTGACAGCTCCGGAGGGGCACGGGGAAAGGTTGCCTCGACACCCCTTCGGTCGCTTAATTCCGATTCATGGGATTTTAGGTCATCTTCTTTATTATATTTATTCTTATAGGATATGAATGCATTGAAAGTCAAGATAGTTAACAAAAGCCAGTGGCCTGATCCCGCTTATGCCACCGAGGCTTCGGCTGGAATGGATCTGAGGGCCAACATCACGGAACCTATCGTGCTGAAGCCGCTGGAAAGGGCTCTGGTGCCTACGGGGATATTCATTGAGCTTCCTGTCGGCTACGAGGCGCAGGTCCGCCCCCGCAGCGGCCTTGCCACGAAGAAGGGAATCACCGTAATCAACAGTCCCGGCACCGTGGATGCGGATTACCGGGGGGAGCTGAAGACTTCATTGGTCAATCTGTCCGCTGAACCTTTCGAGATTGTTCCAGGCGAAAGGATCGCACAGATGGTCGTGACGCGTCACGAGCGTGTCGAGTGGGAGGATGTCGAGGTTCTCTCGCAGACGGAACGAGGTGAAGGCGGCTGGGGGAGTACTGGTAAGCGCTAAGCTAAGTGTTTAGCGCTTGCGTACCTTGTACCCCCAGTCCCTTGCGGGACAGCCCCGGTGGGGCATTGGGGAGCGTTCTCCCCAAACCCCTTGCGTCGCTACGCACTGCGTGCGCTTTTCCTTCTACCCCCAGTCCCTTACGGGACAGCCCCGGTGGGGCATTGGGGAGCGTTCTCCCCAAACCCCTTGCGTCGCTACGCACTGCGTGCGCTTTTCCTTCTACCCCCAGTCCCTTACGGGACAGCCCCGGTGGGGCATTGGGGAGCGTTCTCCCCAAACCCCTTGCGTCGCTACGCTCCTGTATGTTGTTTTTTTTATTAATTGAGACTGCCTTTTTTTTAGTCATTTTTTGAAAAGGCAACTGTCCCTCAGATACTTCTGAGGGGGACAAAAGTGGCAAAAGGCACTTTTTCAAGTGGATTATTAATTATAGTTTTTTAATTTACGGATATGGATGTTCAGAGATTGTATGCGGCGTTTCTGGAGTGTGGACGCGTGACCACGGACAGCCGGGCTGTCGGGGGCGGGGAGTTGTTCTTCGCCCTGAAGGGTGAGAATTTCGACGGCAATGAATATGCCCGCAAGGCTCTTGAGGCCGGAGCGCGCTATGCCGTCGTGGACGAAGGGTCGGAGGCGGCTGCCTCGGGAGACCCTCGTGTGATTGCCGTGCCTGATACCCTTGCGGCTCTTCAGGCGCTTGCGCGTCACCATAGGGAGAACACTTTTGTGGATGGCAAGCGTTTGACTGTCATCGGGCTGACGGGAACCAACGGCAAGACCACGACCAAGGAACTGATTACTAAAGTTTTGTCTGTAAAGTACAACGTCACGGCCACGCAGGGCAATCTGAACAACGACATCGGCGTGCCTCTGTCTGTTCTGAAAATCAATTCCGGGACGCAGCTTGCCGTCATTGAGATGGGCGCGAACCATCCGGACGACATCGAGAAGTTGGTCAAGGTCTGCGGGCCGGACTACGGCCTCATCACGAATGTCGGCAAGGCGCATCTGCTCGGCTTCGGCAGCTTTGAGGGGGTCAAGAAGGCCAAGGGGAAGCTGTACGACTATATTTCCGAACACGGGGGGAGCATATTCCTGAATGCGGATGATGAGGCTCTTGTCGCGATGGCCGCCGCCCGCAAGGGATTGAAAGTCATTGAATATGGCATCCGGCATTGGGACGCTATGGTTCTGCCTTCAGATGCCGCGCATCCTTTTGTCCGTATGGCCATCCCTGATTCGGTCGCATCTCCTGCCGCTTCGGCAGGCTCGGCGACCGAGATTCAATCAGCCTCTTCGCAAGTCGCTTCGACAAGCTCAGCGACCGGAAGTGCATCGGTCCCTGAGCCTGTCGAAGGGCCGTCGGCTCGACCTTGCTCACCAACCATAGAAGCAAATGAACGCACGGAAAACCTACTTGGTTTGGAAACTCATTTGGCCGGAGCGTACAACGCCACCAACATAGTAGCCGCCATCGCCGTAGGCCTCCATTTCGGAGTATCCCTCGAAGATGCCATTCAGGCGGTCAGTGAATATATTCCTAAAAACAACCGCTCGCAGTTGGAAAGAACTGAGTGGAACATCCTGATCGAGGATGCCTACAACGCCAACCCGACCAGCATGGCAGCCGCACTTGACAACCTGGCATCGGTTCATTCTCCACGTAAGGCAGTCATGTTGGGGGATATGCGCGAACTCGGCGCCGAGTCTGTCTCCGAGCATATTGCCATATTAAAGAAGGTGCTTTCGATGGATTTGACCCTCGTCTGCCTTGTCGGAGAAGAGTTCCGCAAGGCTCTGGATTCCGAACAGATGGTTCGACAGGCTCTCCATCCGGTTTCCGCTCCGGTCTCTGAGCTTGCCGAAGGGCCGTTGGTTCGACATGACTCGCCAACCATCGAAGCGACCTTAAATGCGAAATGGTTTCCGACCTCAGATGATCTGGTGGCCTGGCTGAAAGAGAATCCGATCTCAGGTCACACTATACTCATCAAAGGTTCCCGGGGCATTCGGATGGAGAAGATTCTGCCGGAGTTATAGAGGAACTCCTTCTGTCAAGCAGAAGGGTCAGACCTGTCGCCGGAACTTTGTCGATGCGTGTCTGGATGATGTATCTGGCCAGCATACCGACAAAGTAACCTATTGTCAGTCCGACAATTGTCCCCACTATCACATCGCCGAGGTAATGCTTCCCGACGAATATCCTGCTGGCGGCGACCATCGCGGCCCAGACCAGGGCGAACTTGTAGAACCCGTTGTAGGTGTGTGAGCGGTCGTTCCTGAATCCGATGATCAGGCACATGACCAGGGCGAAAGCGTTCGCCGCGTGCGCCGAGAAGAATCCGAAAAACCCTCCGCGTCCCTCCAGGACATTGAGTCCTCCGAGGAGCATGCTTGCGCAGTAGCTCGGCCTCAACCTGTCAACGGAATGCTTCACGATGGTCGATGACTGGTCGCAAAGTGCGAATGCCAGCCCGACTGAACACAGCACCACAAGCGCTTTCTTCCATCCCAGTCTCCTGAACAGGAACCAGACGCAGATCGCATAGGCCGGAATCCACACGGTCTTGTCTGACATCAGCATCCAGAGCTGGTCTGTGGCCGGTGTGCTGAAACTGTTCAGAAACAGTGTGGCGTCCTGGTCGATCCGGTGCAGGAAGCCTATGAGTGAAGAGCTGACCATAGCATGTCCTTTAGTTCCTTGATTCCTTCACCGCTGACCGACGAGATGAAGACGTGCGGAATTCCCTTTGGGAGCGTCGGCTCAATCTCTTTCTCTATGTCCTTGTCGATAAGGTCGCATTTGGTGACGGCCAGAATGCGGTCCTTGTCCAGAAGTTCGGGGTTATATTCCTTAAGTTCGTTGAGCAGGGTCTCGTAGCCGGCCTTGATGTCATCCTCTTCCGCCGAGACCATGAAGAGCAGAGCCGAGTTTCTTTCGATGTGGCGGAGGAAGCGTATTCCTATGCCCCTTCCTTCGTGAGCGCCTTCGATGATCCCCGGGATGTCGGCCATCACAAATGACTGGTCGTCATAATATTTGACGATTCCGAGATTCGGCTCCAGGGTAGTGAACGCATAGTTGGCGATTTTCGGCTTCGCCGCCGTGACCGCCGCAAGCAGGGTCGATTTGCCCGCGTTCGGGAAGCCCACCAGCCCGACGTCCGCCAGCACCTTGAGCTCAAGGATGAACCATCCCTCCTGTCCGTCCTCGCCGGGCTGCGCGAACCGAGGTGTCTGATTGGTGGCAGTCTTGAAGTTGTCGTTGCCCAGACCGCCGCGTCCTCCCTTGCAGAGAATACGTGTTTCTCCGGGTTCCATCATCTCGAACAGAACCTCTCCGGTCTCGGCATCCTTTGCCACAGTCCCCACCGGCACATCCAGAATGATGTCCTCGCCGTTCTTCCCGGTCCTCAGTCCGCCCTCGCCGTGACCTCCGTCCTCGGCTTTGATGTGTTTGCGGTATTTCAGATGAATCAGCGTCCAGAACTGCGGGTTGGCCTTGAGGATGATGTGTCCCCCCCGGCCTCCGTTCCCTCCGTCCGGTCCGCCTTTGGGCACGTACTTGGCCCTGTAAAGGTGCATCGATCCGGCGCCCCCGTGTCCCGAAGCGCACCAGATCTTCACGTAGTCTATGAAGTTGCTGTCTGCCATAAGTTTCTACATACAGCACAAAGATAGTCATTATTATCGGTAAGTGGAGAATAAAACATCACCTGTGCGCAGGATAAGACTTCCGCAGGACAAGACCGGGACTCAAAAAAACAGAACAACGGCAAGGCAGCCGAGAAGACTTTTAGAAGCTGTTTTGATTTGTTTGTTTGAAGGTTTGAGAGTGAAAAACTTCAGGTTCGACCGCTTCTTCCAAGGAGGATAGCGGTGCTATCTGACTGAAGAAGCGGGAAGAAGATGAAGATTTTTCACCTCAAAGAACATTTCAAACAAATCAAAACAGCTTCTTAATCAATACCACGCCTAAGTGGCAGGCACCCAAGCCGGAACATTCTTCGCTGTATCCGTCCGGTTATTTCCAAGGGAAATTATCGGCCCCAAGCTCGAAGTGGCATTTTGCGATGCCGAGAACGATCGTACCGGACCAGAAGGCGGGCACGGAAAAAATATTTTGACAGATATCAGATATTAATTGTACCTTTGCCGAACTTGTAATTGTTGCAAATATGAAGCTTCCGTATCTGATAACGGCCATAGCCGGTTTTTTCATTGCGGCCTCCGGAGTCTTTGCAAGACCGGCCATAATTATCCCGGATGCCGAGGAAGAAAGTGACTCCACTCTGGCGGTGATAGCCTGGTTTGACAAGAGGGACACGGTGACATATTGGATTGACGAGGGCAGCTGGAATGTGAATGGTGCTGATACCGTCAAATCTTCCGGAGTTTCGACCAAATTGATGCTCACCGTGACCGATTCCACCCGCAGGGGATACCGTATGGAATACAAATTCCTTGATTTCCGCTGCGATACTGTGAGCGAGCCGGTGTTGGACAACTTTCAGAGAAATGTCGTGAATCTGTTGTCTGACAGGCTGAAGGGAGTCACTATCAGATTCCGCACCGACGAATTCGGGCAGATAAGCAAATACGAGAACCTCAAGGAGATAAAGAAACTTTCGAAAGACCTGTATCGGTCGGTCATTGATGAGATGATGGCTCTTCCGGTGATTGACAGCCTCAAATCGGCCGGTATGAATCCGGAAGCGTTTTTTGGGGATGTCTTTGATGACGGCGCTCTGGTTGAAGGATTTACCGAAGAACTTGAACTGATGTTCTCAAATCACGGGAATATGTTCACGATAGGCGATTTCCACAACCATTCGGATGCCACCGAAGACGAATACGAGACGGATACCGAGCTGCACATAGGCTTGGACCCCGAAACAATGGAATATGAAATCTCTAGTCAGGTCAGTTCCCTCATCCCTCCAGTAGACATCAAGGAACTGCTGTCATCAGTCTATGACATTTTCGCCGGTGAGTCAAAGATGCCGGACTTCGATGCCGAGTATGACAGCCAGGTCACGGAAGACGCGCATATCGAGAACTACAGCTACTGGGCCTATTTCGCAGACGGCTGGCCACAGGAGTGTGTGAGCCAGACGGTGATCAAGATTATGGGCAGACAGAAAATCAAGCAGAAACACATAGTCTGGGACCGCTACTCGGTCGGAAATCATTGAGATGAGCAAAGCTGAAACATATCCGTCTGCCCCCATAGGCAGCACAGACAACTATCTTCGCGAGACCCGGATGCTGGATTACCGCTCGCCGGCAATCGAGCGGCTGGTGCTGTCCCGGCATTGGCGGGACGAGACCGAGTTCGGGAGAATCAAATCAATCTACAGCTTTGTCCGGGACGAAATCCTCTTCGGCTACAACAGCGGAGACGAACTCCCCGCCTCCAAGGTTCTCTCTGACGGTTTCGGACAGTGCAACACTAAAGGAACCCTCTTCATGGCCCTGCTGCGCAGCTGCTCTGTCCCCTGCCGTATACACGGCTTCACGATAGACAAGAAGCTGCAGAAGGGGGCGATGACGGGTATAGTCTATGCGGGAGCTCCCCGGGAGATATTCCATTCTTGGGTGGAAGTATTGCTGGACGGCGTGTGGTATGAACTTGAGGCGTTCATCCTGGACTCAAAGTATCTCGGCGCGCTGCAGCGGAAGTTCCCTGAGTGCAGCGCATTCTGCGGCTACGGTGCGGCTGTCCGTGACCTTCAGCATCCTGTAGTCGAGTTCAATCGAAACTCCACATATATCCAGAGCGAGGGCATCATCCGCGACTTCGGTGTCTATCCCTCCCCTGACGAACTCCTGCGGGAGCATCACCAGACGATGTCGTCCCTCAAAAGCCTTCTCTACCGCCATCTGGGCCGTCACCTGATGAACCGCAATGTCCGCCGGCTTCGGGGAAGATAGCCATTTTCGGAAGCCGGAGGCGTTTGCATAATATAGATACCGCTGCTTCATATAACGTAAATTACTGGCCCCAGCAGTTTCGGTCGCGGTGTAGAGGTCAGCTCCGTAACACAGTGTCAATGTCGCAAAAATATTCAAAAAGTATTATATTACTTCGGAAATTGACAACGAACATGACAAAGGAAGAGAAATACCTTGCGCTTCTTCCCCGGATTCGTGCTCTTCTTGCCGGGGAGACTGACGAGACCGCCAGAATGTCGAACATCGCGGCGACGCTTCATGGTGAGTTCGGCTTCTGGTGGACAGGCTTTTACCGTGTCGCGTCATCGGAGGAACTTGTGCTCGGACCCTTTCAAGGGCCGGTGGCCTGCATGCGCATAGCAAAGGGCAGGGGAGTGTGCGGAACAGCATGGAATGAGGAGCGCACGGTTGTTGTCCCGGATGTCGGGCGGTTCCCCGGCCACATAGCCTGCTCGACCGAAAGCCGGAGCGAGATTGTCGTGCCTTGTTGGAAACGCGGCAGGATTGCGGCAGTCCTTGACATCGACAGCAAGGAACTGAACACATTTGACGAGACAGACAAAAACTACCTTGAGGAGGTCTCGTCCCTGCTCTACGGAAAGGAAAGGGACATCTGGTTCGCCGCCGGCTGCTTCTGGGGCGCTCAGAAATTCTTCAAGCTTGTGGACGGAGTCATATTCACGGAAGTCGGATTCGCTAACGGGTGGGAAATCACTCCGACCTACAGGCAGGTCTATACGGATGGGACCGGCCACGCCGAGTGTGTTCACGTGCGCTATGATCCCGAGAGGGTGTCTCTGGAAGAGCTCGCGCGCCTGTTCCTGAAGATGATAGACCCTTTCAGCCAGAACAAACAAGGTGAGGACGAAGGCACAAGATACCGCACGGGCATATATTATGATGACGGTGATGACCGGGATGTGATTGAAAATGTGCTTGGCTCTTTTGAGGAGCGTTCCGGCAGGAAAACGGCCGTCGAAATCCAGCCTCTCCGCTGTTTCTATAAGGCTGAGGAATATCATCAGGACTATCTTGGCAAGAATCCCGGCGGCTACTGCCACCTTTCTCCGGCAATTTTCGAGCTTGCCCGGAAGAAATCATTGAAGTAGTCCGTTTCATACTCTGCTGGCCCTTTCCTGTGCAAACAGCATCATAACTATAAATGACATTGAAAATGAAGACAATAAACGTTGTTGCCGCAGTGATATTCAAAGAAGGAAGGGTGTTCGCTTCGCAGCGTGGCTATGGGGCTTTCAAGGACGGATGGGAATTTCCCGGCGGCAAGGTCGAGGCCGGGGAGAGTCCGGAGGAAGCGCTCCGCAGAGAGATCCGCGAAGAATTGGAAACCGAAATCAGAGTCGGCGGACTGATTGACACCATTGAATATGACTACCCGGATTTTCACCTTTCGATGAGGTGCTATGCCTGCGAAATCATTTCAGGCAATCTTCACCTTGTCGAACATGAGGCCGCTCGCTGGCTCGCCGCAGGGCAACTCGATTCCGTTGACTGGCTTCCCGCAGACATCTCTTTGATTCCGAAGATTGCAAGTATGCTGTAAGTCGGGCGGTGCAGGCAATCCGCGCAAGAAGAACAGGACGGAACACCTTCGGCCCACTTTCCGAAAATAATCTTGTCTATTTCAAATTTAGTTGTATATTTGCACTAACGACATCGTTAAACGACATTGTTAATAACATTGAAAAGACAGGAGACAAATGAAATTCAGTACAACAATCGCACTTGTATCGCTGCTGGGTCTGGTCGCATCGACAGTCTCGGCACAGGAGATGTTGTCCCTCCGCGAATGCCTTGACTATGCCGTGGAGCACAATCTCGAACTTCAGAAAGACAAACTGTCGAACTCCGCCGCCAGACAATCCGTGCGCGGGGTTGCCGGCGCACTTATGCCACAGGTCAGCGCATCCGCCGGTATTGGCTACAACATAAGGAAGACCACCATAGCGATGCCTAACTTTGTTAATTCATTGCTGCCGGAGGCGATGCGTGACCCGAACGCACCGAAGTACATGACCGTGACAATGGGTATGGACTACAGTGCCAATTGGGGTGCGACGCTCTCGCAGCAGATAGTCAACTTTCAGCTGTTCAATGCGCTGGACATCGCGCGGTTAGGCGTTCTGATGAGTGAGACTGAAGAGGAGATTGACCGGGAAGAACTCATTGCGCAGGTTGCCTCCCTCTACTATTCCATTCAAGTCCTCGGTTATGCCGTAGAATGTTACGGCGAGAGCATTGCGTTGATGGACAAAATGTTGCGCATACTGCAAGCGAATGAGGAAAACGGCCTTTCGCGCCCGGTGGACATAAGACAGATAGAGGTTAACCGCACGAATCTGGAATCTGAGAAAGAGTCTGTTGTGCAGGCCATAATGATACAGAAGAATCTGCTCAAGCTCCGGATGGGATTCCCTGTGGATGAGGAAATCGAGGTGCGGAAAATGAATGTTGATGATATGGAAGCGCAAATATTCAAGACTAATGGCAGAGGTTTCCATGCGAGGGGACTGCTTCCGTTCAGAATGTTCATGAACCGACAGAAAATGCTTGACTTGCAATACCGGGCTGCCGTATATGAGACGCTTCCGACTTTGAGTCTCGGCGCTACCTACTCCATGAACTATATGGGGGACAGCTTTAGCGGAGAGACATTCCGCCACTTTCCGGTCTCGGCGGTGTCCCTCAACTTCAGGCTGCCCATCTTCACCGGTTTGTCCAAGACTGCGAACATCCGTAAGGCGAGGATAGAAAGACAGTCCTCGCAGCTCGATGAAAGTATGCTGACTCAATCTCTGTCAATGGCTTACGGCAACGCCCTTTCGGCGCTCGACCAGAATCTCAAGACTGTGGAGTCGCAGAAGCGCAACAGGGAAATGGCGCGGGAACTTTTCGAGGTGGTGGAAATCAATTACAGGGAAGGTCTCGCCCCACTGTCCGATCTGCTGAATGCGGACGCTGCACTCGTCCGGTCCCAAATGAACTATGTCAATGCACTTGGCGGCTGTATGAAAGCGTACATTGAACTGAAGAAGGCTGAAGGTACAATCAACGAAATCACTCGATAGTATGAAAAAGAATATGAAAAAAGCAGTGGCCGCGGTAGCCTCGGCTCTGCTGTTGGCAGGGATGGTTGTCCTGTTGATCAACAATAAAAAACGCATGGTTGAACAACGTGCATCGGCAACGGAGTTCGACAGAGCCGTGAACGTCTCCACAATAAAGGTGGAACGGTCTTTCATAAGTGACGGTTTTACGTCAGACGGAGTGACTCTCGCCGGGAGGGAACTGACCCTGAGCTCGGACATGGCGGGCAGGGTAGAGGAAATCTATGTCGATAAAGGTGACCGGGTGTCAAAGGGTTCGCCGCTTCTCAAGCTTGATGACGAGTTGCTTCTGGCTGACTATCTGGCCGCAAAAGCCGCATTCGAGGCTCTTGAGAGGGACGAGCGGCGCATGGCCAATTCCAATGTGGAGGGCGGGATGTCGCTTCAGCAGCTGGACAACATCCGCACCCGGCTTTCGGAAGCTCAGAGCAGACTCGCCGTCAGCAGACGCAGATACGAGGATGCGGTGGTGAAGTCCCCGATCGAAGGCACGGTAAACTTCCGTTATGCTGAAGTGGGTTCGCTTGTCGCCCCGAATTCACCGCTTTTCGAGATTGTGGACGGAAGACGTATGAAAGTGGTCTGCCACGTATCCGAGGACAGAGTGGGGCTGCTCGCTGTGGGACAGAAGGTCACAGCGACAGTTCCGAACGGTTCCGGTGCGGATTGCACCGGAAGAGTGGCGCATGTCGGCATAAAGAGCGACAAGGGACTGAATTATCCGGTGGAAGTGATGCTGGACGGTAATTCCGGACTCATGATCGGAGTTTATCTGAGAGTCCGGTTCTGCGAGGGTTGCGGGCACGATGGCATACTTATACCCCGTAAGGCTGTCATCGGCAGCCAGCGGTCGCCACTGGCATATTCGGTAGAGGACGGAAAAGCCCGCGGCCGTGCCCTGAAACTTGGGAATATGGCGGGAGGGAGCATAGAAGTGCTTGATGGACTTCGCGAGGGTGATGAGATAATAGTGGCCGGCCTGATGAATATAGCGGATGGGGCCGAGGTAAGAATAATAAACGGAACCGGGTTATGAGAATATCTGAATTGTCCATACGGAGGCCAATATACGTTGCGGTCCTGTTTCTGTTGATAACGATTCTCGGCCTGTTGGGATTCAGGTCGATTCAGTCTGAACTTATGCCCAAATTCACTCCGCCTTCACTGAATGTCATGGTGGTCTATCCGGGAGCATCACCAACTGAGGTGGAGAGTTCGCTGACACGCAAGCTTGAAGATGCCCTGTCTTCGCTGCAGGGTATTGAGTCCATGCGTTCTTTCTCCTTTGAGGGGATGTCTATGGTGTTCGTGTCCTTCAGGTACGGCACGGACATAGATGAGGCGATGACGGATGCGGGCAACAGGATTGCCTCCAGAAAAGCGCAGTTTCCCCCGACAGCGCTCTCTCCGGTCATCAATAAAATCACAGTCGATGACAAGGCGGTCATGACGCTTGCGCTCCGTTCCAATCTGGAATCCGGAGATTTCAGTGACCTTGTCCGGCAGCGGATTATTCCGGAACTGTTGAGCATCCCCGGAGTCGCCAAGGTCGATGCCATAGGCGACCGTCCAAGAGAAGTACAGGTGAATCTCGACCTCGAAACTCTGAATATCCTCGGAATGAGTCCTGTACAGGTGATGGGAGCCATCCGGGCCTCCAACCTTGATTTCCCGACCGGAAGCCTGAAAAATGAGAATACTCACACCTCCATACGCCTGTCAGGGCGGCTCGCCTCCATGGACGAGATGCGCTCGCTAGTGATCATGACCCTCCCGACTGGCACACAGATAAGGCTCGGTGACGTGGCGGAAGTGGTCGAGGACTCGAAAGAGGTGAACCTCGTTGCCCGACTGAACGGTACGGAGACCATCCTGCTGAACATTTTCAAACAGGGGGACGCGAATGCAATAGGCTTGAGCGATGATGTGGTAAGGGCTGCCGCTGAGTTGGAAAGCGCCTATGCGGACTCGGCTCTGGACATAGAGACTGTTTCCGACACATCTCTGTTCACGAGGGAATCCATCAAGTCAGTGTTTACTGATCTGCTGCTCGCCGTGTTGCTCGTTACGCTGGTGATTGCCTTATTCCTGCACAATTTCCGCAATGCCCTTATCGTGATGTTCGTTGTGCCGGTGTCTCTGATCGGGACTTTTATCGGGATGCGGATATTCGGATTCAGTCTGAACCTTATGTCCCTGCTTGGAATGTCGGTCGTGATTGGCGTGCTTGTCGATGATGCCATTGTGGTGATAGAGAATGTGTACAGACATCTGGAAATGGGGAAGACGCCGGTGGCGGCGACAATTGACGCAATGCGGGAGATAGGTTTCACAGTGGTGACAGTCACGATAGCTCTGGTGATCGTTTTTCTGCCGATCGCGCTTACGGACAGTCTTGTCTCGGACATTCTCCGTCAGTTCTGCGGAGTCATCATCTTTTCCATTCTGCTCAGTCTGCTTGCCGCTCTCACCCTGGTGCCTCTTCTGACTTCAAGATTCGGTAAGCTTTCGACAATGGACGCTTCACGTCCGTGGGGACTGCTGATGTCCGGATTTGAAAATGGTGTCAGCCGGTTTGCCGATTGGGTGGCCGGACTTCTCGGATGGTCGCTTGTCCACAAGAAATGGGTCGCCGCCGCCGTTCTTTCCCTCACGGTTGCAGTGTGTACCCTGTTCCCTCTGGGATTCATCGGCTTCGAGTTTATGCCCGATGTGGACCAGAGTGAATTCTCGGTGCTTCTGGAAATGCCCCGGGACATCTCCATGGAAAAGGCATCCTCATTTGTGGGCAAAGCCGAAGCCTGGCTGCTGAATAAGCCGGAAATAACCGAGGTGGTGTCCATGACAGGACTTACGAACAGCAACAACGAGAGTACGCAAGGGTCTCCGTATCTTGCCGAACTTGGAGTGAAGATGGTGCCTCCGGCGCGGCGCGGGATGTCCGTAAAGCTGTTTGCCGCGGAACTCCGCAAAGAGCTGACGGATTATCTGGTGGACGCCAAGGTGAGAACATTCCCGGCTTCGCTGCACGGTGCGGCCAACAGCTCGGCGCTGGAGTATGTAGCCTGGGGAAGTGTGGCCGACTCGGTGGCTGCATTCGGGGAATATGCCCTTGATGTTCTGAGGAGAATCCCCGGCACTACCCAACAGCAGCTTTCGACAGGAGGAGGAATGCCTGAGGTGGTGGTGACTGTTGACAGGGAAAAGATGTCCGCGCTCGGCCTGACGCTGGACAATGTCGGACTTACCATGCAGATGGCATTCCAGGGCAATTCCACTCTCAAATTCGTCCGCGGTGAATATGAGTACGACATCAACATAAAGGCTGACGCAGTCTGCCGGGATGATATGGATGATGTTCTGAACCTGACTTTCATCAATTCCCGGGGCGACCTCATCACCCTCGGACAGTTCGCCCGGGTCAGTGCGGGCACGGGCCCCGGCAGACTCGAAAGATACAATCGCAACCCGTCCGTCACGCTCAATGCCAATGTCGCGGGCATTTCACCCGGAGCCGCATCGGGGCTGTTCCTCCAGGCGACAGGCGACAGGGCAAGGAATATGGGCGTTCAGCTCTCCACTATGGGGAACATGAAGTCCATGTCGGAGTCGATGGGTGTGCTTGGGCTTGCCCTGCTGCTTTCCGTTGTACTTATGTACCTCACGCTTGTGGTACTCTACAACAACTGGTCTGACCCGTTCGTCGTCATGCTCTCCATCCCGTTCTCCATCCTTGGTGCCATAGTTGCTCTTGCGCTTTCCGGCACGTCGCTCAACATCTATGCGATGCTAGGGCTTGTGATGTTGGTCGGGCTTGTCGCCAAGAATGCCATTCTTCTCGTGGATTTCGCCAAAGAGCGGCTGGCCGAGGGTGAGGGGATTGACGATGCTCTCCTGAATGCAGTGAGGATGCGCACAAGACCGATTCTTATGACAGCGCTCTCTACGGTCATAGGTATGATTCCGGTGGCCGTGGCTTCGGGCTCGAGCGCTGAACTGCGCAACGGCATAGGCTGGGTAGTCATCGGAGGCATGCTCCTTTCCACTTTCCTGACGTTGATTGTTGTTCCGGTAGTGTTCGGACTATTTCATCGGAAAGCGTAGGGAGTCTGCAAGTTTTTTTGTCAATGATGCCGGTAATTTATAAATTTACGGAATGACAAAAGAACAGGAAATTCTGCTTGCGGCAGAGAAGGAATTCTTGCGCTGCGGCTACGACACCACCTCCACCGCCGTGATTGCCAAGAATGCGGGGGTTACCCATGCAATGGTGAACTACTACTACAGGTCCAAGGAACTGCTCTTCATGAAAGTGCTTGACGGCTGCCTTCAGAATCTGCTCGAAAGGGTCAAGCTTCAGATGAGGTCGGACGGTGATTTTGTGGAACTTGCTGTCGGGAGTGCGGATGTCCTCTTCGATTGCTTCCTCGCCAAGAGAAGGCTCCCTTTTCTCCTGCTTGACATTGCCCGTACGCATCCGGCATTTCTGGAACATTACAGGGAGACGTTCAGGACTGTCTGCGAGGAGAGCATCAGGCGGCACTCAGCGTATCTGGAGCAGCAGATTCGCGAGGGAAAGGTGACGGACTGTACCGTGAACGACATTTTCGATACCGTGATATCCCTTGCCATAGCCCCGTTTCTCAACTATCCTATGCTTGAGAATGTCCTTGGCCTGTCAGAGGATGAGATAGAGGCCTACCTGAAGGCTCACCGCACGGAAATGTGCAGAGTCATCCGCGCCCGGTATTCCCGGAGTTTTCCATGTCAGCGCGGCTCCGACTGACCGTGACAAGATACACGCCGCCGAAAATGAATATTACGGCCACTGTTTTTGTGAGATTAAAGGAATCCATACCCCAGCATGCGGCGACCGCGCAGGCTACAATCGGCTGGATGTAATTGTACATTCCGGCCACGGTCGGACGCAGACGCTTCTGCCCCACTATAATGAGCATATAGCTTATGAATGTCGCGCCGACCACAATAAAAACCAGCCCTGCGATCTCGGCAAGGTGCAGACCGCTCCAATGCGCCGCAGCCAGATCTTTTGCCGAGAAAGGCAGCATGCAGATGAAAGAATAGGTGAACATCCACTTCATGATGGTCACCAGTGAGTATTTTTTCACGAAGTTCTTGTAGAATACAATATAGAAAGCGTAGCACAACTGGGCGAACAGCACAAGCAGGTCTCCCCATATCGCCGTGTTTCCGCCTGTAGGGGACATCCGGGCATTGTTTCCGCTTCCCAGAATAAGCAGCAGGGCGCCTCCCGCGCCAAATGCGATTCCCAGCACTTTCTTGCCAGTTATGGGTTCTTTCAGGATGAATGCGGCCAGTATCATGGCCCAGAGCGGCATGCTCGTCGTGATGATGGAAGCGTCTCCCGGCGAAGTCAGGCTTATCCCGAACATATAGCAGCCTTGATTGAACACAATGGCGAAGAGTGAGGCAAAGAACAAGGTCACCATATCCTTATGTTCAACATGCTCGGGTTTTGTGAATAAAGACACGACCCAGAACAGAACCATTGCCCCGCCAATGCGCAAGTCGCTGATAGCCAATGGCGTGACCGCTCCTCCGACCATGATTATCTTAGAGACGGGTGACATCAGTCCCCACATCGTGTTCGCCCCGAGCATTGAGGCGTGACCTTTCCAATCAAACTTCATCGTTCCTTACGTAATACAAACTGACTGAATACAATATGACAGTCAATACAATCAGGCAAACGGAAATCGCTCCGGAAAAACAATTGCCCAGCACGAACCAGACTATTCCGCAGGCCGCGAAGAAGAGGAGCAATGCCTTGACTTCGTTCTTGCCGGCTCTTTTTTCTCCTTTGGCGTAAAATAGGTAATCCAATGAATACTTGCCGGCCCCCATCAGGAGCTGGATGACATACAGGCCTAAAAACAGAACGGGCAGGACTTTAACGCTGAACGGGTCGAAGAAATGGTACTTGACCGCGACCAGCATGTTGAATGCCAGAATCGACGCCGCCAGGCGGGTTTGAAATCCAAGCAGCAGCATTATCGGGCAGACTGTTTGAGCGAATATGGTAAGCCACAGGGATGGAATGTCTCCGATGCCGATGGGGTCGCCGAAGAAATCCGCCGCATACCTGTCATAATTGACAATCTTGCCGTACCCGTAAGGCAGCATCATCAATCCGCAGAAGAACCGGAAATTAAGGATGACAAAAGAGCGGAAATTCCCGGAGCCGGAATCTCTGCTCAAAAGAAAATCAACTAATCCTCGCATAAGCCCGTACGATTTTTCCGCAAAGGTATGGTGTGGGAATATGACATTTATTGTATTTTTGCAGGACATCGTTGAATTTTTTCATTATATGTGGAAAGAAAACCTGTATCAACCGGTGGAGATTCTGATTCGGAATCATGAAGTATTTCCGATAGCTGAACACCAGCACTCATTTTTCGAAATGGTTTATGTGAGTGAGGGGACAGGACGGTTTTATGCCGGGGATTCAGATTGCAAGGTGCTGGAAACCACCTATGATGCCCATTCATTGTTCCTCATTCCACCGGAGATGACTCATTGCTTTACGATTGATACGCATAGCGAGTATGTGTTCATCCGGTTTATGATTAACTATGTGGAGGACTATGTCGGGAAAAATGTAGCGGAGGTGTTCCGTTCTCCTGGCTGGCAGGAGGAAATCCGGTTCTCCGGGCAAGACGAAGACACAGTGTTCCGGCTGTTTGAGTTCATAAGGCGCGAAGAGGAATCCAAGCGGGAAAGCAGCAACTATCTGCTGCATCAGTGGATTAACAGCATTCTTGTGATTGTGGCCAGGAACATCGCCGGAAAGTCATCCTTCGACAGCTCCGGACATGGGGAAACAGATGGTTCGATGTATATGCAGCAATACATACAGCGGCATATTCATGAGCCGGATCTCTTGAGCGCTGAAAACCTCGGAAAGACGTTCAATCTTTCACCAAACTATATAGGGGAATATTTCAAGCGTAATTTTCAGGAACCGTTGCGGCAGTATGTCGCAAGAAACAGGCTCAAGATGGTGGAGGGCCTGTTGTTGGACAGCAAGATGACAGTCAAGGAGATCGCATACAGCATGGGCTATTCGGATTCAAGTCACCTCGTCAAGTCTTTCCAGAAAGTTTATGGAATCCCGCCTTTGAAATACAGACGGGACCATTCTTCCGGCGGAGGCCACTCCGGGCTGAAAAACACAAAGGCAACGTTACAGGATTTTCATTGAAATGTGCCTTTCAGGTACTTCTGACCGGTTTAGATGAGAAGGCGTTTCGCAAAACAGCTTCTTAATCCTTCAACCGCTTGATGACTCTGGCCGGATTGCCGACAGCGATGGAGCCGGCCGGGATGTCCTTGACCACGACGCTGCCGGCGCCGATGGTGCAGCCGTCTCCGATTGTCACCCCCGGGAGAATAGTGACGTTGCCGCCGATCCAGCAGTCGTTGCCGATGGTCACAGGCTTGGCCCATTCCTCACGGGTCACCCTCTCTTGGGGATCGGTGCTGTGACAGGCCGTGTATATTCCTACATTCGGGCCGATGAAGCAGTCGTCGCCGATTGTGACAAACGCCTCGTCCAGAACGGTGAGGCCGAAGTTCGCGAAAAAACCTTTGCCTACGCGGATATGCTTGCCGTAGTCGCAGTAGAACGGCTGGTTGATGAAAGTGTCTTCGTCACACCGGCCAAGAATCATGTGCAACATCTCGTTGCGCTCACGCACAAGCGTAGGCCTTATCCGGTTGTATTCCCAACACAGGTCAGCAGTGCTGTCACGCATCTCCAAGAGTTCCGTATCGACCGCCGAGTAAACCTCCCCGGCTAGCATTTTCTCGTATTCAGTCTTCATCATATTCAGTACTCAAGTTTCGCAAGTGGCCATATGCTTGTGATAAAATACCTTATCTCACGTTCGGAGAGTATTGCCTGCGAAAAATCAGTTCACGTTACCCCCTCCCTAAATCCCTCCCCTCGGGGGAGGGAGTGTGCTT